>DASXNY010000143.1:0-1917 GCA_036494715.1 Thermoleophilaceae bacterium
CGCGCCGAGCGCAGGATCGAGATCGACGGCATCAGCGCGACGCGCTCGCGCAGCTCGGTCGCCGCCTCCATGAAGCCCTCGAGGTACTCCGGCACAAAGCCGATTTGAAGTTGCAGGAAGCGGGCGCCGGCATCGGCCTTCGTCAGCGCGCGCTCGATGCGCCCGTCGAACGGCGGCGAGCCTGTGGTCTCAACGGCGCCGACGAACAGCTTCGGCGCCGGCTCGATCGTCCTGCCCGAGAGGTAGCGGCCGCCCGCAAGCGTCTTCGCCACTTCGACGAGCTTGGTGCCGTTCAGGTCGAACACGGCGCGCGCCTCGGGCTCGTCACCCGCGCCGACGTCGTCGCCGGTGAGGCAGCAGAGGTTCTCGATCCCGTGCATCGACGCGCCGACTATGTCCGCCTGGAGCGCGAGCCGGTTGCGGTCGCGGCAGACGAGCTGCATGACCGGCTCGACCCCTGAGCCGAGCGTCGCGATGGCCACCGCGAGCGGCGAGGCGTGCGCGTGAGCGGCGGTGTTGTCGGTGACGTTGACCGCGTCCACCCAGTCGCGCAGCGGCGTGAGCCGCTGCTCCACCGCGGGGACGCCGCCGCCGTCCACCACCGGCAGTTCGGCGGTCACGGCCGTGACGCCCGACGCCAGCCTGTCCTCGAGCCTCGACATGAGGCGGTAATGATGCCGTCGGTGAGGATGGATAGGTGACCACGCTCGGAGCGCTCATCGCCCACGGCCGCCTCGAGCAGTGGCTGATGGACTGGGGCTACCTCGCGGTTTTCGTCGTCGTGGGCGTCGAGAGCATCGGCGTACCCGTGCCCGGCGAGACCATGTTGATCGCCGCGTCGCTGTACGCCGGCACCACGCACAACCTGTCGATTGGGCTGATCGTGCTGGTGGCCGCGGCGGGCGCGATCGTAGGCGACAACATCGGCTACACGATCGGCCGGCACGGCGGCTGGCCGCTGCTGCGCCGCTACGGATACCGCGTCGGGATCGACGAGCGCAGACTCAAGCTGGGCCGCTATCTGTTCCTCGTGCACGGCGGCAAGGTCGTGTTCTTCGGCCGCTTCGTCAGCATCCTGCGCACCTACGCGGCGGCGCTTGCGGGCGCCAACCACATGCCATTCCCGCGCTTCTTCGTGTTCAACGCCAGCGGCGGGATCGTGTGGGCGTCGATTTACGGCTTCGGCTACTACTACACGGCGCACCTGCTTAAGAAGCTCGACACGACGGTCACGGTCACCTTCATCGCGCTCGGTGTGGCGGTGATCGCCGCGATGTTCGTCCTCGTCCGCCGCAATATCGACGACTGGGAGGACCGCGCCGAGCGTGCGCTGCCCGGTCCGCTGTACTAGCCGCCCGGCGGGTAACACTTAGCCATGCGCTTGTGGCGGAAGCGACACGTGAGCGGTCCGTCGAATCCGGCCGAGCTGAGCGTGAGCAGCTGGCGAGGGGTGATCAAGCGGACGATCAAGGAGTTCCGCGAGGACAACCTGACCGACTGGGCGGCGGCGCTCACCTACTACGGCGTGATGTCGCTCTTCCCGATGGTGCTCGTACTGGTTGCGCTGCTCGGGCTCGTCGGTCAATACCCGCGGACGAGCGACGCGGTGCTGCGGATCGTCAACGACATCGGCCCGTCGTCGGCGGTCGACACGTTCCGCAAGCCGATCCAGGGCGTGGTGAAGAGCAAGGGTGGCGCGGGGGCGCTGCTCGGCGTGGGTGTGCTCGTGTCGCTCTGGTCGGCATCCGGCTACGTCGGCGCGTTCATGCGCGCCAACAACGCGATCTACGAGGTCAAGGAGGGGCGGCCGTTCTGGAAGCTGCGGCCGCTGCAGGTGGCGGTGACGCTGCTCGTGGTCGTCTTGATCACGATGGTGGCGATCGGCATCGTGATCACCGGCCCGCTCGCCCGCGCGGT
>DASXNY010000144.1:0-8588 GCA_036494715.1 Thermoleophilaceae bacterium
CGTACACCGCGGGGGAGACGCCGAACCCCTGCGTGCGCTGCAACGGCGACGTCCGCCTCGACGACATGCTCGCGCTGGCCGACCGCATCGGCGCCGCCACGCTGGCCACCGGCCACTACGCGCGCATCGCCGCCGACGAGCCCGAGGGCCCCCTCCTGCGCACGGCGCTGGACCGCGACAAGGACCAGTCCTACATGCTCTGCGCGGTCACGCCGGCGACGCTCGCGCGCCTGCGCTTCCCGCTCGGCGAGCTGCACAAGCACGAGGTGCGCGACCGCGCCGCCGCCGCGGGCCTCGCGGTCGCTGGCAAGCCCGACTCCCAGGACCTCTGCTTCCTGGCCGGCACCGATCGCGAGCGCTTCCTGCACCGCCACGGCGGCCTGCGCGCGCGCGCCGGCGACGTGGTCGACGGCGACGGCAGGGTGCTCGGCCGCCACCGCGGCGCCCACGCCTACACGGTCGGCCAGCGTCGCGGCCTCGGGGTCGGCGGCGCGCCCGCTCCGCTGTACGTCGTCGCGACCGACACTCGCGCCAACCGGGTCGTCGTCGGCCGCCGCGAGGACCTGCGCCGCACGCGGGTGCGCGTGCGGCCCGCGACCCTGCACCGCGACGGCGACCGCGTCGACCGGATCCGGCTGCGCTATCACGCCGCGCCGCTGCCGGCGAGCCTCGACGGCCCCGCCGCCGCCGGCCGCCACCGCCGCTTGGAGGTCTCCCTGCACGAGCCGGTGTTCGGGGTCGCTCCGGGCCAGGTCGCCTGCCTGATGGAGGGCGATCGCGTGCTCGGCCACGGGGTCATCGGCCAGTTGTGAAAAATCGGTGAACGGGTAAGCCCCGGAGCGTGCGGGGCTCCGGATTGAGCGGCGCGCTGGAGCAGGCGGTGCACGGCCTCGGGCCCGTGAGCCTGAAGGATCTCGACGAGCGCGCCGCGCTGCGTCGCCGCGTGGACTGCAAGTACGTGGTCGCGCGCGATGCGCTGGCGGAGGTGATCGCGAGCGCCGCGGACGAGTACGACGCGCTCGAGATCGACGACCGCCGGCGCTTCGACTACGAGAGCGTCTACCTCGACACGCCGGACCTGCGCTGCTTCCGCGAGCACGTCGACGGCGTGCGCCCGCGGTTCAAGGTGCGCACGCGCCTGTACCGCGAGACCGCCTCCTGCTTCGTCGAGATCAAGGTCAAGAACGACCAGGACGAGACGACCAAGCGCCAGCTCGCGCACGACCCGTCCGGCCACGGCGGCCTGGACCCCGAGGCGCGCGAGTTCCTAGACGACGCGATGCGCGAGCTCGCCGGCCAGCCCATGCCGGAGCGGCTGGCCCCGAGCCTGATCACGCGCTACCACCGCATGACCCTGGCCGCTGTCGACGGCGGGCAGCGGGTGACCATCGACGTCGACGTGCGGCTGGCCACGCCGGACGGCGCGGCGACCACGCTGCGCGACGATCTCGCGCTCGTGGAGACCAAGACCGAGGAGGGTCAGGGACCCGTCGATCGGCTCCTGGCCGAGCACGGGCACGACCCCGTGACCATCTCGAAGTACCGCTTCGGGGTCGGCATGCTGCTCGAGGACGACCCCGGCGAGGCGGGGGCCGAGCGGCTGCATCGCGCCTTTTTATGACGCCCGTTCATACACTCCGGGGCGCATGCGGACCATGTCGTCGGACGAGATCCGCGAGACCTTCCTCTCTTTCTTCGAGCAGCGCGGCCATCGGCGGCTGCCGTCAGGCTCGCTCGTGCCCGCCGACTACGACCCGTCGGTGCTGCTCACCACGGCCGGGATGCACCCGCTCAAGCCGTACTTCCTGGGCCGTGAGAAGCCGCCCAGCAACCGGCTCACGACCTGCCAGAAGTGCTTCCGCACCACCGACATCGAGAACGTCGGCAACACGCTGCGTCACCTCACGTTCTTCGAGATGCTCGGCAACTTCTCGATCGGCGACTACTTCAAGGACGGCGCCGCGCAGTACGCGCTCGAGTTCTCGGTCGACGGCCTCGGCTTCGACCCCGAGGCGATCTGGATCACCGTCTTCGCCGGCGACGACGAGCTGGGCCTCGGCCCCGACGAGGAGGCGATCGCGGCGTGGGAGTCCCTCGGCGTTCCGCGCGAGCGCATCGTCGGCCTCGGGCGGGACGACAACTTCTGGCAGGCCGGCCCGACCGGGCCGTGCGGCCCGTGCTCGGAGCTGTACCTCGACCGCGGCGTCGAGTTCGGCGGTGCCGACGACCGGCCCGGCGACGACACCGAGCGCTTCCTCGAGTACTGGAACCTCGTGTTCATGCAGCTGTTCCTCCACGACGACGGCACGGTCACCTCGCTGCCGGAGCAGAACATCGACACCGGCCTCGGGCTCGAGCGCATGGCCGCCATCAAGCAGGACGTGCCGTCGGTCTTCGAGACCGACGAGTTCCTGCCGCTCGTGCAGCTCGGCGAGTCGCTCTCTGGCCACAAGATGGGGGAGAGCAAGGACGTGACGCGCGCCCTCCGCATCCTGGCGGACCACGGCCGCGGGATGACCTTCCTGCTGGCGGACGGCGTGGTGCCCTCGAACGAGGACCGCGGCTACGTGCTGCGCCGCATCATGCGGCGGGCGATCCAGCAGGGGCGCAAGCTCGGCATCGAGGAGCACTTCCTGCCGCGGCTCTGCGACACCGTGATCGAGGTGATGGGTGGCGCCTATCCCGAGCTCGCCCGGCAGCGCGACACGATCAGCAAGTGGGTGACCTCCGAGGAGGAGAGCTTCGGGCGCACGCTCGAGCAGGGCGAGCGGCTGCTCGCCGAGATCGCCGCGCGCGCGAAGCAGGACGAGACCTCCTGGGTGGACGCCGCGGACGCGTTCCGCCTGCATGACACCTACGGCTTCCCCTACGAGCTGACCAAGGAGCTGCTCGCCGAGGACGGCCTGTCCGTGGACGACGACGGCTTCAACGAGCTGATGGACGAGGCGCGCCAGATCGCGCGGGCACGCGGCCGGCGCGGCGCGGACGAGTCGCACGACCGGGTGCAGTCGTTCGCGCGCTCGGCGGGCTTCCAGAGCACCTTCGTCGGGTACGAGGCCACCGAGTGGGAGACCACGATCGGCGCGCTCGAGCGCGAGAACGGGCGCTTCCTCGCGAAGCTGCCCGAGAGCCCGTTCTACGCGGAGGGCGGCGGCCAGGTGTCGGACTCGGGCCTCGTCGAGACGCCGTCGGGCCCCGCGCGGGTGGACGGCGTCTTCCGCCTGGGCGATGACCAGGCGCTGTCGCTCGTGGTCGAGGACGGCGCGGAGCTGACGCTGGGCGAGCCGGCGCGCGCGCTCGTGGATCGCGACACCCGCCTCGCGACGATGGCCAACCACACCGCCACCCATCTGCTGCACCAGGCGCTTCGCGACGAGCTCGGCACGCATGTTCGCCAAGCGGGCTCCTACGTCGGCCCCGACAAGCTGCGCTTCGACTTCACGCACGGCGAGCGGCTGACGCACGACCAGATCGCGCGCGTGGAGGAGCAGGTGAACGCCTGGATCCTCGAGAGCCACCCGGTGCGCGCGGTGCAGACCACGCGCGACGAGGCGGAGCGGCTCGGCGCGATGGCGCTGTTCGGCGAGAAGTACGGCGACATCGTGCGCATGGTGGAGATCGCGGACGTGTCGCGCGAGCTCTGCGGCGGCACGCACGTCGCCTCGAGCGCGGAGATCGGCCTCTTCCACGTAACGCACGAGACCTCGAGCGCCTCGAACGTACGCCGCATCGAGGCGCTCACGGGGCCGGCCGGCGTCGATCTCTTCCGCCGGCGCAGCCAGAACCTGAGCGAGCTGGCCGGGATGTTGAGGGTGCCCGAGCACGAGGTGGTGTCCGCCGTCGAGAAGCTCCAGCAGCAGCTGCGCGACGCTCAGAAGCGCCCGCGCGAGGACGACCGCGCGCTGGCCGAGTCACTCGTGGGCGGCGCGCAGGAGCTGAACGGCATCCGCGTGGTGGCCGACGTGGTGGAGGCGCCCGACGCGAAGGCGCTGCTCGAGCTCTCGGACCGGGTCAAGCAGACGCTCGGCGACTCGGCCGTCGTGCTCGGCACCGCGGTGGACGGACGTGTGCACCTGGTGGCCAACTTCTCCGACGCGGCGGTGCAGCGCGGCCTCAAGGCCGGCGACGTGGTGCGCGTGGCCGCCCAGGCCACCGGCGGCGGCGGTGGCGGCCGCGACAACATGGCCCAGGCTGGGGGCCGCGAACCCGACAAGCTCCCGGAGGCCATCGTCGCAGCGCGAGTTGCGATAGAACGCGCCCTCGCATGAGCCGGATCCTCGCGCTCGACTTCGGCGACGCGCGCTGCGGCTGCGCGTTGTCCGATCCCACTGGCACGCTTGCCACCCCGATCGGGGCGGTCGAGCGGCCGGCCACCCGCAAGGGCCTCGCGAGACTTGCGCAGTTAGCGAACGAGAATGAGGTCGAGCGCGTGGTTGTCGGTTTGCCGCTGACGCTTGCTGGGGAAGAGGGCCAGCAGGCAAGCGCCACGCGCGAGTTCGCGGCCCGCCTTGGTGAGCTCGTCTCGGTTCCTGTGGACATGCACGACGAACGCCTCACGACACGACAGGCCGAACGCACTGGTGGCGGCGCCGGCGCCGACTCGCGCGCGGCCGCGCACCTGCTCGAGGCGTACCTGGCCACTGGCGGGCGAACGAGTTGAGCGAACAAGGCCCGCCATCCATCCCGGGCGAACGCTCGGATGCTGAACGCGAACGCGCGCGGCTCGAGCGCGAGGCGCGGCGGAGCGGCGACGGCGACGGCGACGGGCACGGCGACGGGCTGTACGTGCAGGACCGCGAGTTCCTACCGCCGCGCAGGGCCCACTCGCCGCGCGGGCCGCGCGGGCCGCGCGTATGGGCCCGGCGGATCGTCGCCGTGCTGGCGCTCGTGATCGTGGGCGTCGCGGTGTGGTTCCTGTTCTCGCTCTTCCAGCCCGGCAAGGGCAATGGCTCCGGCAACGTGACCGTGACCGTGCCGCAGGGTGCGAGCTTGGGAGAGATCGGCGACCTGCTGGCGCAGAAGGGCGTCGTGTCGAGCTCGTTCTTCTTCGAGTTGCGCGCGCGCCTGGCCGGCGACAGCGGCGACCTGAAGCCCGGCGTCTACACGATGCAGCGCGGCATGAGCTATGCGTCCGCGCTCGACGCGCTGTCCAAGGGAGTGCCGCCCAACGTCGTGCGGATCGTGATCCCGGAGGGCAAGTCGCGCCGCGAGATCGCTCCGCTCGCGCACGGACTGGGCGGCAGCTACCTCGCCGCCAGCGTGCGCTCACCGGCGCTCAACCCGCACAAGTACGGCGCGCGCCACGCGCGCAACCTCGAGGGCTTCCTGTTCCCGGCGAGCTACCAGCTCAAGAAGGGCGCGAGTGCACGCACGCTCGTGAAGGAGCAACTCCAGGCGTTCCGCCAGAACTTCTCGAAGGTCAACCTCGCGTACGCGCGCAAGAAGAACCTGACGCCGTACGACGTGCTGGTCATCGCGTCGATGATCGAGCGCGAGGCCCAGGTGGCGAAGGACCGGCCGCTGATCTCCTCCGTGGTCTACAACCGGCTGCACGACCAGATGCCGCTCGGCATCGACTCGACGCTGCGCTACGCGCTGAACGACTGGACGAGGCCCCTGCGGGTGTCCCAGCTCCAGTCGTCGAGCCCCTACAACACACGCAACCACCAGGGGCTGCCGCCGGGCCCGATCGGCAACCCCGGGCTCGCCTCGATCCAGGCCGCGGCGCACCCGGCCCACACCAAGTTCCTCTTCTTCGTCGTCAAGCCGTGCGGCAACGGTGAGCACGCGTTCTCGAGCACCGAGGCGCAGTTCGAGCGCGACAGCGCCCGCTACAACGCCGCGAGGACGAAGAACGGGGGCAAGTCGCCGGCGACGTGCAAGAAGTAGGGGACCCGGGAATCAGCCTCGCCGGGGTGCTCGGCTTCCCGGTGGCGCACAGCCGCTCGCCGCAGATTCAGAACGCCGCCTTCCGGGCCACCGGGCTCGACTGGCGCTACGTCAAGCTGCCGGTGCCGCCCGCACTCTTCCCGGAGACGGTGCGCGCACTGCCCGGCTCGGGCTTCCGTGGCGCCAACGTCACGATCCCGCACAAGCGCGCGGCGCTCGACTTGGCCGACGAGCGCACGCCCTCCGCCGACGCGATCGGCGCGGCCAACACCCTCACGTTCCTCGAGCACGGCGGGATCGAGGCTCACAACACGGACGCCCCGGGCTTCCTCGCGGCACTCGGCGAGGACGCGCGGGGACTGAGCGCGCTCGTGCTCGGCGCCGGCGGGGCGGCGCGCGCGGTGGTGTGGGCGTTGAAGCAGGCGGGCGCCGCAGAGATCGCGGTCTGGAACAGAACGCCAGAGCGCGCGAAGGCGCTGGCGGCAGAGCTGGGCGTCGAACAGATCCTGCGTCCTGCGTCCTGCGACCTGCTCGTCAATGCCACCTCCGTGGGTCTCGCGCCGCGGCTGGACGAAGCGGCCACGCTGAGGGCGTTGCAGCTCGACGAGCTTGACCCACCCCCGCTGGTTGCCGATCTCGTGTATGGAGCCGAGCACACCCCGCTGCTCGAATGGGCCGCGCGGGGCGGCTCGCGGACGGTCGACGGGCTCGAGGTGCTGGTACGCCAGGGAGCGCTCAGCTTCGAGCGCTGGACGGGGCTGGACGCGCCGATCCAGGCGATGCGCGCGGCCGCGGTGTCCAGATGACGCTGGACATTCCAGTGACCCCCTAAATATCCGTCTACCCCCTGCCGATATGCAGGGCGATGGCTCTCCCCCGTCCAGCCCTCCTCGGGATCATCGGAGCACTGCTCGTCGCGATCGCCTTCACGGCGTCGCACAAGCTCGGCAAGTCCGGCAGCTCTGCGACTCCCACCCCGGCGCCCGCGCACGTGGCCACGCCGAAGCCGGCCCCCGCCACCAACGCGGCGTCTAAGCCAGTCAAGCACGCGGCGGCTGCACCGGCCAAGCCGGTGAAGCACAGCGCCGCGAAGAAGTCGGCCCCCGTGAAGGCAAGTACTCCGGCCGGCCAGGAGGCGGGTGCGGCGGTAGGACTGCCCATCAAGGTGGCGCAGGCCTTTGCGAAGCACCAAGTGGTCGTGCTGTATTTCGGAGGTGCCGGCGCGGACGACACGCTCACCGCTGATTCGGTTCGCGCCCTCAAGGCCAGCGCAGGGCACGGGACTGCTGTCTTCATGGACAAGCTCTCCAATCTGGCGGACTACCGCCGTGTCGTCGAGGGGCTGAACGTCTCCCAAGCTCCGTCGATCGTCATCGTTGACCGCAGCCAGAAGGCTCAGGTCCTCGAGGGCTTCATCGACGCCGGGTCACTCCGCCAGGACGTGGCGGACGTGGCTCGATGACAGACCGCACAGACGCGCCACACCTGCAGGCAATCCCCGGCGGCGACGGAACCGCTGCGGCGGCCGCCGCCGAGATCCCGCCCGAGACCAGCAACGGGCTCACCCCTCCGCGCAAGCGCGGCGGACGCGGGCGCTTCATCTCGGACGTCATCGTCGAGCTCGGCTTCGTGGTCGAGGAGCGCGTGCAGGCCGCCGTCGAGGAGGCCAAGTCGAGCGGGCGCACGCCGGAGCAGGTGCTGTTCCAGGCCGGCGTCCTCACGGCCGAGCAGCTCGCGCGCGCCACCGCCGAGCGCTTCGGCCTCGACCACGTCGACCTCTCCATCTACAAGCCGGACATCGGCGCGCTCAACCTCGTGAACGCGCAGGCCGCGCGCCGCTACAACGCGGTGCCGATCGGTTTCGAGGACGGGGTCCTGCTCGTGGCGATGGCGGACCCGTCGAACGTGCTCGCGCTCGACGACCTCAAGCTGATGACCGGGCACGAGCTGCGCCCGGTGGTGGCGTCCGCCGAGGATGTGGCGGCGCTGATCTCGCGCATGAACCGCCTCGACGACGCAATCGCGGAGGCGGTGCAGGAGGACGAGTCCGAGGATCTCGCGCTCGTCTCCGACATCCGCGAGTCGGCGGACGACGCGCCGGTCATCAAGCTCGTCAACTCGATCATCGCCCAGGCCGTCCAGGACGGCGCCTCGGACCTCCACTTCGAGCCCGACGGCTCGCGCGAGATGCGAGTGCGCTTCCGCGTGGACGGCGTGCTCAGCGAGTCGACCACGATCCCGCGCCGCATGGTGGCCGGCGTCGTCTCGCGCGTGAAGATCATGGCCAACCTCGACATCGCCGAGAAGCGGCTGCCCCAGGACGGCCGCGTGTCGCTCGTGATCGAGGGCCACCCGATCGACGTTCGCGTGGTCACGCTGCCGTCGGTGCACGGCGAGGGCATCGTGATGCGTGTCCTCGACAAAGAGTCGGTGCTGCTCACGCTCGACACGCTGGGCATGCGCGACGACGCGCGCGACCGCTTCGAGCACGCCTTCCATCAGGCCTACGGCGCCGTGCTCGTCACGGGGCCGACCGGCTCCGGTAAGTCGACCACGCTCTACGCGGCGCTGAACGCGATCAACTCGCCCGAGCAGAACATCATCACGATCGAGGACCCGGTCGAATACCAGCTGGACGGGATCAACCAGGTCCAGGTGAACCAGCGCGCCGGGCTCACGTTCGCCCAGGGCCTGCGCGC
>DASXNY010000145.1:0-14947 GCA_036494715.1 Thermoleophilaceae bacterium
CCGCCACCACGACCATCCACGCCACGTTCATCACGCCGATCGCGAAGAGCACGCCCATCAGCGCCCAGCTCGAGCCGATGCAGAAGCCGCCATGCTCGACCCCCATCAGCAGCGCGCCGGAGAGACCGGGCCGCCAGCGCCCGGTGAGCAGCTCAGGATTGCGGCAGTGGCGCAGGCACTCGGCCTTCACGGGCGTCAGCTGGTACAGCGCGGCACCCAGGATCACGCCGCCGGCGACGTAGCGCCCATCGCGATCCCAGGCGAGCCACGAGAGGTCGAGCGAACCGACGCCGCGGATCAGCGCGTAGGCCAGGACGCCCGCACCAAGCCAGGTCAGCAGGTAGCAGCAGGCGAAGACGGCGGTGGCCGCCGTCGGAGCGGTCTCCCCCGTGCCGCGGCTGGTCCCCGCGTACGTCAGCGCCATCGGCACGAGCGAGGGCAGCATCATCGCGGCCATCATCGTCGTCCACACCACGGCGAACCAGCCAAGGCTGCCGAGGTCGGTGCCGGGCCCCATGTCCATGCCGTCCATGCGCCGCGCGGTGATCGCCCAGCACACGGCGGCGACTGCGATCAGCAGGATCGCCGGGCTGAGGCGCGTCAGCCGATCGCGCGCGCGAGCTCGATGAAGCACCCGTGCCATCCGAGGTCCTGGGCGTCCCGGCGCCCGTCGGTCGAGATATCGCTGTTCACCATCAGCACCGTCGTGGAGCCCTCGGACTCCGAGAAGGTGAGCTCGATCAGCTGCTCGTTCGCGGCGTGGTCGTCGAAGGTCCAGGTCATCACCAGCCGGTGCGGCCGCTCGATCAGCCTGTACTCGCCTCCCATCCCGGCGTCCCTGCCGTCGGGCCGCCGCATCACCACACGCACCTTGCCGCCCACCCGCAGATCGACCTCGGCCTCGGGCGTCTCCCAGTCGGCGAAGCAGTGGAACCAGCGCCGCATCACCTCGGGACTGGTCCACGCGTCGAACACCTCCTCGGCCGACGCGGCGAACGTCCGCTCTATCCGCAAGACGTAGCTGGACTCCTGTGTCACGCCGGCTCCTTCCGTTCCTCGAGGTATTCGCCCACGACGTCGAAGAGTCGCTCCCAGCGCTCGCTCTGGAGCTCGAGCCAGTCCGACGCCTCGATGAGCGCCTCCGGCCGCAGGGTGAGGCGGTGCGTCCTACCGTCGATCACGCGGCTGACAACGCCAGCCTCCTCGAGCAGCTTCAGGTGCCGCGAGATCGTCGGCTTGGACACGCCGAAGTCGCGCGTCACCTCCCCGACCGTCGCCACGCCACCGCTTAGCCGCTCGACGATGTCGCGCCGCAGCGGGTGCGCGAGGGCTCTGAACGTATCGTTAGCCATTGTGCTAACTATATACCGAACGCCGCGGACTCACACTGGAGGTGGCACGCAATGACCGAGCACACGATCGGTACGCAGGAGGAATGGAAGGCTGAGCGCGACGAGCTGCTCAAGGAGGAGAAGGAGCTCACGCGCCGCAGCGACGAGCTGGCCAGGAAGCGTCGCGATCTGCCTTGGGTCGCCGTCGAGCAGGAGTACCGCTTCGAGACCGAGGACGGCACGAAGACCCTCGCCGAGCTCTTCGACGGCCGCTCCCAGCTGATGATCTACCACTTCATGTTCGGGCCGCCCTACGATGCGGGCTGCCCGGTCTGCACCTCGATCGCGGACACACTCGCCCCCCAGGTCGCCCACCTGAGCGCCAGGGACACCACGCTGCTACTCGCCTCCCGCGCGCCGCTCGACAAGCTGCTCGCCTACCGGGAGCGCATGGGATGGCCGATCGGCTGGGTCTCCACCGTCGGCAGCGAGTTCAACAGCGGGCTCGGCTTCCTGCATACCGAGGAGGAGCTGAAGCCATTCCTCGAAGGCGACATCCCGCCCACCGTCGAGCAGAACGCGCGCATGTGCGGCACGGACCCGCTCGGATACGTCACCGAGGGGCCGGGCCTGAGCGTGTACGCGCTCGCCGACGGGACGGTGTACCGGACCTACGTCACGACCGCCCGGGGCCTCGAGCCGGCGATGGCGTACTACGGCCTGCTCGACCGGACGCCGAAGGGCCGCGACGAGAGCGCCACCGAGCCGCTGTGGATCAGGCGCCACGACGAGTACTGAGCCGCAACGAGAGACCCGGCCCCGGCAGCGGGCTTCTTCTCATCCCAAACGGATGATGCGCCCAGGGTCGAATCCTTGAATCGTCCGGTCCAGCACCACACATGCCCCGGATCGACGTGGAAGGGACGCACCAATGGCAGACCGGCAACTCATACTCGGAGTCTTTCCTGATGAGCTCGCGGCCGACAACGCTGCAGTGGCGATGAAGGACTCCGGAATCGCTGATGGCGACGCCATCGGGATTCTGGCCCTCGATTCCGGCGGCAAGCTCAAGCAGGACAAGGTGGGCAAGCGCAGCACCGGCAAGGGCGCAGCCATCGGAGGCGTACTCACCCTGCTGGGACCGGTCGGCTTGGGAATCGGTGTTGCCGGCGGCGCGGCCGCAGGCGCACTCCACCACAAGAACCTGGGGTTGAGCGATGCCGACAAGGCGCGCCTGACCGTCGAGCTACACGACGGCAAGGCGGCAATCGGCGTGCTGGCGCACTTCGACACCGCTCCTGCGATCTCGGAGGAACTGACCCAGCTCGGCGGCACACCCGAGTCCCACGAGCTGAGCGACGAGGCCCTCGAGGCCGCGACAGCCTAGAGCGGCGCGATCGCCGAGGACCCACTCGGCGTTGGCGAGGAAGGCGGCAGCAATGACGACGAAAGCAGTTCTGGACAAGAACGGGGCGCCGGCAAAACCCGGCGCTGCGCGGTCCGCGACCGGGGCGCCCACGCCGGGCGCGCCGGTGCCGCACCTGTCCGTAGCGGAGCGAATCGCGCGCGGCAAGGCGGCGCGCGCCGAGGCACCGCGTTCGAGCCACGCGGCTTTCGAACCGCGCTCGAGTCGGGCCGATCCGGTGGAGGTGGTGGAGCGCCAGGCGCAGACGCGTGTGCCGGAGCTCGTGCCGATCCGTTACGGGCGGATGCTCGTATCGCCGTTCACCTTCTACCGCGGCGCGGCGATGATCATGGCCGACGATCTGGCGGCGACGCCCCGGTCGGGGCTCACCGTGCAGTGCTGCGGCGACGCGCATCTGTCGAACTTCGGGGTGTTCGCCTCGCCGGAGCGGCGGTTGATGTTCGACGTCAACGACTTCGATGAGACGCTCCCCGGTCCGTGGGAGTGGGACGTCAAGCGGCTGGCCGCGAGCATGTTGATCGCGGCGCGCGACAACGGCTTCCGCGCCAAGGATCAGCACCGGATCGTGCTGGAAACCGTTGCGCAGTACCGCACCGCGATGGCGGGCTTCGCCGCCATGAACAACCTCGAGGTTTGGTACTCGCACCTCGACATCGAGCGGGTGCTCGAGGAGTACGGCTCGCAGTACAAGCCCGAGATGGTCAAGCGGACGCAGCAGCAGCTGGCGAAGGCTCGTACGAAGGACAGCATGAAGGCCTTCTCCAAGCTCACCCACATGGTCGACGGCGAGGCGCGGATCGTGGATGAGTCGCCGCTGATCGTGCCGATTGAGCTGCTCGCGGCCGGCGCGGAGCGGGAGGAGCTGTTCGAGGCGCTCCGCGGCCTGATGCGAAGCTATCGCGAGACGCTCGAACACGACCGGCGGGTGCTCCTCGAGCAGTTCGAGCTGACCGACTTCGCCCGCAAGGTGGTGGGAGTGGGCAGCGTAGGCACACGCGCGTGGATTGCTCTGCTGGTGGGCCGCGACGGCCAGGACCCGCTCTTCCTGCAGATGAAGGAGGCCGAGTCGTCGGTGCTGGAGGACTCCCTGGGCGCCAGCGAGTTCTCGAACCACGGGGAGCGAGTCGTGGTCGGGCAGCGATTGATGCAAGCAACCAGCGACATCTTCCTCGGCTGGGTGCATCTCGACTCTGGCCTCGATGGCCAGCCTCGCGACTTCTACGCCCGTCAGCTCAAGGACTGGAAAGGGTCCGCGGAGATCGAGCAGATGATCCCGAAGGGAATGGCCACGTACGGGAAGCTCTGCGGCTGGACGCTCGCCCGTGCCCACGCGCGCAGCGGCGACCGCATCGCGATCGCCTCGTACCTCGGCGGTGGCGACAGCTTCGACCGCGCGCTCCTCGAGTTTTCGCTGGCATACGCGGAACAAAACGAGCGCGACTACCAGGAGCTCGTCGCGGCCGTGAAATCAGGACGGATCACCGCCGAAACGGGCCTCTGACCGACTGCAAATCCGCGGCGCCATCGGCGCCCTTCATCCCGATCGGGTGATTCGGGGCGCCGCGTGTTGCCCTGGGCGCCGGCGGTAGCGAAGTGGTAGTGGACTGGTAGGGCCAGCGCGGACGCTGGTGCCCATCTCGGCGGTCCCACATCGCACAGAAAGGGCACACCATGCGCAAGTCCCTGCTCGCAAGCGCAGTCATCCTGCTGGTCGCGGCAGCGCCCGCCGCGGCCACGAGCGGCAACCAGGCGCGCACCACCGCCCTCCGCGACGTTCACAGCGTCGCCGCGAGCGTGAGCGCCTCGTCCCGGTCGAAGGTCACCGGAGAACTGGTCGCCTGCCATCGCGTCGACCGCGCTTACGTCAACTGCGCGGTCAAGCTCGACTTCGGCACGGAGTACGGCGCCTACAACGTCCTGCACATCCGCGGCGACAAAGGCCGCTACCTCGGCCCGTGGACCTTCAACCTGCGCTTGCCTGGTTGGGGGACCTAGGCGGGCACGCGCCATCGCGCGGGCGCCAGCTCGAGGTTCACGCCAAAGCGGAAGGGCGAGCTGCGTCGAACAGGGGCTGCCGCGGCACCGCCGCGTTCGGGTAGCTTCCTCAGCTAGCGGCCGACCGCGAAACGCGCGGCCCTACGGAGGCGTCGTCGTGCGAACCGAAATGAGGAGCCGAATTGAGTCTCTACGAAGTTGTTAACCCCGCCACCGGCGAGACGGTCAGGGAATACCCCACGATCGGCGACGACGAGCTCCGCGCCGCGATCGGGCGAGCCGACGAGGCGCACAAGACTTGGTCGGCTACGACGACTCCCGCCGAACGCGGCGCACTCATCGGCCGCGTGGGCGAGCTTCACATCGAGAAGCGGCAGGAGCTTGCCGAGATCATCGTGCGCGAGATGGGCAAGCCGATCGAGCAGGCCCTCGGCGAGGTTGACTTTGTCGGCGACATCTACGGGTTCTACGCCGACAACGCCGAGGACCTGATGGCGGACGAACCCGTTAAGGGGTTCGAAGGCGCCGGGACCGCGATAGTGCGGCGCAGCTCCCTGGGAGTGCTGCTCGGCATCATGCCTTGGAACTTCCCGTACTACCAGGTGGCCCGTTTCGCCGGCCCGAACCTGGTGATCGGCAACACGATCCTGCTGAAGCACGCGCCCCAATGCCCGGAGTCGGCTGAGGCGATCCAGCAGATCTTCGACGAGGCCGGCTTCCCCGACGGCGCCTACGTCAACATCCGCGCGACCAACGAGCAGATCGAGTGGGCGCTCGCCGATCCGCGCCTGCGCGGAGTCTCGGTGACCGGCTCTGAACGCGCCGGGGCTGCCGTCGCCGAGATCGCCGGGCGGAACCTCAAGAAGGTCGTCCTCGAGCTAGGGGGCTCTGACCCCTTCATCGTGCTGTCGACGGACGACCTCGACAAGACCGTCGAGGACGCCGCCGCCGCGCGGCTCGACAACACGGGTCAGTCATGCAACGCCGCCAAGCGATTCATCGTTGCCGATGAGCTTTACGAGCCGTTCCTCGAGAAGTTCAAGCAGAGGCTGGGCGCGGTCAAGCCGGGCGATCCCACGTTGGACGATGCCGAAATCGGCCCGCTGTCCTCGACGGTGGCCGCCGACCGTCTCGAGGAACAGGTCAAACGCGCGGTCGACCAGGGCGCCAAAGTCGCGCTCGGTGGCAGCCGGGACGGCAACTTCTTCGAGCCCACGGTCCTGACCGACATCACGCCTGACAACGACGCGTACCGGGAGGAGCTCTTCGGTCCCGTGGCGCAGGTCTATCGCGCCTCGTCCGAGGAGGAGGCCGTCAAGCTCGCGAACGACACGCCGTTCGGGCTCGGCTCATACCTGATGACGACGGACTCCGAGCAGGCGGAGCGCGTCGCCGATCAGATCGACGCCGGCATGGTCTACGTGAACATCGTGGGCGCCGATAGCGCAGAGCTTCCCTTCGGCGGCACCAAGCGCTCGGGCTTTGGCCGAGAGCTCGGGAGCTACGGCGCCGACGAGTTCGTCAACAAGAAACTGATCCGCATCGCATAGGTCGACGATTGGTGCGCTGACGGGGTGACTCGGACGGCGGTGTCAGTCCGACTCATCGCGCGCGCGCCCGTAGCGCTCGTAGATCACGCCCGAGCCGAACGTCCTGGTCTCGATCAGGTCCAGCGGGACGTCTTCGGTGACCGGCGGCAGGAACGGCGTGCCACCACCGACGACGACCGGATTGCGGAAGATGCGCAGCTCGTCGACGAGGCCGAGCTCGATCGCCGCCGCGGCCAGGCCGGCGCCGCCGATCGAGACGTCCTTGTCAGTCGCATCTAGCGCCGCAGCGGCCTCCGCGGCCACCGACGCCTCGGCGAGCCGAGCGTTGCCCTGAACGCGGTCGAGCGTGCGGCTGAAGACGACCTTCGGGATCGCGCACCAGACGTCGGCGAACGCGGCCCCGAGCTCGTCGTCGCGCATCGACGGATCCGTCTCCCACGGCAGCATCGTCTCGTACAGCCTGCGGCCGCACAGGTAGCCGCCGAGCTCGCGTACCTGCGCGATGTGGAAACGAAACTGCTCCTCGCCAGGGACCGTCCACCCGAACGCGCCCTCACGGTCGGCGATAAAGCCGTCCACCGAGACGCCCATCGAGTAGATCAGCATGGCTTCAAGCGATCGTACGGGCCCGGGACCGCGACTGCCGCGGGCAGGCAATGTGCAACTGCTTGATCCCGGTCTCGAAATCGAAGCAACGGGATCGGCAAGACGAACAGAAAACCCCGCTTTTGCGGGGCTTTTGTGAGTGGGCGGTACTGGGCTCGAACCAGTGACCCCCAGCTTGTCGAGCTGGTGCTCTCCCAACTGAGCTAACCGCCCTCTGAGGCGGGCCGAGCATAGCAGTGGCCAAGTGCTGCTTTCTAGGCGCCAACGGGCAGCTTACCCCGGGCGCGCATCGCGGTTTCGAACGCCTCGCGCGTGGAGTACCGGGGCCGCCAGCCCACCGACTTGAGCTTGTCGTTCGACACCACCCACGGGTGGAGCGCGAAGTGCAGATTGCCGGGCGGGGTCTCCGACTGGCGCAGCTTCCACATCAGCCCGGCGAGCCGCCAGGCCGCCTTCAGCGGCAGCTTCCGCCGTTTCATCCCGATCATGTCGCCGAGCTCGTTGATGGTCAGCGTGCCGTCGCCGCCGACGTTGAACGCGCCGCCGTGGCGGCCCGCGATCAGCAGGATCAGCGCCTCGACCAGGTCGTCCTCGTGCACGAACTGCATGGGCGTGGCGCCGGCGCCCACGTCGAGCTGGAACGGCTGGTCGCTCCACAGCCGCACGATGTAGTTGTCGACGTTCGGGCCGAGCACGATGCAGGGGCGCACGATCGTCATCACCCGCTCGGGGTTGCGCAGCGCCCAGAGCTGGCAGAGGCGGTCGCACTCGGCCTTGTCGCGCGCGTACTCGAAGTCGGGCACGCCGCGCACCGGACGGTCCTCGGGGATCGGCAGCGGGTTGTCGGCGAAGGCGCCGTAGGCCGTCGCCGACGAGGTGACGAGCAGCTGCCTGACACCTGCCGCCTCGGCCGCCTCGAGCACGTTCTGGGTGCCGCCGACGTCGACGTCGTACATGCGGAACTCGTCGTGAATCGGGTTCAACAGGAACGCGAGGTGGATCAGCACGTCCGGTCGCTCGCTCTCCACCAGCTCGCGCACGCGCGCCTTGTCGGTCACGTCGAGTTGCCGGAACTCCGTCTTCGGCCGGAACGAGGTGGGCGGACGGATGTCGCAGATCAGGATCCGCTCGACGTCGTCGCGCTGGGACAGGCGCTCCACCAGGCGGCTGCCGATGTAGCCCGAGCCTCCGGTCACGAGATAGCGCACGCCCGCCATCGTAACCACAGAAAGAGAGAGGGCCCCGAGCGGGGCCCCCTCAAAACGGACGTGCCACCAACGGTCGTAAAGAGGCGCTGGCTCGTCAGTCCTGCCACTTGAAATCGGCAGGGTCGACGGCGACCTTGAGCCGCCGGCGCTACAGTCGCGGCCGTGGACCCGTGGGGACGAGAGCCGGCCGGACGCTTCGACGAGCACCTCTTCGAGAGCGAGGCGCTGCGCGGAAATCCGCTTGGAGACCCGCACGAGCGGCCGCTCTGGATCTATCTCCCGCCCGGCTACGACGACGAGCCGGAGCGCCGCTACCCGTCCGTCTACGTGATCCAGGGCCTCACCGGCCAACTGGACATGTGGCGTAACCGGGTCGCGTTCCGGCACAACTTTCCGGAGACATCCGACGAGCTGTTCGCGAGCGGCGAGGCGCCGCCATGCATCCTCGTGTGGGTGGACGGCTGGACCTCCTACGGTGGGGCCCAGTTCATCGACTCCCCCGGCACCGGCAAGTACCACACCTACATCTGCGACGAGATCGTGCCATGGGTGGACGAGCGCTACCGCACGCTCGGGGCGCCCGAGCACCGTGGCATCACCGGCAAGTCGAGCGGAGGCTACGGCGCGATGGTCACGCCGATGCTACGGCCCGACCTGTTCGGCGGCCTGGCCACGCACGCCGGCGACGCGCTGTTCGAGGTCTGCTACCTGCCCGAGTTCCGCGACGCGGCGCGCGCGCTGCGCGATGACTACGACGGCTCGTTCGACAAATTCTGGGAGGCGTTCCGCGGCCGCCCCGCGTTCACCAAGGACAGCGACGGCATCCTGATGAATGCCTGGTGCATGGCTGCCTGCTATTCCACCGACGACGACGGGACCGTGCGGCTGCCCTTCGATCCGGACACCGGCGAGCTGATCCCGGAGATCTGGGAGCGCTGGCTCGCGTGGGATCCGGTGCGGATGGCGCCGAAGCACGCCGACGCGCTGCGCGGCATGACGGCGATCTACATCGACGCGGGCAAGCGCGACGAGTGGTACCTCGACCTCGGCGCGGAGGCGTTCCGCCGCGAGCTCGCCGAGATCGGCGTCGGCGACGTCCACTTCGAGCTCTTCGACGCGACGCACATGGGCATCGACTACCGCTACCCGCTGTCACTGAAGTACCTCGCCGAGCGGCTCTCGCCGCAGGCCTGAGAGAGAGCCTCCACAGGCTGCGCGACGCCTCCGGCTTGCCTCTTTTCCTACCGCTGTGATAGGACTTAGGCCGCCCTAACGGTTAGGGTGCCCTAACAACCCCACCGCGGAGGTCGAGGAGCCGTGCTACCGACGTTCATCATCGCGTTGCGCGAAGGCGTGGAGGCATCGCTGATCGTCGGGATCATCGCCGCCTTCCTGGTCAAGGAGGGCCGCAAGGATGCTCTCGCGAAGATGTGGTTCGGCGTCGGGATCGCCGTCGGCGTGTGCGTGGCGATCGCCGTCTTTCTCCAGATCGCCGACAACAAGCTGCCGCAGAAGCAGCAGGAGGGCCTCGAGACCGTTGTCGGCCTGATCGCCGTCAGCGCGGTCACCTACATGATCTTCTGGATGCGCCGCAATGCCCGCGGCCTGAAGCAGGAGCTCCAGGAGGGCGCGGCGCGGGCGCTCGCCTCCGGCTCCACCGGCGCCCTGATCGGCATGGCGTTCCTCGCCGTCCTCCGCGAGGGCTTCGAGACCGCCGTCTTCCTGCTCGCGGTCTTCCAGGACACCTCCAACACCACGGCGGCCGGCGCGGGCGCGGTGCTCGGCCTCGTCGCCGCGGTGGTCATCGGCTACCTGCTCTACCGCGGCGGCGTGCGCATCAACCTGGCCAAGTTCTTCCGCTTCACGGGCTTCGTGCTCGCGCTCGTGGCCGCCGGGCTCGTGGCCAGCGCGATCCACACCGCGCACGAGGCAGGCTGGCTCAACAGCTTCCAGAACCAGGCGCTCGACCTCACCTGGCTCGTCGGCCCGGGCACCGTGCGCGGCGCGCTGCTCACCGGCATGCTCGGCCTGCAGCCGCAGCCGACGGTCGGCGAGGTGGCCGGCTGGCTGATCTACGCGATCCCCGTCGGCCTGTACGTCGCCTGGCCGGACAGCTGGCGCCCGTGGCGGCGGCGGCGGCCGGCCGGCGCGATGGTGGCCGGCGGCATGGCGCTGCTCGCTGTCGCCGGGCTGATCGTGGCGGGCTGTGGCTCGAGTGGCGGCTCCGGCTCGGCGGGCGGCTCGAGCGGCAGCTCGAAGCACGTGGCGGTCAAGCTCACCGACGCCGGCTGCTCGCCCGCGCAGGTGAAGGTCGCGTCCGGCCCGACCACGTTCGACGTCACCAACGACGGCGCCGCAGCCGTCACCGAGCTCGAGATCCTCAAGGGGTCGAGCATCCTGGGCGAGATCGAGAACATCGCCTCCGGTCTCCATGGCAGCTTCTCGCTGACGCTCCAGCCGGGCACCTACACGCTCAACTGCCCTGGGGGGTCGAGCGCGGCAAAGGGCACGCTCACGGTCACCGGCCGGCAGGTCAAGGCGGCGGCCGACCCGGCGCTCGCCGCCGCGGTCGCCAGCTACCGCAGGTACCTCGAGCAGCAGACCGGCCAGCTCGTCACCCACACGCAGTCGTTTGCGGCCGAGGTGCGCGAGGGCGACGTCGGCGAGGCGAAGGAGCTCTACCCGTCGGCGCGAGCGCCGTACGAGCGGATCGAGCCGGTGGCCGAGAGCTTCGGCTCGCTCGACCCGGATATCGACGCGCGCGCGGGCGACGTGCCCGCCTCGAAGTGGACCGGCTTCCACCCGATCGAGCGCTCGCTCTGGATCCATGACAGCGCGCGCGGGCAGAACGGGACCGCGACCAAGCTCTTCGACGACGTGGAGCTGCTGCAGAGGAAGGTCCGCAGCGTGAAGCTCGAGCCGTCGCAGATCGCGAACGGCGCCGTCGAGCTGCTCGGCGAGGTCTCCAAGTCGAAGATCACCGGCGAGGAGGAGCGCTACTCGCACATCGACCTCGTGGACTTCGAGGCCAATGTCGCGGGCTCGCGCGCGGCCTTCGACGCGGTCGCGCCGATCTTGCAGGCGCGCAACGCCGCGCTTGCGACGCAGGTCGACCAGCGCTTCGGCGCGGTCGCCAAGGCGCTCGACGGCTACCGGCGGGGCGACGGCTTCGTCTCCTACACGGAGCTCACGCGCGCCGACAAGCGCAAGCTGTCGCAGGCGATCGACGCTCTCGCCGAGCCGCTCTCGAAGGTACCCGCGCTCGTGGTGGTATGAGCGGCATCACCCGGCGGCGGCTGCTCGGCACGGCCGCCGGGGCCACGGCGGGTGGTGCCCTCTTCGGGGCCGGCTTGGTCGCGCGCGGAGCAGACGACGACGCAGGCACCCCGTCTGCGTCGGTGGTGCCGTTTCACGGGGAACACCAGGCCGGGATCGCGACGCCCGCGCAGGACCGGCTCGTGTTCGCCGCCTTCGACGTCACCGCCGACAGTGCGGACGCGCTGCGCGAGCTACTGCGCGGCTGGACCGACGCCGCTGAGCGGATGACGGTCGGCGCCCCGGCGGGGGGGGACAACAGCGAGCAGCTCGCCCCGCCGGACGACACCGGCGAGGCCGTCGGGCTGCTGCCCTCGAACCTGACGGTCACGTTCGGCCTCGGGCCGGCGCTGTTCTCCGCCGACCGCGGCTTCGGGCTGGCGGGCAAGCGCCCGCCGCTCCTGAGCAAGCTGCCGCCGCTCCCCGGCGACGAGCTCGAGGCGGAGCGCTCCGGCGGCGACCTCTGCGTGCAGGCCTGCGCCGGCGACCCGCAGGTGGCCTTCCACGCGGTGCGCAACCTGGCGCGCCTCGGCCGCGGCTCGGTGGTGATGCGCTGGTGCCAGCTCGGCTTCGGCCGCACGTCCACCACGAGCCGCACCCAGTCGACGCCCCGCAACCTGATGGGCTTCAAGGACGGCACCAACAACATCCGCGCGGAGGACACCGCCCTGATGACCGAGCACGTCTGGGTCGGGCCGTCCGACTCGCCGGCGTGGATGCGCGGCGGCACCTACCTCGTGGCGCGCCGGATCAGGATGCTGATCGAGGTCTGGGACCGCTCGGCGCTGCAGGATCAGGAGCAGACGATCGGGCGCGTGAAGCAGAGCGGCGCGCCGCTCGGCGGCCACGCCGAGTTCGACCCGGTGAAGCTGGCGCGCCTGCCTGTCGACGCGCACATCCGCCTCGCCGCTCCCTCGCGGAACGGCGGCGAGCACATCCTTCGCCGCGGCTACTCCTTCACCGACGGCATGGACCCCGAGCTCGGTCAGCTCGACGCCGGGCTCTTCTTCGTCTGCTTCCAGCGCGATCCGCACCGCCAGTTCGTCGCGATCCAGCGGCGGCTCGGGTCGAACGACGCGCTCAACGAGTACATCAAGCACACCGGGAGCGCTCTGTTTGCGGTCCCGCCGGGAGTGCAGCCGGGTGGCTACGTGGCGCAGGGGCTGTTCGCGTGAGCCCGGCGAGCACCAGCGCGCCCGCCAACACGTAGCCCACCCCCTGAGTCACCAGAACAGGCACGATCCCTACGGACCCGCCGAGCGCGCCGGCCGCCAGGATTCCCACCACCATCGCCACTCCCTCCACCGCGCCGAGCGCGCCGAACACGCGGCCCCGGTAGCGGTCGCCGGTGTGTTGTTGCAGGAGGGTCATCGCCGCGGCGACGATGAACGCTCCGGGTACGCCGGCCAGCGTGATCAGCGCCGCGGCCGGCCAGACCGCCGTCCACACCAGCGGGTAGAGGATGAGCGCGAGGTCGACGAGCCCGAACACGACTGCCGCGCAGCCGAGCATGCGCGCCGGCCGCCAGCGGTTGCCGAGCGCCGCCACGAGCAGACCGCCGCCGATGCCGCCGATCGCCTGCACCGACACGATCACGCCGTAGGCCGCCCCGCCGCCGTGCAGCACCGAGCGCACGAACGGCGCGAACAGCGTGCTGAAGATCCCCTGCCCCACGCTCGTCACGAGCAGGAACACGAGCACGAGCCGCAGCATCGGCTCGTGCACGGCGAGTCGCAGGCCGTCGCCCCACTCGCCGCGCAGGTCGGCGACGCGGTGGCGCAGCGACGCTCCCGCGGACTCGCGGGCGGCGACTTCGGACGGCAGCGAGATGCGCGCGATCAGCGCCGCCGAGGCGACGAAGCTCGCCAGGTCCACCAGCGCGAGCGGGTCGATCCCTCCCGCCGCCGCCAGCACGCCACCCACCGCAGAGCCGACGAGCCGCGAGAGGTCCTGGTTCTGGCTGCCGAGCGCGTTGGCGGTGAGCAGGTGCTCGTCGCCGGCAAGCGCGGGCAGCGCCGACAGTTCCGCCGGGGAGAAGAACTGCTGGACGCAGCCCTCCCAGGTGAGGACCACGTAGACGATCCAGATCTGACCGGGGCGCTCCACGGCGAGCAGCGGGAGCAGGCCGAGGGCGAGCGCCAGGTTGGCGAGCACCATCGTGCGGCGCCGGTCCCAGCGGTCGACGAAGACGCCGGCCAGCGAGCCGAGCAGGATCTGCGGGACGAACGATGCGAGCAGCATCGACGCCGACGCGAGCGTCGACCCGGTGAGCGCGTACACGTAGTACGCGAGACCGACCCGCAGCACCCAGTCGCCGGTTAGCGAGACGAGCCCGGCCCCGAGCAGCAGTCGCAGGCCGCGCTGACCGAGCGCGCGCCGGATGGCGCCCACGTCAGTGGCCGGCCGCGGTGGCCTCGCGCGGCACGACGATGAGCGTGAACTCGACGGGCACCGAGCCCGCCGGGCGCGACTCGATGTCGTCAAGCGGGCGCTGGTCGACGTACTCGAGCAGGAGCTTCTCCATGTCTCTCTCGAGGCCCGTGAGCTCCTTCTGCGTCAGGTAAACCGTGCTCGTCGCGACGCCGCCGTGCTTGCGCCAGCCGGGCGCCCAGTCCGCGCGGCGCTCGTGCCAGTGGGCGAGATCCTCGAGCGCCCGCTCGGCCGTCACCTGCTCGAGCACCGCGACGGCCGCGGCGCCATCCGGATTGTCCTCCAGGCCCTCGACGCTGTGCGAGGTAGTGACGAGCCGCCAGGGACGTTCGCGGTTGTCGGCGCCCTCGACCTGCTCCACGAAGCCGTACTTCGCCAGCTGGCGAAGGTGATGTGAGGCGAGCCCGTGGCTGATGCCGAGCTCGCGCGCCGCATCGGCCGCGGTCAGCTTGCCGGAGCGCCCGACGATCGAGCGCAGCTCGAGGCGCAGTGGATGCGCCAACGCGCGGATCGTCCGCGGATCGTCGATCAGGTTCCAACGCTGCTTCGACCGCGATTCCAAAGACATGCTTGGAATCGTAGTCGACATGTCAAGCAATTGCTTGACATCGGAGCGAAGAGTTCTTTTATCCCCTCTTGACCATCCGTGTCTGTCATGGGCGTGACGCAAGAAGCAACGCCCCCACCCCACATCACTCCAAGGACACACGGTGAAAGACGACGACTGGAACGACCTGGCCGACGACGATCCAGGCGAGCTCGACAACGAGGACTGGGTTGTTCTGCCGCCCGAGGAGCGGAGACTCCTCCCGGCCTTCAAGATCCTCTACGGCCCGGCCGGGGCGGTGCGCGCGGACCTGGCGCGAGCACATCGTCAGATGAACATCGCCGCGGCCGTGTCGAAGCGCCCGAGCGACCCGCGCCGGAACTAGCGTTCCGACGCGCCAGGATTCCGGTCGCGCCCCCAAGCGATGAGCAACAAGACGCGCCTTTCACCTCCCCGACGGACCGGACCAGGAGAAGCGCGACGCGCAGATGGCGAGCGGCGGAACCGACTTCTCGCTGAAGGCCATGGACTGGGTCTAC
>DASXNY010000146.1:0-14878 GCA_036494715.1 Thermoleophilaceae bacterium
CGAGATCAGCGGGGCCGACCTCTCGAATGTGCCCGAGCTCGGGCTCTCCGACGACGTCTTCTCGGGTGCCGAGCAGGCCGAGGAGGCTCCGCCGCTCGAGGACACTCCGCCGCTGGAGGACATCGCCGAGGCCGAGGCCCCGCCGCTCGAGGAGACCACCGAGGCGGAGCCTGAGCCCGAGGCAGCGGCGCCCGAGCCCGAGCCCGAGGCAGCGGCGCCCGAGGCAGAGCCAGAGGCAGAGGCAGAGCCAGAAGCCGAGCCCGAGACGGCAGAGCCGGAGCCCGAGGCACAGGCGCCCGAGCCCGAAGCAGAGGCGCCCGCCGAGGACGTGGCACCGAGCGAGGAGCCCGCGCCCGAGGAGGCCGCGCCCGCGGACGCCGACGGCGATGCCCCCGCCGAGGGCGAGCCGGCCGCCGAAGAAACCTCTCCACCCGCCGAGTAGCAAGTGCCCGGAGGGCCGCCGCCCTTCATCGGCCTCACCGGCGGGATGGGGGCCGGCAAGTCCGAGGCATTGCGGGTGCTGGAGGAGCTGGGAGCGGCCACGCTCTCGACCGACGCCGTGGTCCACGAGCTGCTCGCGGGCGACGCGGTGCGCGACGAGCTGGTGGCTCGCTTCGGGGAGAGAGTTGCGCCCGGCGGCGAGATTGACCGCAGCGCGGTGGCCACGCTCGTGTTCGAGCAGGCCGATGAGCGCAAGTGGCTCGAGGGCGTGTTGTGGCCGCGCGTGGGGGAGCGGGTGAACGGCTGGCGGGAGGAGAACCTCCGTCGCGAGCCTCGGCCGCGCGCGCTGGTGGTCGAGGTGCCGCTGCTGTTCGAGGCCGGCATGGACGGCGTGTTCGACCACACGATCGCCGTGACCGCGAGCGACGGCGTCCGCACCCAGCGCACCGGCGAGCGCGGTCACGCGGGCGTCGAGGGCCGCAATTCGCGTCAGCTCACGCAGAAGGAAAAAGCGGAGCGAGCGGAGTACGTGGTTGAGAACGACGGCAGTTTGGAGGAGCTTCGCGACAGCTTGTCGGAGCTCCTTGACAACATAGGGCTCTGAGTTTGACCACGGCATCCGCACGGGCACGTTCCGGAGCACGCCGCTCGACGCGGCGACGTGGGTCTGCGCGCGCGACCTACCGGCGCCGCCGCTTTCTGCTGGGGGCCGTGTTCGCGGTCGCCATCGGCGTGCTCGTGGTGATGGCGGTGCGGGTCGGCCCGCACGCCGTGAAGGAGTTCACGCTCCCGCTCAAGCACGAGGACATCATCCGCCAGCAGGCTGCGGAGAAGAACCTCGACCCGGCGCTGATCGCAGCCGTGATCTACCAGGAGTCGAAATTCCGCGACCGCACCTCGAGCGCCGGGGCCAAGGGGCTGATGCAGCTCCTTCCGGGCACCGCCGAGTTCATCGCGCACAAGTCGGGTGGCACTCGCTTCGAGCTGCAGGACCTCGGCACGCCGCAGATCAACATCGCCTACGGCTCTTGGTACCTGCGCTACCTGATCGGGCGCTACGACGGCAACGAGATGCTCGCGGTAGCCGCCTACAACGCTGGTGAGGACAACGTCGACAAGTGGGTCACCGCGGCCGGCGGCGCCGACAGCTTCGACCCCACCAGCGACATACCGTTCCCCGAGACGCGCGCCTACGTCCAGGGCGTCCTGAGCAAGCGCAAGGCGTATCGGAAGAATTACGCGAAGGAGCTGGGGCTCAGGCACTGAGAGCGCGAGAAGGTCGCATCTTTAGCGCCGGGCCGCGCAACCCAGACATCCGTCCAAATCCCGCAAATCGGGTAGCGCGAAGGGGGGTCCGCATGCACTCTGGACATTGACCGTCATGGAGGACGATCGATGAACACGATGAGTGCGGCATACGGAATTCGCTGGGAGTTCAGGCAGGGACGCCTTGTGGCGGCGCTGGCCGTGGCGCTGGTTGCGCTTGCGGCCTTCGTGGGCATGCGGGCCGGCAACGAGGGCCCGATGACCGCGGTGGTTGTCAGCGCACGCGACGGCTCGGTGAGTTCCGCTGCGCACTCCGTCAGGGCGCTCGGTGGCAAGGTCGGAGCGCCGATCTCGCTCATCCAGGGCTTCCTCGCCACGGTCCCCTCGCAGCGGGTCGCTGAGCTGCGGGCCGCGAACAGCGTCCTCGCGGTCGCGATCGACCGCACGGTGACCCTGTCGAGCTCAAACAACTCGTCCGCAGCGACGGGCCCGGGAGCGTCGCTGGCGCAGGTCAAGCGAGAGATCGGCGCCGACAAGCTGGCGGCCCAGGGCGTCACCGGCGACGGCGTGGACATCGCGACGGTCGACTCGGGGGTCGTGCCCGTGCCCGGGCTGGACGGCTCCAACAAGGTCTTCGTCGGCCCGGACTTCACTCCCGAGGCGGCCGATCCGAGCACGCGCGGCCTCGACACCTTCGGCCATGGCACGCACCTCGCGGGCATCATGGTCGGCAACGATCCGTCCGCGGGCTTCAGCGGAGTAGCGCCCGATGCCCGGCTCGTGTCGGTGAAGGCCGCCACCCACGACGGCTCGACCAACCTCGGCGAGCTGCTGCTCGGCATGAGCTGGGTGGTGGCCAACCGGCATCGTTACGGCCTCGACATTCGCGTGCTCAACCTGTCCTTCGGCTCCGCGCTGGACGTGAGCTACATCGCGGATCCGCTCGCCTACGCCGCCGAGCAGGCGTGGAAGGCGGGGATCGTGGTCGTCGCCGCCGCCGGCAACAACAACGACGTGCTTGGACTGAACACGCCCGCGGCCGACCCGTTCGTGATTGCAGTCGGCGCGACAGCGATGGGCAAGACGCCCGCCATCGCCGACGACTCGGTCGCGAGCTGGTCCCGGGTCGGCGACTGGAAGCGCAGCCCCGACCTCGTTGCGCCGGGCACGTCGATCGTCAGCCTGCGCGACCCCGGCTCGTTCATCGACCAGAACAACCCGAGCGGCCTCGTCGGGACCGACTACTTCAAGGGCAGCGGAACCTCTCAGGCGACAGCCGTCATATCGGGCGCCGCCGCGCTCCTGCTCGAGGACAACCCCAATCTGACGCCCGATCAGGTGAAGGCTCTGCTCGAGCGGAGCGCCAACCCGGTGCCGGGAGCGAGCAACCGCAGCGAGGGATCCGGCCAGGTCGACCTCGCGGACGCCGCGCAGCTGCCGGTCCCCGGAGCCGTCCAGAACTTCCCCGCCGCGAGTATCTCGGCGATTCTGGGCGCCGATCACGGGCGAGGCGTTCGCGTGGATCCCGGTGGAACCGGCAACAACCTCGCGGCCAACCGCTGGTCCGCCAACCGCTGGTCCTCGAACCGCTGGTCGTCGAACAGGTGGTCCTCAAACCGCTGGTCCGGCGGCTCCTGGGGTGACGACAGCACCGATTGAGGTACGGCCGTAGGGTCTCGGGGGTCAAGCTCCGGGGCCCACGCTCCGATCTACGGAGGAAGAGGTCCGAGTGGGCACGGCTCAACGAACACCAGTGATCCGCGCTGGGCGACGGCGGCTCGACGGCACCCGTGCGGTGTGGCTGCTCAACGCCGCCATTTTCGGGGCCGCGCTCGCCGTCTATCTGCTCGTGCTGCGAGGCGAGGGAGCGCCAGACGTACGCCACACGATCCCGTGGTGGGCGCTCGCCCCGGCCTTCGCGGCCACCGAGTTGTTCGTCGTGCACGTGCACTTCCGGCGCAGCGCGCATTCGATGTCGCTGGGCGAGGTGCCGCTCGTCGTCGGCCTGATGCTGGCGAGTCCGACGCACGTGGTGCTCGCCCAGCTCGTCGGCTCGGGAATCGTGCTCCTGCTGAACCCCGGCCAGGCGCCCATTCGACTGATCTTCAACATCGGGCAGTACGCGCTCGCGGCCTGCATCGCGGCGGCCGTGTTCCATCTGATCCTCCCGGCACACGGCGCGCTCGGGCCGGAGGCGTGGGGCGCGGCGTTCGCCGGCACGCTGCTCAGCAGCATCGCGGGGGTGCTGCTCATCGGCGCGGCCGTGACGCTCACGGAGGCGCCGATGAGCAGTCGCCGGCTGCTTCAGATGCTCGGCACGGCCTCGCTCGTCACCGCGACCAACACCAGTCTTGGGCTGGCCGGCGGCACGATGATCGCCGGCGACCCGCGGGCCGCATGGCTGCTGGCCATTCCGGCATGCACGCTGTTCGCCTCCTACCGCGCCTACATGTCAGAGCGTCAGAAGCACGAGAGCCTCGAGTTCCTCTACGGTGCCACGCGCTCGCTGTCGCGCGCCCAAGACGTCGGCGACTCGCTGCGCGATCTGCTCGAGCTCTCGCTCCAGGCCTTCCGGGCGGAGCTCGCCGAGGTGGTGCTGCTCCCCGGCGAGGACGGGCGGCCGCCGCTGCGGACCGCGGTCGGCCCCGGCACCTGCGACCTGATGAGCCCCATTCCCGATCAGGTGGCCGCTGCGCTGAGCTCGCTCGTCGAGGGGCATAGCGCGACCGTCCTCGAGCGGCCGTTCCCCGCCCAGCTCGCGGAGTACCTCGAGCAGCGGAACATGCGCAGTGTGATGGTGTCGCCGCTGCGCGGCGAGAAGCGGGTTGTCGGCGCGATGCTGGTGGCCAATCGCATGGGCGTGGCACGGGAGTTCACGAGCGATGACCTGAAGCTGCTCGAGGCGCTCGCGAACCAGGCCGGCGCCTCGCTGGAGCACGATCGCCTGGAGCAGGCGGTGTGGCAGCTGCGCGAGCTTCAGGAACAGCTCGAGCACCAGGCCTTCCACGACCCGCTGACCGGGCTCGCCAACCGCGTCCTGTTCGTGGATCGGCTCACGCACGCGCTGGCCCACCGCGAGAGCCGGGTGGCAGTGCTGTTCCTCGATCTCGACGACTTCAAGGTCGTGAACGATCGCTATGGGCACGCACACGGCGACGACCTGCTGCGCCAGGTGGCGACCCGCGTGCGCGCTTGTCTGCGACCGTCGGACACTCCCGCGCGCATGGGCGGGGACGAGTTCGCGATCCTGCTCGAGGACGCCGATGGGCAGACGCTGATGGACGTGGCCGACCGGGTCGTGTCCGCATTCCGTGACCCGTTCCTTGTGTCCGCGAGCGAGGTGCGCGTCAAGGGCAGCCTGGGCGTGGCGACCAACTTCAGCGGGAGCGAGAGCGCCGAGGACCTGCTCCGCAACGCCGATGTGGCGATGTACACGGCGAAGACCGGCGGCAAGGACCGCTTCGCGAGCTTCGAGCCCGAGATGCACGCGGAGATGGTCCGGCGCCACTCGCTGAGGGAGGAGCTCGAGGACGCCGTCGAACGCGACGAGTTCATCGTCGAGTACCAGCCGATCACCGAGCTCGCCACGGGAGAGCCGGTGGCGCTCGAGGCGCTCGTGCGCTGGGAGCACCCGCGCCTCGGCCGTATCGCTCCGGACGACTTCATCCCGCTGGCCGAGGAGACCGGCCTGATCGTCCCCATCGGTCGCATCGTGGTCGACAAGGCCTGCCGGCTGGCGCGCGACTGGTCGCTCGCGCGGACCGACAGGCCGCCGATCGGCATCCACGTGAACGCCTCCGCCCCGGAGCTGCAGGAGCCCGACTACCTCCGCCACGTGAGCGCCGCCATCGAAGGGGCCGGGATCGACCCGTGTCAGCTCGTGATCGAGATCACCGAGTCGCAGCTGATCTCCGACGCCCCGGTGAGCATCGCGCGCCTCAACGAGCTGCGCCGCAGCGGAGTACGGCTGGCCCTCGACGACTTCGGCACCGGCTACTCCTCGCTCGGCTATCTGCGCTGGCTGCCGCTCGACATCGTGAAAATGGACAAGTCGTTCGTCAACTGGGCGGGCCACGACGACGGTGGGGCGGCGTTCGCGCGCACGATCGTGGAGCTGGCCCACACGCTGGGGCTCGACGTAGTTGCGGAGGGCATCGAGACCCAGGGGCAGCTCGACGCCATGCGCGCCGTCGGCTGCGAGATGGGCCAGGGTTACTGGTTCGCACCACCGGCCGAGGCGCGGCTCGGGCGGGGGCTGTTGGTCCCGTCGGGGTAGGTCGCGGGGTCCACCGCCACTGCTAGCGTCAGCTCGCAGTGCCCGCGTTTGAGCTCAACTCTGCCTATACGGCCGTCGCCGATCAGCCGAAGGCTCGCGATGGGCTTGCTGAGGGACTGAGCACCGGGGATCGGTTTCAGACGCTGCTGGGCGTCACGGGGTCGGGCAAGACCGCCACGATGGCCTTCACGATCGAGCAGGTGCAGCGGCCCGCGCTCGTGATCGCGCACAACAAGACGCTGGCGGCGCAGCTCTGCAACGAGTTCCGCGAGTTCTTCCCGAGCAACTCGGTCGAGTACTTCGTCTCGTACTACGACTACTACCAGCCCGAGGCCTACGTCCCGCAACAGGACCTCTACATCGAGAAGGACTCCTCGATCAACGAAGAGATCGATCGCCTCCGGCACTCGGCCACGGCGGCGCTGTTCGGGCGCCGCGACGTGATCGTGGTGGCCAGCGTCTCCTGCATCTACGGCCTCGGCTCGCCCGAGAAGTACGACGCGCAGGTGGTGATGCTCAAGCGCGGCGACATGGTGGACCGCGACGGCGTGCTGCGCAAGCTCGTGGACAACCACTACACGCGCAACGACACCGCGCTCGGGCGCGGCAGCTTCCGCGTGCGCGGCGAGTCGCTCGAGGTCTTCCCGGCCTACGCCGAATCCGCCTACCGTGCCGTCTTCTTCGGCGACGAGATCGAGCAGCTGCAGCACTTCGACCCACTTACCGGCGAGGTGATCGCCGAGATCGAGCACGTGGGCATCTGGCCGGCCACCCACTACGCCACCGACCGCCCGACGATCGAGCGCTCGGTGGTCGAGATCCGCGACGAGCTCGAGGCGCGCTGCAAGGAGCTCGAGGAGCAGGGCAAGCTGCTCGAGTCGCACCGGCTGCGCCAGCGCACGCAGTTCGACATGGAGATGCTGCGCGAGCTCGGCTTCTGCAACGGGATCGAGAACTACTCGCGCATCCTCGACGGCCGCGCGCCGGGCTCGCGCCCGTACTGCCTGCTCGACTTCTTTCCCGACGACTTCGTCTGCTTCATCGACGAGTCGCACCAGACGGTGCCCCAGATCGGCGGCATGTACGAGGGCGACCGCTCGCGCAAGCAGACGCTGGTGGACTACGGCTTCCGGCTGCCGAGCGCGATGGACAACCGGCCGCAGACCTTCGACGAGTTCCTCACGCGCACGCAGCAGATCGTGTTCGTGTCAGCCACGCCGGGCGAGTTCGAGCGCAACCACAGCTCGCGTATCGTCGAGCAGATCGTGCGGCCGACCGGCATCGTCGACCCGGCGGTAGAGGTGCGCGAGACGCGCAATCAGATCGACGACCTGATGAACGAGGTGCGCGCCCGCACCGAGGACGGCGAGCGCACGCTGGTCACCACCTTGACCAAGAAGATGGCCGAGGACCTGACCGACTACCTCATGGAATACGGCTTCAGGGTCCGCTACCTCCATTCCGAGATCGACACTCTCGAGCGGATCCAGATCATCCGCGAGCTGCGGCTGGGCGAGTTCGACGTGCTGGTGGGCGTGAACCTGCTGCGCGAGGGCCTCGACCTGCCGGAGGTGTCGCTCGTCGCGATCATCGACGCCGACAAGGAGGGCTTCCTCCGTGGCGAGACGTCGCTGATCCAGACGATCGGCCGAGCCGCCCGCAACATCAAGGGCAAGGTGATCATGTACGCGGACAAGGAGTCGGCCGCGATGCGCAACGCGATCTCCGAGACCGACCGCCGCCGCCAGATCCAGGTCGACTACAACGAGGAGCACGGCATCACTCCGGAGACGATCGTCAAGGGCATCTCCGATATCAGCGACTTCCTTGCGATCGAGTCGAAGGTGCCGTCGAGCCGTCGCTCGCGTAGGCGCAAGGACGAGCAGCAGATGACGCCCGAGGAGCTCTCGCGCACGATCGTCGAGCTGGAGGAGGAGATGCTGCTCGCGGCCGACGAACTGCGCTTCGAATACGCCGCCAAGCTGCGCGACGAGATCAAGGAGCTGCGCAGGGAGTTGGAAAGGGCACAGGCCGGGGCGTAGCAATGAGTGACTAGTGACTGGTGACTGTTTCCATCGCCGATCACCAGTCACCAATCACCAGTCACCAGTCACCGAACGGCTAGCATCGGCTCTAATGGCCGACGCTCCGACTCGCAATAAGCAGCAGCCTCCGGCCCCCCACGAGCACAAGCCCTGGAAGGTAGAGGGGCACAAGGAGGAGCCGCAGCAGCCTCAGCGCGCGGTGCCGCCGCCGCGCAGCCGTTTCTGGTGGTTCGTTATCGCGGCGCTCGCGCTGAACGTGATCCTCAGCTTTGCGTTGTCGCCGCACCCGAGCAAGCCCTCGGTCCCCTACACGCTCTTCTTCAAGCAGGTGCAGGCGGGCAACGTCTCGGAGATCAGCTCGAAGGGCGAGGAGATCCAGGGCGACTTCAAGAAGGCCGTGAGCTACCCGCCCGGCAAGGACGCGAAACAGGTCACGAGCTTTCAGACCGTTCGCCCGGACTTCGGCGACGACGGTCTGACCAAGGCGCTGCTCGACCAGAACGTGCCGGTGAACGCGCACAAGGTCGACACCGGTACGCCGCTGTGGCAGACGCTCATCTTCGGCTTCGGTCCGACGCTGCTGCTGGTGGGCCTCTTCATCGCGCTCGCGCGGCGCACCTCAGCCGGTGGCGCGCTCGGCGCCTTCGGACGCTCCACCGCCAAGCGCTACGAGCACTCGGCTGACCGCACGACGTTCCGCGACGTCGCCGGCATCGACGAGGCGGAGGACGAGCTCGAGGAGGTGGTCGACTTCCTGCGCAATCCCACCCGCTACACGAAGGTCGGCGGCGCGATCCCGAAGGGCGTGCTGCTGGCCGGCCCGCCCGGCACCGGCAAGACGCTGCTGGCGCGCGCCGTCGCAGGCGAGGCCGACGTGCCGTTCTTCTCGATCTCCGCGTCCGAGTTCATCGAGGCGATCGTCGGCGTGGGAGCGAGCCGCGTTCGCGACCTCTTCAGCCAGGCCAAGGCAGCCGCCCCGGCGATCATCTTCATCGACGAGCTCGACGCGATCGGCCGCTCGCGCGGCGGCGGCGCGTCGTTCGGCGGCAACGACGAGCGCGAGCAGACGCTCAACCAGATCCTCACCGAGATGGACGGGTTCACCGGCACGGAGGGCGTGATCGTGCTGGCGGCGACCAACCGGCCCGAGATCCTCGACCAGGCGCTGCTGCGGCCCGGCCGCTTCGATCGCCGCGTGTTCGTGAACCCACCGGACAAGGAGGGTCGCGAGAAGATCCTCGAGGTGCACACGCGCTCGGTGCCGCTGGCGGACGACGTCGACCTCGGCGGGATCGCCGCCAACACGCCGGGCATGGTCGGCGCCGACCTGCGCAACCTCGTCAACGAGGCGGCGCTGACGGCCGCGCGGCGCGGCCACGAGAAGGTCACCTCCTACGACTTCAGCGACGCGCTCGAGAAGATTGTGCTCGGCACCGAGCGCCGGATCACACTCTCGCCCGAGGAGCGTGAGCGCACGGCCTATCACGAGTCCGGCCACGCGGTGCTCGGCATGATCGAGCCGGGGGCGGACCCGGTCCGCAAGGTGTCGATCATCCCGCGCGGGCAGGCGCTGGGCGTGACGTTCCAGAGCCCCGAGTCGGATCGCTACGGCTACAGCGTCCAGTACCTGCGCGGCCGCATCATCGGCGCGCTGGGCGGGCGCGCCGCCGAGCAGATCATCTACGGCGATGTCACCACGGGCGCCGAATCGGACCTCGAACAGGTCACCTCGATCGCGCGCCAGATGGTGGGGCGCTGGGGCATGTCCGATGCCGTCGGGCTCGTGTCCGTGCTGCCCAGGCCGGGCAACGAGAGCCCCTTCCCCGCGGCGGATGTCAACTCGCCGTCGGAGTCCACGCGCGAGCTCGTGGACTCCGAGGTGCGCCGCATCGTCGACGAGTGCTACTCCCACGCGGTCGAGCGCCTGCAGGACAACCGCGAGCGGCTCGACTCGCTTGCGCACGCTCTGCTCGAGCACGAGACGCTCGACGAGAAGGACGCGTACGCGGCCGCGGGCTTCGACGCGAAGCCTCCCGCGGTCGCCGCGCAGCCGGCCGCCACGGTGAGTGCGCGGACCCTGCAGTAGACCGCAATCGGTCCATACCTGCTGGAAATTCGATCCTTCAGGTACTACTGTGCCGCCCGGACTCGAAAACTGGGGCGAAACCAACAGGACCGCGTATGAAGGGGCGCGAGCGTGCGCGTCTCGCCGGACCGAAATCCGGCAGGAGAGGCACAGATGGCTGAGAAGGCGAAGACTCGCAAGGCGGACGGAGCCGCTGCCTCGAGGGCGGGTCGGACCGCCGCGGCGCGCCGTAGGCGGGAGAGTACCGACGGCACCGAATCGAGCGCCGCGCTGCTGCGCGAGCTGGTTGCCCACCTGAGGCAGAACCGCACGCAGCTGCGGGAGGAGTGGGCGCGGCGCATCGGCGAGGCCAAGCTGCTCACCGCGATGAGCCAGGAGGAGATCTTCTCCGAGGCGACGACCGTGTACGACAACTACGTCGCCGTGCTCGAGACCGGTAGCGTCGAGGCCCTTCAGGACTACGCGCGCAACCTGTCGGAGCGCATCATCCCGCGAGGCGTCGAGACCAACGAGGTCGTCGGCATCGTCCTCCTGCTCCGCGACGTGCTCGCGCGCTCGCTGTTCGAGAAGTACCAGTCAGACTTCGACCTGCTGAACCGCGTGCTCGACGCCTACGAGCCCGCCGCCAACCGGATTGCCAACACGGTGGCCGTGTCGTTCGTGCAGGAGCGCGAGCGCATCATCCGGCAGCAGCAGGAGGCCATCCGCGAGCTGTCCACTCCGGTGCTCCAGGTCCGCGAGCGGCTGCTGATCCTGCCGATCATCGGCGTGATCGACTCCCAGCGCGCCCGCCAGGTCACCGAGCAACTCCTGCGCGGCATCCGCGCGAACCGCGCGAAGGTGGTCGTCATCGACATCACCGGCGTCCCGACGATCGACTCCACGGTGGCCAACCACCTCGTGCAGACGGTCGAGGCCTCGCGGCTGATGGGCGCGAGCGTGATCATCACCGGCCTGTCCTCCGAGATCGCCCAGACGCTGGTCACGATTGGCGTCGACCTCAGCAAGATGAACGCCGTCGGCGACCTCCAGGGTGGCATCGAGGAGGCGGAGCGGCTGCTGGGCTATGAAGTTACGAAGGGCGAGGACGAGGCAGTCGAGATCCGCTAGGTAGCAGGGGGAACCCGGAAATGGCTGTCCCGATACTCAAGCAGGGGCACTACCTGATCGCATCTATCCAGGCGGCCCTCAGCGACAGCGACGTCCTCCAGCTTCAGGACGACCTTGTCGAGCAGGTTGGAAGGTTCCGCTCACGCGGGATAATCGTGGACGTCACGGCGCTGGACGTGATGGACTCCTTTGCGTCGCGGTCGCTGCGCGGGATTGCTCATATGACAAGACTGCGCGGGGCAGAGACGGTGATAGTCGGGATTCAGCCGGAGGTGGCCTTCGCAATGGTCCAGCTCGGCATGAGCCTGGAAGACGTACACACCGCCTTGGATCTCGAGGAGGGACTGACCTTCCTCGACGCGCAACTCAAGGAGTCCGTCGACGGTGACCGATGAGGTCCGGGTACCCGTCACCTCTGACGCCGACGTAGTTGCGGCTCGCGAGAAGGGTCGCGAGCTCTCGGCAGAACTCGGCTTCTCCAGCATCGACCTGACCCTGATCGTCACGGCGATCTCGGAGCTGGCGCGCAACATCCTGCTCTACGCGACCGAGGGCGAGATCCTGCTGCGGCTCGACGACGACGGCGGGCAGCGGCGCGGAATCGTGGTCGTCGCGCGCGACGAGGGGCCGGGCATTCCGGACGTCGAGCTGGCGATGCGGGACTCGTACTCCACCGGCAACGGGCTCGGTCTGGGGCTGCCGGGCGCCCGCAGGCTGATGGACGAGTTCGACATCAAGTCGGAGGTGTCGAAGGGGACGACCGTCGTCATGAAGAAGTGGGCGCCGGACCGTGTCTGAGCAGTCCACAGCAGCCATCGAGTGGGCGGTCGCGACGCTCGCGCTCAAGGGGGAGGCGGAGTCCGGCGACCTGCATGTGGTGGCTCCCTTCGACGGGGGCACGCTGGTGGCGGCAATCGACGGCCTCGGCCACGGCCCGGAGGCGGCAGTCGCGGCCCGCAACGCGGCCATGACACTGCAGCGCCGGCCCGACGCCTCGGTGCTGACGCTCCTCGAGCGCTGCCACGAGGGCCTGCGTGGCACGCGCGGGGCGGTGATCACGCTCGCCTCCTTTGACACCGTCCGCGGGATCATGTCGTGGGCCGGCGTCGGCAACATCGAGGGCACGCTGCTGCGCTCCAGGCAGGAGGAGACTCGCCGCCGCGAGAGTGTCATGCTCATCGGCGGTGTGCCGGGGCATCAGCTGCCATCCGTGCGAGTCAACGAGCTCCACGTCTCGGCGGGCGACACGCTGGTGCTCGCCACCGACGGCGTGCGCGGCGGTTACCTCGACCTCGTGGACGCGAGCGACCCGCCTCAGACCCTCGCCGACCAGTTGCTCGCCGAATACGGCAGAGCGACCGACGACGCTCTGGTGCTCGTCGCCCGCTACCTCGGGGGGACGGCCGGGTGACCGACGTGCGCGAGGAGTTCCGCACCGCGTACGCGTCCGCGTTCCATGACTACGTGACGGCCGAGGCAGGGGAGACGGGGCTCGAGCGCGCCTATGAGCTGGGGCGCCAGGCCGTGGGCCAGGGTCTCAGCATGCTCGACCTGGCGGCGATCCATCACGAGTCGCTGGCCGAGGCGCTGGCGCTCGCGTCGTCGGCTGAGGAACACGCGCGCGCGGCCACCGCGGCCACGGAGTTCGCGATGGAGAGCCTGTCGACCTTTGAGATGGCCCAGCGCGGCTTTCGCGAGGCGCAGGAGACCGCGCGGCTCGAGCAGCGACACAGCGGCCAGCTGCGCGGCCTGGCGGACGCGGCGCTGGCGATCTCCGTCGCGCGCACCACCGATGAGCTCGCCGAGCTGGTCACCGTCAACGCGCTCCAGGTCATCGAGGCCGGCCGGGCGGTGGCGAGCCTGCGACTACCTGACCGGCGCAACCTCGTGAGCGACACGATCGCCCAACCCGACCTGCCGCTCCAGCGGCGCGAGCACCACGGCATGCCGCCGCTGCACGAATGGGTGTGCGAGGGCGGCGAGCTGGCGCGCCTGAACGGGATCCAGCTCGAGTCGCACCCGGCCTGGTCGCGCGTCGACCCCCCGCCCGGGACGGCGAGCTGGCTGGCCGTGCCGCTCGTGGACCGCGCGGGCCGCAACACCGGGCTGCTCCACCTCTCCGACAAGCGCGACGGCGCCTTCAGCAAGAACGACGAGGCCATCCTCGTTCAGCTCGCCCAGATCGCCTCCGTGGCGATCGAGAACCTGCGCCTCTACCAGCACGAGCACGAGATCGCGGCGACGCTGCAGCGCAGCCTGCTGCCGCCCAACCTGCCCGAGATCCCGGGCGTGGCGGTGGCCGCCCGCTTCCGGCCCGCGGGCGAGGGCGATGAGGTGGGCGGCGATTTCTACGACATCTTTGCCATGGGCAACGAGCGCTGGGGGATAACCGTCGGGGACGTGTGCGGGAAGGGAGCGGCGGCGGCCACCGTCACCGCTCTCGCCCGCTACACGCTGCGAGCGACGGCGTTGCACGAGCGCCAACCCAGCCGCATCCTCCGCGTGCTCAACGAGGCGCTGCTGCGCCACGGGCCGGACCAGCGCTTCTGCACGGTCGCCTACGCGGCGTTCGAGCCCGCCAGCGGCAGGCTCGAGATCGCAAGTGGCGGGCACCCGTCGCCACTGCTCCTGCGCGGCGGAGAGGTCGAGACGCTCGGCAGCTCCGGCACGATCCTCGGCATCATGGAGGACCCCCCGCTCACCGACCGCGAGGTCGACCTGCTGCCCGGCGACACGGTCGTCTTCTACACGGACGGGGTCACCGACGCGTACGCGCCCGAGCGCCTGCTCTCCTACGAGCAGCTCGCCGAGGCGCTGGCCGACTGCAAGGGGCAGAGCCCGACCGAGGTCGCGAGCCACATCGAGACGCTGGCCCTGGGCGGCATCGAGGGACCGCCGCGCGACGACATCGCGATCGTCGTCATCGGGCTCGAGCACGGCGGCCGCAGCCGCCACGTGGAGGGCGTCGGCACGGTGGACCTGAGCCTCGAGCTGCCGCCCACGCCGGAGTCGGCCGGCGCCGCGCGCGAGGCGCTGGCGCCGCTGGGCGAGCGACTCCAGGACTCGCAGCTCGAGACCGTCCGGCTGCTCGTCACCGAGCTGATCACCAACAGCGTCAAGCACGGCGAGCCGGGCGACGACCCGGTCACCGTCACGGTCGAGCTCACGCCGGACGCGGTGCGCGTGGAGGTGAGCGACACCGGCGATGGTTTTGAGCCGCCGCCGCGCCCGGACGTGGCGCTCGAGAGCCCCTCCGGCTGGGGCCTCTACCTGGTCGACCGGCTCGCCGAGCGCTGGGGCGTGGAGAACGCTGGTCGCTCGGCCGTCTGGTTCGAGCTCAAGCGGGTCTGACCGGACCGGCAGCTAGCTTGCGGCGATCGCCACTCTGCTCGCGTTCATGCGCCGCCTTGGCGCGCGCGCCGGGGCTGTCGGCCGCCTGATGCGGGGCGAGCGCGGGGGCACGACCCCGCGCCAGCCGTCCGCTACGCTGAGGGCCGGATCGCCGACGGGAGGAAGCGTGGAGCTGGATCGTCACTACATCGAGCGCAAGGACTTCACCGTGGCGCGGCGGGGCTACGACCAGGAGGAGGTCGACCTCCACCTGCGCCAGCTCGCCGACTCCATCGCGGAGCTGAGGGCGCAGCTCAAGGCCAC
>DASXNY010000147.1:0-3952 GCA_036494715.1 Thermoleophilaceae bacterium
TCTGCACCCACGCGGCCACGGTGGGCGACGCCCTCGAGCTGGCAGGCACGCGCCGCCGCGCTGGGCCTCCGCCGCGCGTCCGCGTGCCGCGCGAGGAGCGTCCGGACCTGAGCAAGCTGCCGGACGACCCGGGTGTGTACGTGTTCCGCGACGAGCGCGGCCGGCCCCTGTACGTGGGCAAGTCGGTGTCGGTCCGCAGCCGCGCCCGCTCGCATTTCTGCGCGCCGGCGGGCTGGACCGAGCGCGCCGAGGTGGTGGACTACAAGCCCACCAACTCGGAGCTGGGCGCCCTCGTGCTCGAGAACCGGCTGATCAAGGCATGGCAACCATCCGGGAACAAGCAGCTCAAGCGCACCGACGGCTGGCTCTACCTCCGCTGCCGGCTCGACATCGAGTACCCGATCCTCGAGGTGGCGTCGGAGCCCGCGCCGGGTCGCGCCGTGAACATCGGGCCGCTGCGCGGTAAGGGCGCGGCGGAGGAGCTGATCGGCCAGCTCGAGTCGCTCTTCCTGCTGCGCCATTGCGGCCGCCGGCTGCGCCGACGCGAGCATGCCTCGATCTACGGGCAGATGGGCCGCTGCTCCTCGCCCTGCCTGGGCGACCTCGACCCGAACGCCTACCGCCGCAAGCTCGACGAGGCGCTGGCGCTGTTCGACGGCGCCGACGACGCGAGCACGCTGTTGCTCGGCCATATCGAGGAGCGCATGCAGGAGGCGGCCACCGAGCGCCGCTATGAGCGCGCCGAGGTGCTGCGCCGCCGCCACGAGCGCCTCGCCGAGCTGCTCGCGCGCCTTGGCGGCGTGCTGCGTGCCACTCACGCGTGCTCGCGGCTCGTGCTGGCGCGCCACCCGGTCAAGCCGCGGCTCGACGCGTTCTGGGTCGTCGGCGGTCGCGTGCGCGACTGGGGGCCGCTGCCCGGGATGGTCGAGCTGGAGGACCGCACGGCCGAGCTGCTCGAGGGCTCGGCCCCCGGTACCGGCGCGGTGCCCGTCGAGGAGGTGGACGAGGTGCGCATCGTCAGCTCGTGGCTCGCCGCGAACGACGCCTACGAGCTGGCGCTCGACCCCGCGCCCGGCCGCAGCGCGCTGTCCGAGCTCGTGGCGCACGCCACCGCGGCCCGCAGGACGAAGGCGGCCGCGTGATGCGCTCCCGCTAGTGTCGCCCGCGTGCAGGAGCTGATCGACCGGGCGCTCAAGGAGGACCTCGGCACGGGCGACGTGACGAGCGCCGCCGTGGTGCCCGCCGACGCGCTCGCCCGCGCCCGCATCGAGCAGAAGGCCGCGGGCGTGATCGCGGGGCTGCGCGCGGCCGAGTCGGTGTTCAGGCGCGTCGACCCGGAGCTGCGCTGGCACGCGCGCGTGGACGAGGGCGAGTGGCGCGAGGGCGGCCTGGTGGCCGAGATCGCGGGCACCGCCCGCTCGATCCTGGTCGGCGAGCGGGTCGCTCTGAACTTCCTCGGCCGGCTGTCCGGCGTGGCCACGCTCACCGCGCGCTACGTGCGCGCGATCGAGGGCACCGGCGCCCGCATCCTCGACACCCGCAAGACCACGCCCGGCCTGCGCGCGCTCGAGAAGCAGGCGGTGCTCGCCGGGGGTGGCCACAACCACCGCGTCGGGCTCTTCGACGCCATGCTGGTGAAGGAGAACCACTCGGCGCTCGGCGGCGGCGTGGGCGAGGCCACGCGCAAGGCGCTCGCGGCGGCGCCCGAGGGCATGGCCGTCGAGATCGAGTGCGCCACGCTCGACGAGGTGGACGAGGCGCTTGCGGCCGGCGCGCGGAGCATCCTGCTCGACAACATGACGCCCGACCAGATCCGCGAGGCCGTGTCCCGGGCCAAGGGGCGCGCCCAGACCGAGGCATCCGGTGGCGTCAACCTCGACACCGTGCGCGCGATCGCGGAGACCGGCGTCGACTGGATCAGCGTCGGCGCGCTCACACATTCCGCGCCCGCGCTCGACCTCAGCCTGCTGCTCGACCCGCTGTAGAGAGCGCCGAGCCACTAAACTGGTTGCAAGGTCAACAGCTCGCAACTTGTGGCGAGCTTCATTTCGACACCTAGCGAGGTTCGAAACATGCACTCCCTGCCAATGGCCCCCGTGGGCCCTGTGGCGCCGCACCTCTCGGCGGAGGAAATCGCGCGCCTGAGCGACGAGGTACGCGCGCTGGCCGAGGAGACGGGCGCCGTGATCCTCGCCCACAACTATCAGGTGCCAGAGGTGCAGGACGTCGCGCACTTCGTCGGCGACTCGCTCGGCCTCTCGCGCCAGGCGGCCGCTACCGACGCGGACACGATCGCGTTCTGCGGAGTGCACTTCATGGCCGAGACGGCCTCGATCCTGAGCCCAGGCAAGACCGTCCTCCTGCCCGACCTCGGCGCCGGCTGCTCACTCGCCGACTCGATCAGCGCCGATGAGCTGCGCGTCTGGAAGGCCGAGAACCCCGGCGCGATTGTCGTGATGTACGTGAACACCACCGCCGAGGTGAAGGCCGAGACCGACTACTGCTGCACGTCCTCGAACGCCGTGCAGGTGGTCGAGCACATCCGACGCGAGCACGGCGAGGACGTGGAGATCCTCTTCGGCCCGGACATGTTCCTCGGCGCGTACGTCGAGCGCGTGACCGGCAAGCGCATGAAGGTGTGGCTGGGCGAGTGCCACGTGCACGCCGGCATCCGGCCGGACGACATCGCGCACGTGCGCGACGAGAACCCTGACGCCGAGTTCCTGATCCATCCCGAGTGCGGCTGCTCTACCTCGGTCATGGAGTACGTGGCCGCCGGCGACGTCGACCCGGAGCGCACCCACATGCTCTCGACGAGCGGGATGCTCACGTTCGCGCGCACATCGGATGCCGACAGCTTCATCGTCGCCACCGAGACGGGCATGCTGCACCCGCTCGAGCAGGAGAACCCCGGCAAATCGTTCATCCCGGCCAACCGCGCGGCGGTGTGCCAGTACATGAAGATGATCACCCTGCCGAAGCTGCGCGACGCGCTGCGGGACGGCGGCGAGCGCTACGTGGTGAAGGTCGACGCGGCGGTGGCGGAGCGGGCGCGAGTACCGATCGATCGCATGGTTGCGATCGGTGGCTAGTTCTTGGTTGTTAGTTCTTGGTTCTTAGTTCTTAGTTCTTAGTCGGAGCCCTTGCCGGAGTGGCTTCCGTCTTTGCCCGAGTCGTCGATCACCGGCGGGATCGTGACTGTGGGCGCTGTTGCGGCTTCTTTGTCGTCGCCGCCTGAGTGCTCAGTTTGGGTGTCGCCCGTGACGTCGTCGCTGCCGCCCTTGTTGCCGCCGCCTTGGTCGTCGGAGCCGCTGGTGCCCGAGCCGCTGTGCTCATCGGCGCCGTCGTCGCTGCCCGACTTGCCCTTGCCGGAGACGCCCTTGCCGCTGTGCTCCTCGCCGGAGCCGGAATCAGAGCCGCCACCGCCCCTGCCGGCTGAGTCGTCGCCGCTCTTGCCCGAGGAGCCGCCGTGGTCGTCGCCCGAGCCCTTGCCGGACGAGCCCGAGCCGCCCGACTCGTCGTGATGGCGGCCATGGACGGAGCGGCCGTGCCGGTGCGAGCCGTCGTCGGAGCCCGAGCCCTTGCCGCTGCGGTCGTCCACCAGCGTGGCGGGCGCGCGCGGCCCGGAAGATGAGCCGCCCGAGCCGGAGGCCGGGTCGAGCGGGGCGGCATCCGCGGCGGAGCGGTCGGCCCTCGTGTGGCCCGCCCTATGCGACAGCGGCACCGCCACGGCCCCGGTGGCGATCACGCCGGTGGCGAGCACGGCCGCGCCCAGCTTCACGGCGCCGGTGCCGAGCCCGACGCCGACGGTCAGCTCGGCAACGCGCGTCGACGGATCCGCGCCGCCCGCGGAGGCGAGCATCGCCGCCAGCCGGTCGACGAGCCCGACCGGCGTGACAGCGGTCATCCCCGCGCGCAGCGTGGCGCGCGCACGGTGAAGAAGCTGGCGCAC
>DASXNY010000148.1:0-10342 GCA_036494715.1 Thermoleophilaceae bacterium
CACTTCGACAACGAGATCGACATGGCCGGGCTGGAGCACACCAGCGGCATCGAGCGCATCAACGTCAAGCCGCAGGTGGACGAGTGGCGCTTCGCCGACGGCCACTCGGTGATCGTGCTGTCCGAGGGCCGGCTGCTCAACCTGGGCAACGCCACCGGGCACCCGAGCTTCGTGATGTCGAACTCGTTCACCAACCAGACGATCGCCCAGATCGAGCTGTTCACGAAGACGGACGAGTACGAGAAGCAGGTGTACGTGCTGTCGAAGAAGCTCGATGAGAAGGTCGCTCGCCTGCACCTCGATGCGCTTGGGGTGAAGCTGACGGAGCTCACGGCAGACCAGGCCGCGTACATCGGGGTGCCGGTCGAAGGCCCCTACAAGCCTGAGCACTACCGGTACTAGGCCAGAGGCCAGAGGCCAGAGGTAGGAGGCTCGGACGGCGAGCCATGACATCGCTGATCCGTCGCTCGCTCCCGAGGGTGAGCGGCGGATTGAGTGGGCTGATTCGCAGATGCCCGTGCTGGCTCATATTCGCGAGCGGTTCTCTGCGGAGCGCCCGCTCGACGGGCTCGCCGTCTCTGCCTGTCTCCACGTGACGGCTGAGACGGCCGGGCTCGTGCGCGCCTTGCAGGCCGGCGGCGCCGCGGTCGCCATCTGCGCCTCCAATCCGCTCTCGACCCAGGACGACGTCGCTGCGGCCCTCGTGGAGCGTTACGGCGCCGAGGTGTACGCGATCCACGGGGAGAACCCGGAGACCTACTACCGCCACATCGAGGCGGTGTGCGACAAGCATCCGCGCGTGACGCTCGACGACGGCGCGGACCTGATCTCCGTGCTCCACGCCCAGCGCGAGGCGCAGCTGCCGGAGATCGTCGGCGGCACGGAGAGCACCACCACGGGCGCCCTGCGCGTCCGCGCGCTCGAGGCCGCCGGGCGGCTCGCCTTCCCCGTCCTCGCGGTCAGCGATGCCGCCGCGGCCAGCCTGATCGAGAACCGCTACGGCACCGGCCAGTCCACTCTCGACGGGATCGTGCGCGCCACCAACGTGCTGCTGGCGGGCAGCCGCGTGGTGGTGATCGGCTTCGGCTCGAGCGGCCGCGGCGTGGCGCTGCGGGCGCGCGGGGCGGGGGCGAACGTGATCGTCTGCGAGGTCGATCCGCTGCGCGCTCTTGAGGCCGCGATGGAGGGCTACGAGGTGATGCCCGCGCTCGAGGCCGCGGCGCTCGGCGACGTGTTCGTGACGGTCACGGGCAACCGCGGCGTGCTCACGAGCGCGCACTTCAAGGCGATGAAAGACGGCGCGTTGATGTGCAACGCCGGCCACTTCGACGTCGAGATCGACAAGCCGGCGCTCGCCAAGCTCACGAAGTCGACGCGCATGCTGCGCCCGCTCGTGGAGGAGCACACGCTGCGCGACGGCCGCCGCGTGCACCTGCTCGCCGAGGGCCGTGTGATCAACCTGGCAGGCGCGGAGGGGCATCCCGGCGCGGTGATGGACATGCACTTCAGCGCTCACGCGCTGTCCGTCGAGCACCTCGCGCGCGCGGGCGCGTCGCTCGACAATCGTGTCCACGCCGTGCCCGACGAGATCGACCGCGAGATAGCCCGGCTCAAGCTCGAGGCGCTCGGCGTGACGATCGACGAGCTCACGAAGAAACAGCTCGAATACCTCAGCTCCTGGGAGCAGGGAACCTAGGAAGGCGCGCTCCCCATAAGATCGGGCGCGCCCGTGCCAGACGGCCTGGAACAAGCCCTCGAGAAAATGCGCGCCGACGGCGCGCCCAATGTGGCGGTCGAGAACTTCCGCCACTACTACGAGCGGCTCGCCTCGGGCGAGACCGGCACGATCAACGAGGACGAGATCGAGCCCGCGCGCGACATTCCGGCCGCCGCCGAGCTGCCCGAGCCGCGGGACGAAGGGCGCGCCGCGCTCGAGCGGGCGGCGGTGATCCGGCTGAACGGCGGCCTCGGCACGGGCATGGGCATGACCGGGCCGAAGACGCTCCTCGAGGTCAAGGACGGGCTCACCTTCCTCGACGTGATCGCGCGCCAGATCCTGAAGCTGCGCGAGCGCCACGGCATCCGGCTGCCCCTCGTCCTGATGCACAGCTTCCGCACGCGCGACGAGTCGCTGGCCGCGCTGGCCCGCTACCCCGAGCTCGAGTCCGACGTGCCGCTCGACTTCGTCCAGGGCCGCGTGCCCAAGATCCTGGCCGACGACCTCACGCCCGCGAGCTGGCCGGACGACCCGGAGCTCGAGTGGGCGCCGCCCGGCCACGGCGACCTCTACACGTCGCTCGTCACCTCCGGGATGCTCGACCAGCTGCTCGGGCACGGCTACGAGTACGCCTTCGTCGCCAACTCGGACAATCTCGGCGCGGTGCTCGAGCCGCGCATCCTCGCCTGGTTCGCGCGTCAGCAGCTGCCGTTCGCCCTGGAGGTGCTGCGCCGGGCCGAGAGCGACCGCAAGGGCGGCCACATCGCGCGGCGCAAGGGCGGCGGGCTCGTGCTGCGCGAGACCGCGCAGGTGCGCCCGGAGGACCAGGCCGCCTACGAGGACATCGAGCGCCACCGCTACTTCAACGCCAACAACCTCTGGCTCAACCTGACAACGCTCAAGCGGGTGCTCGACGAGCGCGGCGGGGTGCTCGGGCTGCCGATGATCGTCAACCGCAAGACCGTCGACCCGAGCGACTCGTCCTCGGCCGCCGTCTACCAGCTCGAGACCGCGATGGGCGCGGCCATCGACGTGTTCGAGGGTGCCGCGGCCATCGAGGTCGGGCGCGAGCGCTTCGCCCCCGTGAAGACCACCAACGACCTGCTGGTGGTCCGCTCGGACGCCTATGAGCTGACAGACGACGCAGACATGCGCCTCGTCCGCGACGAGCCGCCGGTGGTCGACCTCGACTCGGACCACTACAAGCTGATCCGCGACTTCGACGCGCACTTTCCGGCCGGAGCCCCGTCGCTCAAGGACTGCGACCGCCTGCGCGTGGACGGCGACGTGGTGTTCGGCGGCGGCGTGGTGGTGCGCGGCTCGGTCGCGATCGAGGGCGACCAGGAGATCCCCGACGGCGCCGTGCTCGAGGGCTAGTCGAGCAGCGCGTCGAGCTCGCTGGCGAGCTCGGCGACGGTCGGCCGCTCGCCTGGCTCGGGCGCCAGGCAGCGCGCCACCACCCTGTTGAACGCGCCCGGCACCCTGCGGTGAGCCATCACGGCCTCGGCGCGCCGCTCGAGCTGCGGGTAGCGGCCGCTCGCGCCATCGGCGTCGAACGGCGCGCGGCCGGTGGCCGCCGAGTAGAGCACGGCGCCGAGTCCCCAGACGTCGGCCGGCGGCCCGATCTCGCCACCGCGCGCCTGCTCCGGGGACATGAAGTTGGGCGTGCCGCCGCCGGGGCGCACGCGCCCGGGCGGCCGCGCGAGGCTCAGGTCGATCAGCCTTGCCTGGCCGCGATCGGCCACCACGTTGGCCGGCTTCAGGTCGCGGTGCAGCACGCCGTTGCGGTGCAGGTAGCGCAGCGCTGAGCAGAGCTGCAGGCCCAGGAAGAGCACGTCCTCGAGCGCGAGCCGGCGCGTGAGCGTCGCGATCAGATGCGCAAGCGTCGCCCCGCCGAGCGTCTCGAGGATCACGATCGGCTGCGGCCGCTCGAGCGTCTCGTAGGCGCGCACGACGTGCGGGTGGGTGAGGCGCTCTAGCAGCCGCCCCTCGTCGAGCAGGCTCCGGCGTGCGCGCGTCTGGCCGAGGTAGTCGGGGCGCAGCAGCTTGGCCACGCAGCGGCAGTCGCGCTCCTCGCTCCAGACGTCGTAGACGTCGAGCAGCGCGCTGCGGCTGAGGTGTGCGATCACCTCGTAGCCCGGGGCCGGCACGTCGCCCTCGGTGAGCGCCCGCGGCGGCTCGGCGAGCAGCGTCATGCGCCGCCCACCGCCGCCGCCACGGGCAACTCGGGCGCGTGGAGCGAGTAGAGGCGCGCGTAGGTGCCGCCGCGCGCCATGAGTTCGACATGCGTTCCCCGCTCGCTCATCGCGCCCGCCTCGAGCACCACGATCTGGTCGGCGTCGCGCACCGTCATCAGATTGTGCGAGATCACGATCGTCGAGCGCCCGTCCATCAGCCGCCGCAGCGGGCCGAGCACACGCTCGCCGCTCTCGGCGTCGAGCCCGGTCGTCGGCTCGTCGAGGATCAGGAGCGGAGCGTCCCGGATCATCGCCCGCGCGATCGCGATGCGCTGCCGCTGGCCGCCTGACAGCCGCCGCCCCTTCTGGCCCACCGGCGTGTCGTACCCCTGTGGCAGCCGCACGATGAACTCGTGCGCGTCGGCCGCGCGCGCCGCCCGCTCGATCTCCTCGTCCCCCGCGCCCTCACGCCCGTAGGCGATGTTCTCGCGCACCGTGCCGTCGAACACGAGCGTCTCCTGCAGGAGCAGCGCCACGTTCTCGCGCAGCGAGCGCAGCTCGAGCTCACGCAGGTCGTGCCCGTCGAGGCGCAGGGCGCCCGCCGACGGGTCGTAGTGGCGCAGCAGCAGCTTCGCGACGGTCGACTTGCCGGCCCCGCTCGGACCCACGAGCGCCAGCGTCTGACCCGGCTCGATACGCAGCGACACGTTCGTGAGCGCGTCGAGCTCCACGCCCGGGTAGCGGAAGCTCACCGCGTCGAGCTCCACGGCTCCACTCGCGCGCGTGAGGCGCACGGGCTGGGCCGCCTCCCTCACCGACGGCTCCTCGTCGAGCAGCTCGATCACGCGCTCGGCGCTCGCAGAGGCCGCGTACAGCGAGTTCGTCAGCCTGCCGAGCCGGCGGATCGGCCCGTACATCTGTGCCAGGTAGGCCGTGAACACGAGCAGTCCGCCGAGCGAGAGCCGGTGCTGGGACAGCTCCCACGTGCCCATCCCGATCACCACGAGCGCGCCCGCCAGCTCGATCAGGTCGATCAGCGGCGTGAACAGGGCGCGCAGCCGCGTGGACGCCATCGTCGCGTGGAAGCTGCCGAGGTTCTCCCGGTGGAAGCGCTCGACCTCGGTCTCCTGGCGGTTGTAGGCCTGCACCAGCGCGACGCCGGCGAGGCTCTCCTCGGCAACGGAGCTGATCGAGCCGCTGCGGCGGCGCTTCTCGCGCGAGGCATGCTTGATCAGGCGGGAGAAGCGGCGCGCGCTCAGCCAGAACAGCGGCGCGACGAAGAGCGACACGAGCGCGAGGTCCCACTGCAGGTAGAACAGCGCCGCGGCGAAGAACACGATCTGGAAGACGTAGGAGATCGCGTCGGCCACGCCCGACAGCACGAACGTCTCGATCGAGCCGATGTCGCCGGTGAGCCGCGCGATCAGGTCGCCGAGCCGGCGCCGGTCGAAGAAGTCGAGCGACAGCGTCTGCACGTGGCGGAAGAAGCCGCTGCGCAGCGACAGCAGGAAGCGCTCACCAACCCAGGTCGAGATGTAGTCGTCGAGGAACGACGCCACGCCCGCGAGCAGCGTCAGGCCGAGGTAGGCGAGCGCGATCCACCAGAGCGGGCCGAAGTCGTGCGGCACGAGCACCTTGTCGACCACGACCTTGAACATCCAGATCGTGGCCGTCTCGATCGCGGGAACGACCGCGATCAGCGCGAGGCTGACGAGCAGCCAGCGGCGGTACGGCTTCGCGTACGGCCAGAAGCGCCGGAAGATCTCCCGCGGCGCGACGGCCGGGGTCTCCGCGACGAGCGCGTCGTCCTCGAAGACCGGCGCGAGCAGCGCTCGGATGCGGGCGCGCATCGCCCGCGCGCCTCAACGACGCGACCCCGCCACGGGGCGGGGCCGCACGTCGGCTGTTGCCAGCGGATGCTTCACGGGCGGGTCAGTGGTCGCAGCCGCCCTTGTCGTCGTTCTGGCTCTGCTGGCTCTGCGACGACTGGTCCTGGTTGCTCGTGTCCTGGCCCGCCTGATTCTGCGCCGGCGCCTGGGCGTGGAAGAAGCCGTGGCGGCGGCGACGATGACGGTGGTGAGACATTGACTATCAGCCTCCTGTGGCTGCGTGTTCGATTGCACTGTCACCTGTTGAAACAGGGCGACCGGTCGAAACCTCACGCAATTTCTCGACGCTTCCCCCAAAGCGGGGATGGGCGCCGTCGGCGGTCTTACGCCTGCGGGAGCCAGTCCGCGGGCAGCACGCCCGCCGGCACGCGGCCGATCGGGGGGGCGAAGCCGTTCGTCCCGAGCCGCTCGCATGGCCGCCCCGCAAGCAGCGGGCGCACATCGTCGAAGGTCCCGAACAGCCGGATCGCGGCGCCGATCTGGAGGTCCGCGACGTTGGGGCTCGCGCCGCCGAGCACGCCGTCCGCGACCCAGCCGTCGATACGGTCGAAGTGGCCCGGGAGCGCCGCGAGGTGGGCGCGCACGATCTCGTCGCTCGCGTTGTTGAAGCGGCTGGCGAAGGCGGCCACCGGCCGCGTGCCGAGCTTGAGCAGCGGCCCGGGCAGCGGCATCTTCGCCCCTGCCGAGTAGCTGAGCATCGCCCTCGGCCTACGCTGGAAGAAGCCCCAGGCCACCTGGCGCGCGAGCGGCTGCAGCACGTCGTGGCCCCAGGTCTCCGCCTCCTCGACGCGCGCCCTCGGCCCCGGGTCCTCCGGCAGCAGGCGCGGCTCCCCGGGGCGCAGCTCGTCGAGGCGCCGCAGGATCGCCCGCGAGCCGAGGATGCCCTCGCCGTCGATCGCCAGGGCGGGCACCGTCGTGCCGTCGAAGTGCGCGCGGATCACCAGCTTGTGAAATGCGGGGATCAGGTTCACACGCGTATAGTCGACGCGCTTCAGCCTCATCCCGGCTTCGGCGCACTCACACGGGTGCGAGCCGGGGAAGACGTAGAGCTTCGTCGCCACGGCGCGACCCTACCCCCCTCCGGCCAGCTCGCGCACGAGCTCGCCTGCGGGCCGGATGTCGTGGATGCGCGCGACTGTCTCGCCGGCGTAGAGCGCGCCGCCGTCCAGCAGGTTGCGCGGCGCAATCGTGCTCGCGGGCTGTGGCGACAGGAACGGCAGCGCGGCGGTCTGGCGCTTGAGCGTCACGCTCTGCATCGACGCGGGCGCGCGTGAGAGCAGCGGCCCGGTCGCGCGGTTGGCGAGCCGCACCCAGCGCGGGCCGCGCGGGTCGCCGCGGCGCAGCCAGCGCTCGGCCGCCTCGTTCCACAACACGCGGTGCGGCGCGTGCGGCCAGCCGAGGCCGAAGAGCTCGGTGAGCACCGTGTCGCGCGACTCCATCAGCCGCTGCTTGTAGGCGGTCTGCGCGCCGCTCTCGTCGCTCATCACGAAGCGGGTGCCGAGCACGGCCGCCTCGGCGCCGGCGTCCAGCGCCCGCCGCACGTCGGCGGCGTCTGCGATGCCGCCCGCCAGGAGTAGCGGGTAGTCGTCGGGCAGCGCGCCACGCACCTGGCTGAGCAGCTCGAGCGCCGGGGTGTCCCGCGCACGTGGCCGCCCGCCTCGACGCCCTGCACGATCACGCCGTCGGCGCCGGCCGCGCGCGCGGCGCTCGCCTCGCCCACCGAGCCCACCTGGTGGAGCCAGACACCCTCGGTTCGCCGCCTCGGCGCTCCCCAGAATGTCACCACCGCGTCGGCCCGCCGCGCCAGCTCCCAGTGCTTCGCGCGCGCGAGGTTGAGCAGGATGTTCACCGCGATCGGCTTCGTCGTCAGCCCGCGGGCGGTCTCGAGGTCCTTCGCGAGCAGCGGCGCCGGCACGGTGCCGAGCGTCCCCAGCCCGCCGGCCTCGGACACGGCTGCGGCCAGCTCGCCGGGGGCGATGCCGCCGCCCATCCCCGCCTGCACCACGGGCAGCTCGACGCCCAGCCGTTCGAGCAACGCGGTCACGACCGGGCCGCGCTCATGCCACGGGCGCGATGTCCTCGAAGCGCTCGCGCCGCTTCTCGTCCTGCTCGGACTGGAGCAGCATCCGCACGAACAGGATCACGAACGCGATCACGAGCACGATCGACTGCTCGACCATCATGATCGCGCCGCCGAGGTTCTGGTCCTCGATCGCGCTCAGGCCCCAGATGCGCGGCACGTGCTCGTAGTACGGGTAGGCCACGCCGTGCGACCAGGTGAGGAAGATCCCGAGCAGCCCGATGCTGATCTTGGCGGCGATCAGGTAGCCGAACACTCCCAGTCCGGTGAGCCTGCGGCGCATCGGCACGGGCTGGATCAGCGGCCACCAGACCGCGATCCCGCCGATGAAGAAGCAGGTGTGCTCGAGGGCGTGGATGCCGTCGTGATTGAGCGCCGCGTCGTACATCGCCGGTATGTGCCAGACGTAGATCATCGTCAGCCAGACCGCGATGCCGGTGGCTGGATGGGCGAACGGGCCGAGTGCGCGCTCGACGGACATCAGGCGGCGCGTCAGCGGGCGCATGATCACGCGCGAGAGGGAGAGCAGGACGAGCAGCGGCGCGATGTCCCCCAGCAGGATGTGCTGGACCATGTGCATCGAGAAGAGGTAGTCCTCGCCGAGCGCGTCGATGGGGGAGACGAGCGCGATCAGCATCACGAGGATGGCGCCGCTGAAGGCCGCGAGCTGTGGCCAGCCGGCGCCACGGCCGCCCGCCTCCCTGCGGGCCTGCACGAAGCGGCGCAGGTAGACGGTCGCGAACAGCACAACGACCACGAGCTGCGACGGGTCGAAGCTCCAGCGGTAGTGCGGATGCGTCACCGCACGCTCTCCCGCCGGCCGCGTGTAACGGCTTTGTCACAGAGCACGCGCGCAATTGTCGCAGTCGTCGCCCACATGTAACGCGCCACACGGCAGGCTTGTTCCGTGCCTCTCGCCCGCCTCCTGGCCCTCGTCGCTCCGCCCTTGTGCCTCGCCTGCGGCGCGGCCGCCCAGGTGCACCAGCCGCTCTGCCGCTGCTGCATTGGCGATCTGCGTTGGCTCTCGTCGGACCAGGCCCCGGGCAGTGAGGTGCCGGTCTGGGCGGCGGTCGGCTACGAGGGTCCCGCGCGGGCGCTGGTGCGCGCCCTTAAGTTCAAGGGCGCGCTCGGGCTCGCGGACGCCATGGCCGCGCAGATGACGGCCAACGCTCCGCCTGGCCTGCTCGAGCGGCGGGCGCTCGTGCCCGTGCCGCTGCACCCGGCGCGGCGGCGCCGGCGCGGCTTCAACCAGGCCGAGGAGCTCGCGCGGGCGCTCTCACGGCGCAGCGGGCTGCCGCTGGCGGGCTGCCTCGAGCGGACCGCGGGCGGTGCTGGCGCGAGCCAGGTCGGGAGGGGACGCGCGGAGCGCCTGGACGCGCTCGGCGGAAGCTTCCGCATGCGCGCCCGCGCGCCGGTGCCGATGCGGGCCCTGCTCGTGGACGACGTCGTCACCAGCGGTGCCACGCTTGCCGCCTGCGCGGCCGCGCTCGAGGCCGCCGGTGTCAGCCAGATCGAGGCGATTGTGTACGCGCGGACGCCCGGCAGGTGAGCGTGCCTACGTCACACTCGGCCGGGGCCGAGACGACCTACTGCGGGCGCGTGCACGCGAGCGGCGTGGGCGGCTGAGCGGTCATAGCGGGAGTGCGCCACGAATCCCTCCAGCCGAGTTGCGGCTGCCGGTACCATCAGGTGTGCGGGAGATAGTTCCGATCAAAGGAGGGCGGATGCGCATCGAGGTGAAGGGGCGCAACGTGGCGGTCGGTGACGAGCTTCGGGGGCGCATCGAGAGGCGCTTTCAGAAGATCGCGAGGCAGGTCTCGGAGCTGGCCCTCGCCGAGGTCGAGCTCACGGAGGAGCGCAACCCCCGTAACTCATCGCGCTCGCAGGTCGCCGAGATCACTCTCCACCTCAAGGGAGTGACGCTGCGCACGCGCGAGGCCACGGACAACATGGTGCGCTCGATCAACGAGGCCACCGACGACCTGGCCCGCCAGGTCAAGCGCCACCGCGACAAGCGCCGCCGGCGCCGTGAGCAGAAAGCGGCAGCAACGCCAAGGCCCGCAGCCGGCTGAGCCGGCGGCTGGCGCCGCCGAGTCCGCAGTCCACTGTCCACCGTCCACAGGGCGGTTCGTCCCTGGCTCTGCGGACTGCGGACCGTGGACCGTGGACCGGAAGGACCTCCGCCTAAATAGCGGAAACAACCGCCTGTAGCCCAGCGCGCTCCCTCGCTACCCTTGCCCCTATGTCTCTTCTCGACCGCGCTCTTCGCATCGGCGAGGGCAAGAAGTTCAAAGAGTTCCAGCAGCAGGTAGCGCGCATCAACGACCTCGAGGCCGAAATGGAGCTGCTCGAGGACGATGAGCTGCGCAGCGAGTTCGCCGAGCTGAGGGAACGCGCCGCCAACGGCGACTCGCTCGACAGCCTGCTGTTCGAGGCGTTCGCGCTCACCCGCGAGGCGGGCAAGCGGTCGCTCTCCATG
>DASXNY010000149.1:0-11297 GCA_036494715.1 Thermoleophilaceae bacterium
ACCAGCCTCACCTCCAGCGCGGCCGGGGCCTCGCCCGCTCCGCCGAGCAGGCCGAGGATCTTCGCGACGTAGGCCTGGGTCTCTGGGATCGGCGGGACGCAGCCGCAGGCGGCGACCGCTCCCGGACCGGCGTTGTAGGCCGCCAGCGCCAGCGGGACTGAGGCGAACTGGCGCAGCAGGTCGCGCATCAGGTGGGCCTGCGCGTCGATCGACTGGCCCGGGTCGAAGGGGTCGCTCAGGCCGTACGCCTCGGCCGTGCCCGGCACGAACTGGGCGATGCCCTGCGCGCCGGCGCCGGACTGGGCGAAGGGGTTGAAGTTCGACTCCGCGTAGAGCTGCGCCGCCAGCAGCGCACCCGACACGTTCCAGCGCTGCGCGGCCTGTGAGATCAGCGGCTGCAGCGACGCCGGCACGAAAGTTGGCAGCGTCTTCAGCCGGCTGCCGTCGCCGAAGCCGACGGAGGTGGTGCCCGCGTTGAGCGAATAGCCGTAGTGCCAGGGCTCCCACGAGTATCTCTGCACGAAGCCGAACCTGTGCGCGTTCGCGGCCAGCCAGGCGTATGCGGACGCGGGCCCGAGGTCGAGCTCTGTGCCGAAGCGGTGGAGGCTCTCGCCCGGCGGCGCGACCCACTTCGGGTCCGGGTGTGCGGCGAACAGCCGCGCCTGCTCGGCGTCCGAGCGGTAGGCGCTGACGATCAGAAGCGAGATGCCCGCCTCGTCGTGCGCGGCCGCGGCCATGCGATCGAAGGCAGGCGCCACGTCGGGGCGCATCCCTTTGCCCTGGCGGTATGCCAGCGGTCCGCTGTAGCCACCGCCGTCGGCGTTCGGGTAGGCATCGGGGCCGGCGCTCGGCGTGAGCGCCGCCGTGGCCCGGGCGATGACGCGAATGCGGCTCGCTCTCGCCCGCCCGGGCACGTGAACCGCGGCATGCTTCGTGAGGCTGACGCTGATCCGCGTGGGCGCGAACGACGAGCCGTCCGGAAAGCTGACGCGCGACGGGTCGAGCGTCGCGCCGTTGCGCCGCGCTCCGTCCACCGCGGCGGCGCGCCCGAGCGCGAGATAGGCGTCGCGCGAGAGGTGGCGCGGGTTGGCCACGCCGCCGCGCAGTGTCGCCGGCTCGAACAGGCGCGGGTAGGCATCGCGCATCGCGCGAGCGCCCGAGACCGCGGCGAGATCGGCCGCGCGCTGGGCGCCGCTACGTGCGCCGAGCGCCTGCCCGAGCGCCCCGAGGATCAGCGCCCCGACGACGAGCGCCGCCATCGCGCCCACCACAAGGACGAGCGCCTGCCCGGACTCGCGCCGCAGGCTCAGGCGCATTCCGACGCCTCGCACCCGTCGGCGATTCGCGTGACGGCCGCCCCGAACGGGCCGCGCGGCTCGAAGCCCGCGGTCGCGAGGCCGGCGCCGATGCGCGACCAGGGCAAGAGCAGCGCGCCTCGTTCGCGCCACGCGGAGTCGCGCGCGGCGCCGGTGACGACGATCAGCGGTGGCGGGTCGAGCGAGCCCGCGGCCAGTTCCGCCAGCGCCGGCTCGACGTCGGCGGGAGCCACGAGGATCGAGAGCAGGGCAACGGTGACGGCAGCCGCGGGCGGGCGGTCGCGCGGGAGGTCGAGGACGACCGGGGCGAGGCGGGCGGTCGCGCGGGCGAGCGCGGCGGGGTCGTCCGTAGCGGCGAGGCAGAGGCGACCGGCGGTCTTGGTCGCGACGCTCTCCGTGCCGAGGCGCGCCGCGAGTCGGGCCGCGCTCCGGCCAGGCGCGCTGAAGCCCGCAACCGCGAGCGAGCCCGTGACCACGGCGGCGCCGCACGGGTCGCGGCGGGCCAGCGTCGCGGCGAGTGCGCGGGCAAGCGTGGTAGCGCCACACCCCGCTGCGAGCCCCACGACGGCAATGACGGGCCTGGAATCCTCGACACGTTCCTGTTCTGTGGTTGCAGAGCAACCAAAAGTCAGGACGGTGGACTCGGGTTCGAGGAACCAGCCCTTCGCCCGCTCGGCCAAACTCATGACGCGCTCCCGACCACCGCGCTCGCGTGCACCTCGAGCCGGCGCCCCACCACGGCCAACGGCGAGGGCGGCCGCAGCGCCACGCGCACCGACGAGCCCGCGACCTCCACGGTCATCCCCGCTCGGGACCACCCCGGCACCGCGCTCCGTGCGGCCGCACGACCATCCGCGCCGCCTGCCACGGCCAGTGCGCCCGCCTCGGCGGCGTCGCCCGCGAGCACCGCCGAGTAGCCGACCGCCAAGAGCTGAAAGACGACCAGGGCGAGCAACAGCAACGCCGGTACCGCGGCGACCACCTCCACGCTCGCCTGTCCGCGCTCGCCGCTCACGTGCCCGCTCCGCCGGACAGCCCGGCGGTGGCCGACACACGAACCGGCCCTCGCCACCCCGACACAAGCAGCGGCACCGCGACCCTCACCCGGACCCGCCCGCCCCCGAGCTCGGCCACGCTCAGCCCAGACCGCAACGACCGCGGCAGCGAAGAAGAGGCGGCCGCCCGCGCGTCCCGCCCCACCGCCACCGCTCGCGCGCCCGCGCGCGCGGACTGAGCCGCCAGCCACGCCGTGTGCCCGGCCAGGACGAGCTCCCAGGCAATGAAACAAGCGAGCACGAACGCCGGCACGATCGCCACCAGCTCGACCGTCGCCTGCCCGTCTTCCGCACCGAGTCGCATCCCACGACAACGCTGCCGCGCGGGACCGAACGGGACAACACGCCCCCGTTACAACTCAGCTACGAGAGTGCAAAAAGGTCAGCTCAAACGCCGAGCCTGCGACCACGACCAGAACACGCCGTAGCCCGCGAGCGCCAGCAGCGCGAGCCACACGACACGCCCCGAGGTCCCGCCCGCCTGCCACAGCTTCTGGTAGCCGGCGAACGTCAGAAACGCCAGCCCGATCGAGGCATAGAGCACCACTCGGTACACGGTCTCCATCGACTCGAGCGTCCAGCGGTTCTCGCGGTAGAGCTGCAAAAGGAAAAATCCGAGCGCCACCAGGAAGGCGATTCCGAGGATCGTCAAGACCACGCTCACCGTCGCGCCGCCGCCGGGCAGGACGACCAGCGCCAGTGCGATCAGCGCGAGGATGCCGAAGTTGCGCGCGGCCTTCACTACAGAGCGAGCTTAGCCACCGCCGTCGTCCTTCGACTCACCGCAGCGCGCGCGTGCCGCGTCGATCTCGGCGAGCGCCTCCTCGCGCGAGTACCAGCCGTCCACGCGCACCTTCTTCTGCTCGAGGTCCTTGTAGACGGAGAAGAAGTGCGCGATCTCGTCGCGCAGCTGCTCGGGCAGGTCCTCGAGCACGTCGAGCGTGTTCCACGCCGGGTCCTGGAGCGGAACGCAGAGGATCTTGTCGTCGATCCCCTTGTCGTCCTCCATCTTGAACAGCGCGATCGGCTTCACGGGGATGATGCAGCCGGGGAAGGTGGCCTCCGAGACGCAGACCATCGCGTCGAGCGGATCGCCGTCGAGGCCGAGCGTGTCCGGGATGAAGCCGTAGTCCGTCGGATAGACCATCGAGGAGAAGAGGAAGCGGTCGAGCTTGATCACGCGCTCCTCCACGTCGTACTCGTATTTGTTGCGGCTCCCCTTCGGGATCTCGACGAAGCAGGTGAGGTCTCCGCTCGACATGGCCAGCGAGGTTACCCGGTAAGGTTCCGCCCGATGCGGCTCCGCGCGCTCGCAATCACAGTCGTCCTGACGCTTTCCAGCCTCGTCTTCGCGTCCGCCGCGTTCGCGAGCGACGACGGCCAGGGCCTCTGGGGCGAGACCAACGACAAGGTGGTCAGCGCGTTCGGGCTCGGTCTCGTGCTGTTCTTCACGCTGTTCGTCGTGATCGCCAGCGCCATCCAGGGCGCGCTCGACAAGCGCAAGGCAGAGAAGAAGGCCGCCCAGAAGCGCCAGCTCGCCGGCTGGTAGCCGCGGCTGAGGCCGCGCGATGGCCCGGGACGAGGTGACCTACGAGCGGCGCGGCGCCGCGGCGGTGCTGACGATCGACCGGCCGGAGCGGCGCAACGCCGTCGACGGGCCGACGGCCGACAGGCTCGCAGAGGGCTACGAGGCCTTTCAGCAGGACGACGGCGCGCGCGTGCTGATCCTCACCGGCGCCGGCGGCGTCTCCTTCTGCTCGGGCGCCGACCTGAAGGCAATCGACACGCTCGGCCCGCGCCTGACCGCGCCCGGCGGGCCGCTCGGCTTCACGCGCCGCATCGCCAGCAAGCCCACCATCGCCGCGATCTCCGGCTGGTGCCTCGCGGGCGGACTCGAGCTCGCGCTCTGGTGCGACCTGCGCATCGTCGCGGAGAGCTCCGTGCTCGGCTTCCCCGAGCGCCGCTGGGGCGTCCCGCTGATCGACGGCGGCACGCAGCGGCTGCCGCGCATCGTCGGGCTCGGGCGCGCGCTCGACATGATCCTCACGGGGCGGCTCGTGCCCGCCGACGAGGCGCTGCGGATGGGCCTGCTCACCGAGCTCGTGCTCGCGGGCCGGCACCTCGAGCGCGCGCTCGAGCTGGCCGAGGGGCTCGCCGCCTTCCCGCAGGAGACGATGCTCGCCGACCGCCTCGCGGCGATCGAGGGCATCGGCATGCCGCTCGCCGAGGGTCTCGAGCGCGAGGCTCGCAGCGGCCTCGCGCTCCACGAGATCTCCCAGCGGGGCGCGGCCCGCTTCGCCTCGGGCGAGGGCCGCGGCGGTGCGGGCGCCGGGGCATAACGCAGACGCGCGCTCGGCTGGTAACTCAGAGCGCTCTCAGGGAGAATCCCGCTCAATGGCCCGCACGATCCTGATCGTGGATGACGGCGCAGGCTTCCGCCGCCTCGCGCGCACGCTGCTCGAGTCCGAGGGCTACCGGGTGGTCGGTGAGGCGCCGGACGGCGATTCGGCCGTGCGCGCCGCTCGCGAGCTCGGCCCCGACGTGGTCCTGCTCGACGTCCACCTGCCGGACTGCACGGGCTTCGACCTGACACCGCGCCTGGCCGACGCGCAGCCGGACGCGGCCATCATCATCACCTCGACGCACGAGGGCGCCGAGTTCGAGGGGCTGGCGCGCCGCAGCGGGGCGCGCGGGTTCGTGCCGAAGGCGGAGCTGTCGGTCGCCGCGATCGGCGCACTGCTGGGGTAGGCGATGCGGTCGGGTGAGATCGAGTCCCGGCCAGTCGCGCTCGCGGACCGGGCGGTGGCCCACGTGCTCGCCGACACGCAGTCCGAGGCGAGCCTCTACCCGCGCGTGCTCGAGGCGATCGGGATCACGCTCGACTGGGAGCTCGGCCTGATCTGGGAGGCGCCCGAGGATGAGGGCGACGCGCTCACGTGCGTCGAGGTGTGGTGCTCGCCGTCGGCGGGCGATGGCGTGGCCGAGTTCGGCGCCACGTCGCTCCACACCGTGCTCGAGCGCACGCAGGGCCTGCCGGGGCAGGTGTGGGCGACCGGCGAGCCGAGCTGGATCGTGGACTTCTCGAGCCGCGCCGAGTTCCCGCGGGCCGAGCGCGCCGCGGCCACCGGCATGCGCTCGGCCATCTGCTCGCCGGTGCGGAGCGCCCGCGGGATCCTGGGGGCGATCGAGTTCTTCAGCTCGCGCAAGCGGGAGCCTGATGCCGAGCTGCTGGTGGCGCTGGCCAGCCTCGGCAGCCAGATTGGCCAGGTGGTGGAGCGGCGGCGCGCCGAGTCGCGGGCGCAGGACGCCGGCAAGCGCCACGAGGCGATCGTCGACGCGGCGCTCGACTGCATCATCACGATCGACCACCGCGGCAGGGTGCTCGAGTTCAACCCGGCCGCCGAGCGCACCTTCGGCTACAGCGCGCGGCAGGCCGTCGGCCGCGACATGTCGGAGCTGATCGTGCCGCCGTCGCTCCGCGAGCTCCATCGCGAGGGCTTTGCGCGCTGTGTGCGCGACGGCGGCGGCGAGCTGCTCGACTCGCGCGTCGAGATCGTGGGGATGCGCTCCGACGGCAGCGAGTTCCCCGTGGAGCTCACGATCACCCGCATCGACGTGCCCGGCTCGCCGCGCTTCACCGGCTTCGTGCGCGACATCACCGGGCGCCACGAGGCCGAGGCCGAGCTGCGCGCGTCGCGGACGCGCATCGTCGAGGCGGCCGACGAGTCCCGCCGCCGGATCGAGCGCGACCTCCACGACGGCGCACAGCAGCGGCTCGTGAACGTTGGCCTCGGCCTGCGGCTCGCCCACGCGCGGCTCGGCGAGAGCCCGGACGAGACGGGCGAGCTGCTCGAGGACGCGCTGCGCGAGCTCACCCAGGCCACCGCCGAGTTGCGCGAGCTGGCGCGCGGCATCCACCCGGCGGTGCTCACTGACGGCGGGCTCGAGCCGGCGATCGCCGGGCTCGTGTCGGGGTCGCGGCTGAAGGTGCGCGTCGAGGAGGTCACGGACGAGCGCTTCACGCCGAGCGCCGAGGCCGCCGCCTACTTCGTCGTGGCCGAGGCGCTGACCAATGTGGCGCGCTACGCCGACGCGGACGAGGCGGCGGTGGCCGTGCGGCGCGAGGGCGGCTGCCTGCTGGTGGAGGTGAGCGACGACGGCCGCGGCGGCGCCCGCCCGGACGCGGGCTCCGGCCTGCGCGGGCTGGCGGACAGGCTGGCCGCGCTCGACGGCGAGCTGACGGTGGAGAGCCCGGCAGGCGCGGGCACCACCGTGCGAGCGCTGATCCCGTGCGTGTAGTGATCGGCGAGGACTCGGTGCTGGTGCGCGAGGGCATCGCGCGCGTGCTGTCGGGCGCGGGCTTCGAGGTGGTGGCCGAGGTGGGCGACGCCGAGGAGCTCGTCCGCACCGTGCTCGAGCTGCGGCCCGACGTCGCGGTGGTGGACATCCGCATGCCGCCGCGCAACGCGGACGACGGGCTCGAAGCCGCGCGGCGGATCCGCGACGCGATTCCCGACATCGGCATCCTCGTGCTCTCCCAGTACGTCGACGAGCACTACGTGATGACGCTGCTCGAGGACGGCGCCGAGGGGGTCGGCTACCTGCTCAAGGACCGGGTCGGCGAGGTGACCCGCTTCATCGAGTCCGTGCGGCGGGTTGCGAACGGCGGCTCCGTGCTCGACCCGGAGGTCGTGTCGTTCATGGTCGGACGCCGCAGCGACGACCCGCTGGCCGGGCTCACCGGCCGCGAGCGGGAGGTGCTGTCGCGCATGGCGGAGGGGCTCTCGAACAGGGCGATCGCCGAAGAGTTCGACGTCACGGAGCGCGCCGTGGAGCACCACGTGACCAACATCTTCAGCAAGCTCGGCCTCAGCGCGACCGGCCAGGAGCACCGCCGCGTGCTCGCCGTTTTGGCTTATTTGCGGGCATAACGCGTTTCTCCACCGAGTCGAAACGCGGCGCCGAATCTTTCGACACTGGGCCATAGGGCAGCCCGGCGCCCTGGCCGAACATCAAGAGCATGAAAGCGGAGGTCTCTCTAGGTGCGATCCGTGCGGCGAAGGCCAGGCTCCTCGTCGCGTCCCCGCACACCGTGCTTCCGCTGGCGCTGGCTACAGGCCCGGCGGATGCGTTTCCGCGAAGCCTGCAGTTGAGCGCATCGAGGGCTGCCAGCGTGTTCCGCGAGGGCCGGTCAGCCCGCCGGTATCGAAACGCAGGCCCGCGACGGTCATCCAGGCGTGGACCGAGTTGGAGTAGATCGTGATCCAGCGGCCGGGCCCGGGCGCGCCCCAGCGCTCGAACTGAGTCGAGACGAGCGGGGCGCCGAGCAGGCCGGCGCCCGCTAGCGCGAAGGACACGGAGCCGGAGCAGTCGTAGCCGGTGTCGGACCAGGCGCCGTGGCCGCCGCCCCACTTGTAGGGCGTGCGCGCGATCTGGTTGGCGGCCTGGATCACGGCGGCCACCACGGCCGGCGCGTCCACCGGGGCGACGGCGGTGCCGTCGGGCTCGACGGCGGCGGCCTTGCCCACGGGCACGCCCGGCGAGGAGCGCAGGTCGCGCTTGAAGGAGGCCAGCTCGAGCCGAACCTGGGCGTCGGACGGCGCCTGCGCGCCGCTCGACGACGCGGAGGGGTCGGCGCTCGTGAAGCCGTCGGTGCCGACTCCGGCCACCTTCACCACCTGCGGGCGGAGCTTGACGGCGCTCTTGTCCACCTGGGCGGAGACGGAGTGGAGCTGCTGCGGGCTGAGCGCGGTCAGGTCGATCTCGCCGGCGGGCGCCTTGCCGGCGGGCGCGGCGCTGTGCGCGTGACCGGCGCCACCCGTGAGCGCGAGGACGAGGCCTACGCCGCCGGCCGCCACCAGCAGCGCGATCAGCACGAGCGCCGGCCCGCGGGCAAACAGCGGTGTGCGGCGCGGCGTGTCCACAGCTTCCATGTCCCGACTCACATCGCCCATCGGCGCCTCCTACTTGAATCTACCGACGGAGTCCGCCCGTCCGCGCCGCCAGCTCGAAGACCACTCCCTCGCGGAGGCCGCCGTTGCCGAGCTCGAGGTCGACGTCGAGCCGCCGCGCCAGCTCGTGCAGGATCGCTATACCCGCGGGCATCAGTCGCACCCGCTCCGGATGCAGGGCTATGCGCGCGGCAACCTCGTCGCAGGAGGAGCGCGACAAGAGCTCGAGCGACCGCTCCAGCGCGTGTCGGCTCAGCTCACGGCCGACGATCTGTCGCACCGACGTCGCGCTGCCGCCCACGGCAACGGCGCGGTCTGGCCGCGGAATGTCGAGCGGGGCGAGCACCTCGCTCGCGTGCGCGGTCACCGCCGCGAGCTCGTGCGGGTCGGGCGGGTCGGACAGCAGGTAGATGTCGGCCAACAGGCCCGAGCCGAGGCGATACGACTGGGACCAGGTGACCCCGGCGGCGTGGGTGCCCAGCACCACCTCGGTGGACCAGCCGCCCACGTCCACCACCACCAGCTTGCCCTCCCCGGGATCCTGCAGCGTGCCGCTGACTCCCGCGAACGCGAGCCGGGCCTCCTCCTCCCCGCTCAGCACGCGCATCGGGATCCCCGCGGCCTCGGCCACGGCGGCCTCGAGCTCGGCGCGGTTGGGGCAGTCGCGTACAACCGCGGTGCCCACCACGTCGATCGCGATGACGCCCAGGTCGCGCGCGAGCTGCGCCTGCGCGGCCACCACCCGGGCGGTCTCCGCGAGCTTGTCCCTGGACACGCGGCCCTCGTCCAAAACGCACCTTCCGAGCCGCGTGAAGGCGCGCTGGCTGGCCAGTTCGCGGAGCTTCCCCTCCCTCAGCTCCGCAACGAGCAGGCGGGTGGTGTTGCTGCCGACGTCGATGCAGGCGTAGGCCAACGGCCCGCAGCTTGCCATAGTCCCCGCCGTGACGGAAATGGCGATCCAGGTCGATGACCTGCGCAAGAGCTACGGGCCGCTCGAGGCCGTGCGCGGCGTGTCGTTCGCGGTGCGCCGCGGCGAGGTGTTCGGGCTGCTCGGGCCGAATGGCGCGGGCAAGACCACCACAGTCGAGATCCTCGAGGGCTACCGCGAGCGCAGCGGCGGCGACGTGGCCGTATTGGGCTTCGACCCGGCCTCCCGCGATCGCCGGCTGCGCGAGCGCGTCGGCATCGTGCTGCAGAGCTCGGGCTTCTACCCGCGCGCGACCGTGCGCGAGGCGGTGGAGCACTTCGGCGCGGGCTACCCGCGCCCGCGCGACGCGGAGGAGACGATCGCGCTGGTGGGACTCGACGGCAAGGAGGACACGCGCGCCGGGCAGCTCTCGGGCGGTCAGCAACGACGGCTCGACCTCGCGCTCGCGCTCGTCGGCGACCCGGAGCTGATCTTCCTCGACGAGCCCACTACGGGCTTCGACCCGGCCGCTCGGCGCGCCGCCTGGGAGGTGATCCGCTCGCTGCGCGGGCTCGGCAAGACGATCCTGCTGACGACGCACTACCTCGATGAGGCGCAGGTGCTGTCCGACCGCGTGGCGATCGTCAAGGACGGCCTGATCGTGGCGGAGGGACCGCCTTCCGAGCTGAGCTCGCGGCCGCGCAGCTACCGCGTGAGCTACCAGGAGAACGGCCACCGCGTGGAGCTCGAGACCGAGGACCCGACCGAGCTGCTCCACCGCCTGACCGGCGAGGCGCTGGATCGCGGCACGCGGCTCGAGGGGCTGAGCGTGAGCAGGCCGTCGCTCGAGGACGTCTACCTCGAGCTCACCGCAGAGGAAGCAACCGAGGAGGCGGAGACCGCTTGAGCACCGCGGCGCTGACCTGGCGGCAGTTCCGCTTCGAGCGCAGGCTGTTCTGGCGCAACCCCAGCGCGGCGTTCTTCAACTTCACGCTGCCGTTTCTGTTCCTGATCATGATCGCGTCGGTGTTCGGGGCCGACCGCAAGGAGCTGAACATCCTGATCCCGGGCATCGCGGGGATGTCCGTGCTCGGCACGACCTTCACCGCCCTCTGTTACACGTTCGTCTTCAACCGCGAGCAGGGGATCCTCAAGCGCATCCGCGGCACGCCGATGCCGCCGCTCGCCTACTTCGGCGGCGTGATCGCGAGCTCCGTGGCAAACGCGATCGTGCAGGTGGCGCTCGTGATCGTGATCGGCCACGTCTTCTACAGCGTGTCCTGGCCGCACGACTACCTCGAGCTGATCGTGTTCGTGGTGCTCGGCGTGGTCGCGTTCGGCTCGCTCGGCATCGCGTTCGCGGCCGTGATCCCCAACTTCGACGCCGCCGCGGCCTACGTCAACGCGGTCTTCCTGCCGGTCATCTTCATCTCGGGCGTCTTCTACTCGACCAAGTCGCTCCCGCTCGTGTTCAAGGCGATGGCGGTGTCGCTGCCGCTCAAGCACGTGATCGACGGCCTGTCGGGAGCGATCGTCACCGGCCAGGGCCTCGGCGACAACCTCACCGCGCTGGCGGTGGTGGCCGGCTGGGCGGTCGTGGGGCTGTTTTTGACGGTGCGCTACTTCCGCTGGGACTAGGCGGTAGCGGCCGGGAGTGGTCGCTTTCATCCCGCTGAACTCATCTGATGAAGGGTTTGGGGGTCTATGGCACCCAAATGCTTCAGACATGTGAAAGGCAGCGCCCCGGAGGCGGTCGTTATTGCTCGTGGACTAGGGGACTATCCCGCGCGGCCGTCGAGCCGTACGCGGCCTCGATGGCGAGCAACACGCGCCCTCCGTCGGCCCTCCAAGCACGATGAACCCGTCGTTCACGAGCGCGTCCATGTACTCGGCGTGCTCGCTCCAGAGCTCCTGCTCCTCAAGCGGCCGCGAACGATCAAAGGCCGGGCCGCGCTCACGGATGACCGCGAAGAGAGGCATCGCGCTCATTGTCCCCGCCGGCGCAGCGGCCTGACGACGCGCACGGCGAGGAAGACGAGCAGGGCCGCGCCGAGCACGAAAGCGACTC
>DASXNY010000150.1:0-84826 GCA_036494715.1 Thermoleophilaceae bacterium
GCACGTCGTCGGCCTCGACGTCCCCGCCCAGGCCGATGACCTGGCCGAGGTGACCGGGGCGATCGGCGGATCGGCGGTGACGCTCGACATCACCGACGACGACGCGCCCCAGCGGATCGCCGACTACCTGCTCGAGCAACACGGCGGCGTCGACGTGGTCGTCCACAACGCCGGCGTCACCCGCGACAAGACCCTCGGGCGGATGGCCGACAAGCTGTGGGACGTGGTGATCGGCATCAACCTGCTCGCGCCCCAGCGGATCGACCAGGAACTGTTCGAACGCGAGGCGATCCGCTCGGGGGGCCGGATCGTGTGCGTGTCCTCGATCAGCGGGATCGCGGGCAACGCCGGGCAGACCAACTACTCGACCTCGAAGGCGGGGATCATCGGGTTGGTCGAGTCCTCGGCGCCCGCCCTCGGCAAGCAGGGCGTGACCATCAACGCCGTCGCTCCCGGGTTCATCGAGACCCAGATGACCGCGGCGATGCCGATCACCACCCGCGAGGCGGGACGCCGGATGAACAGCCTCGCCCAGGGCGGCCTGCCGATCGACGTCGCCGAGACGATCGCGTGGTTCGCCGGTGCCGGCTCGGGCGGGGTCACCGGGCAGGTCGTGCGCGTGTGCGGTCAGAGCCTGATCGGAGCCTGAGCGATGGCCGTCCGTGAGCTCCATTCCACTCCGGGGATGCTTCCGATGCTCGCGCGCGCGGGCGCGAGCGCGATCCCCGGGGCGTCGAAGCTGCCGTTCCTGGCCGGCGGCGGCAAAGACGTCCCCGACCTCACGCTCGTCCTCGACGACGTCGAGATCGACCGCGACCGCCTTGCCGCCTACTCCCGTGTGTGCGGGTTCTCGCTGCGCGACACGGTGCCCGCCACATATCCGCACATCCTGGCCTTCCCGTTGCACATGTCGCTGATGACCGACTCGAGCTTCCCGTTCCCGGCGATCGGGCTCGTCCACATTTACAACAAGATCACCCAGCACCGGCCGGTCCGCCTCGGAGAACGGCTCTCGCTGAAGGTGTGGGCGACGCCGATCGAGCCGCATCCGCGAGGGCGGCAGTTCTCGCTCCGCACCGAGGCCCGGATCAAAGACGAGCTGGTGTGGGAGGACGTTTCGACCAACCTCCGGCGCGGCGGAAAGTCCGACGAGGACGCGACGGCTCCAGAGGTTCCCTCCGCCGAGGGACTCCCCGCTGCCGCAACCTGGAAGCTCCCCGGCGACCTCGGCCGCCGTTACGCCTCGGTCTCAGGGGATCGCAACCCGATCCACATCCACTCGCTGAGCGCGCGGCTGTTCGGCTTCCCATCGGCGATCGCCCACGGGATGTGGACCAAGGCGCGGTGCCTGGCCGCGCTCGAGCCGAGGCTGCCGAACGCGTTCGCGGTCGAGGTAGCGTTCAAGCGCCCCGTCCTCCTGCCGGCGACGGTCACGTTCGCCGAGTCCGGCTCGGACAGCGGATTCCGCTTCGGCGTCCGCGACGCGGGCAAGGACACGCCTCACTTGGACGGCGATCTGACGTTCAGCTGACGGTCAGTCGGTGCCCGAGCCCTCGGCCGAGAGCTTGTCGAACATGTCGCGCAGGCGCTCGAGCACGCTCGTGGCGACGAGGAGCTCGGCGTCGGTGAAGTCCTCGAGCGCGGCGCGCCAGCGCGGTTCGAACCGGGCGCGCCGCTCCTCGACGAGGTCGCGGCCACGGTCGGTCAGCGACGTGAGCACGACTCGGCGGTCGAGCTCGGAGCGGTGACGGTGGACCAGTCCGGCGGCGTCGAGGCTCTCGAGCATCTCGGTCGTCGTCGCCGGCGAGAGATCGGCCAGTGCGGCGAGCTCGCGCGAGGACAGCTCCTCGTGATCGCGCAGCCCGAACAGCAGCGTGTACTGAGCGTCGCTGAGGGCGCCCGGCCGCTGACTCTCCCGGCCCCGGAGCCGGCGTAGCGCCGCACTGGTGCCGCGGAACGCGAGCCCGAGCCGGCTGACCCCGTCAAGGTCCGTGGGCGCCGGTGGCGCGGAAGCCGCCGGGCGGGTCGTGCTCACACGACCACCGCTTCGGCGACCGGGGCCTCCGACTGGCCGGCCCGTGCCTTCTCGGCCTTCGCGGCTCGCTCGGCGCGCACCAGGATGATGCACGGGATGATCGCCAACGCGGTCAAGCCGGCCGAGGCCCAGAACGCGGTCCCGTAGGCCGATGCCATGCCCGCCAGGGTGTGGGTTCCGACGAGCGCTCGCTGGAGCACGACCGCCAGCACGGCGGTGCCGATCGAGCCGCCGACCCGTTGCAGCACGTTCAGCTGTGGCGTGGCGTGGGAGAGCTCGGAGCGGTCGAGCGCCGCGAACGCCGCGGCCATCGCCGGCATGAACCCGAACCCGATTCCGATTCCCCGGACGAACATCGCCACGGAAAGCCCCAACGTCGACGTGTGGGCGCCGATCAGCCCGAATGGGATTGTGGCGATCGTGCACAGCGTCACGCCGAACAGCGCCAGCGGCCCGCCGCCGTAGCGGTCGGTTAGCTTGCCGGCAAGCGGCATCGCCATCGCCGCCCCGAGGCCCTGGGGCGCGGTCAGCAGGCCGGTGTCGACGACGCTCAGGTGCCGGATGTCCTGCCAGTACAGCGGCAGCAGGATCATCCCGCCGAACAGCGCGGCGCCAAGGCAGAACATCGCGAACGAGGCCGAGGCGAAAGTGGCGCGGCGGTACAGGCGGACGTCGAGCAGCGGGTTCTTGATCCGCAGCGCGTGGAAAACGAACATCGTGATCAGCGAGAGGCCGGCGATGATCGGCAGGATCACCCTGACGAAGCCGAAGCCTCCGGTGGCGCCGATCTCGGCGAGGCCGTAGGTGACGAGCGGCAGGCCGGTGGCGAGCAACGCGAGTCCGCTGACGTCGAGCTTGTCGACCGGCCCGCGCTTCACCTTGGGAAGGATGCGCAGAGCGGCGATCACCGCGATCACGCCGATCGGGACGTTGACGAAGAAGATCCAGCGCCAGCTGGCGCTGTCGAGGATCAGGCCGCCGATCGTGGGGCCGAGGATCGGGGCCAGCATTGCCGGCACGGCGACGACGCTCATCACTCGCCCCATCCGCTGGGGACCGGCCGCCTCGGCCATCATCAGCTGGCCGATGGGGAGGATCATGCCGCCGCCGACGCCTTGGAGCACGCGGAAGACGATCAGCTCGGTCGTGGTGGTGGCGAGCCCGCAGAGCGCCGAGCCGAGCGTGAACAGGATCACGGAGGTCACGTAGACCTGCTTGGCCCCAAAGCGCCGGGCCGCCCATCCGGTGACGGGGATCACCGCCGCGAGCGACAGCATGTAGCCGGTCACGACCCACTGGATCTGGTCGATCGTGGCGTGCAGCTCGCGGCTGAGCGTGGCGAGCGCGACGTTGACGATCGTGGTGTCGAGGATCGACATGATCGAGCCGATGATCACGACGGCGCTGATACGCCAGACGTACGCGTCGATCCGGTCCGAGTCTGGAGCCATCTACGAGAATCCTTCCGGGGCGTGAGGGGACGCCCGCGCGGGGTCAGAAGCTGAGGGACCTAAACATTAGGTACCAAACTAGTTGTCGTCAAGCGCGGCTGGAACTAAAGCCAGCGCTTGCGCTTGAAGAACCCGGCGAGCAGCGCGCACGACACCACGAGCCCGCCGATCCCGAACCCCCAGAAGGCCCCCGCGGAGCCGACGTGCCGCACGAGCCAGGCGAAGTTCTGCCCGAAGAAGCCGGTCAGGAACGTGAGCGGGAGGAAGATCGTCGCGATGACCGCGAGCTGCTTCATCACCTCGTTCTGGCGGTTGGCCTGGGTCGAGAGGTAGAGGTCGGTCGCGCCGCTGAGCAGGTCGCGGTACGAGTCGATCAGGTCCGAGATGCGGATCAGGTGGTCGTAGACGTCGCGGAAGTAGTCGCGCTCGTCGAGCTGCAGCCCGGGCAGCTCCGCGAGCTCGTCGATCGATCGAGCGAACAGATCGCGCTGCGGAGTGACGACCTTGCGCATGTGCACGAGCGTGCGCTTGAGCGTGAAGACCCGATCTAGCTGCTCGTCGGTGGGACCCGCGAGCATCGCGTCCTCGAGCGTGTCGATCTCGTCGTCGATGTCGGCAAGCGCGGGGAAGAAGCTGTCTGTGAGAGCGTCGAGGATCCGGTAGATCACGAACTGCTCGCTGTGGATCACGCGCCCGTCGAGCAGCTCCCGCTGGCCGTGCAGCTCCGGGAGCGGCGAGCGGTGGATCGTGATCAGGTAGCTGCCCGAGATGAACATGTGCACCTCGCGCAGCTCGTCGGCATCGCCGTCCTCGGCCGGGCCGCCATAGAAGACGAGCAGCGCGTAGCGACCGTAGTCGTCGAGCTTCGGCCGCTCGTGGAACGCGAGGGTGTCCTCGAGCGCGAGCGCGTGGAAGTCGAGCAGCTGCCCGAGCTTCTCGATATCCGAGTCGGGCGGCGAGGCGAGGTCGAGCCAGAAGAAGCGGTCGGCTGCGAGGCAGGCCTTGATCTCCTCCTCGTCGATCGCCGTGAAGCACGGGACCTTGAGGTTGATTCCGGCCTCGTGATCCTCGCTGTCGAGAACTTCTGCCTTATCCACACGCATGAGCAGGCTCCTTCATGGGAACACTATGCGTCAGCACCATGCTGAGGCTGGATCTGAGCGCCATCGACTACGCGATTCTCGCGATCTACTTCGTCGTGGTGCTCGGGATCGGCTTCGTCGCGCGCCTGTCGATCAAGACCGACCTCGACTTCTTCCTCTCGGGCAGGTCGCTGCCGGCCTGGATCACGGGCCTGGCCTTCATCGCGGCCAACCTGGGCGCGCTCGAGATCCTGGGCCAGGCGGCCAACGGCGCGCAGTACGGCGTGGCGGCCGTGCACTACTACTGGATCGGCGCGGTGCCGGCCATGGTGTTCCTGGGCATCGTGATGATGCCCTTCTACTACGGGGCGAAGGTCCGCTCGGTGCCCGAGTACCTGCGGCTGCGCTTCAACGAGGCCACGCACGCGTTCAACGCGGGCACGTTTGCCGTCGCCACCGTCCTGATCTCCGGGGTCAACCTGTTCGCGCTGGCGCTGATCATCCACCTGATGATCGGCTGGTCGGTGGCGATCGCGATCCTCGTCGCCGCCGCGATCGTGCTCATCTACATCACGCTCGGCGGCCTGACCTCGGCGATCTACAACGAGGTGCTCCAGTTCTTCGTCATCGTCGCGAGCCTCTTGCCGCTGACGATCGTGGCGCTCCACTCGGTCGGCGGCGTCGACGGGCTCAAGGACCGCGTGCGTAACTTCAAGCCGCTCGGCGAGCCCGGACTGCACGCCTGGCAGGGCCTCGGCATCCACAACGTCACGAATCCGCTCGCATCGGACTGGGTCGGCGTGGTGTTCGGGCTCGGCTTCGTGCTCAGCTTCGGCTACTGGACGACGAACTTCGCCGAGGTGCAGCGCGCGCTCTCGGCGCGCAACATGTCCGCGTCGCGGCGCACGCCGCTGATCGGCGCGTACCCGAAGATCTTCCTGCCGTTCATCATCATCCTTCCGGGCCTGATTGCGACCGTGTCCGTGAAGGGGCTCGGCGGCTCGAGCCTCTCGCTCCAGTACAACACCGCGATCCCGCACCTGATCGGCAACTACCTGCCGGAGGGCATGCTCGGGCTGGCGGTCACCGGGCTCTTGGCCGCGTTCATGGCGGGCGTCGCGGCCAACGTCACCGCGTTCAACACGGTGGTCACCTACGACCTGATACAGGCCTACTTCGCCAAGAACCGCGACGACCAGTACTACCTGCGCATGGGCCGGATCGTGACGGTCGTCGGCATCGTGATCTCGGTGGGCACGGCGTTCATCGCCAAGGGCTACTCGAACATCATGAACTACATCCAGACGCTGTTCTCGATCTTCAATGCGCCCCTGTTCGCGACGTTCATCATCGCCATGTTCTGGCGCCGCGCGACGGCGTGGGGAGGGTTCTTCAGCCTCGTCGCGGGCACGGCCGCCGCGTACGCGGTCAATCGTCTGGACGCCTACAACACGATCTTCCACTTCGGCTCGGCGCTGAGCGCGAGCTTCTGGCAGGCGATCATCGCGTTCCTCGTCGACGGCGCCGTACTGATCGTCGTCTCGCTCTTCACCCAGCCGAAGCCGGAGGAAGAACTGCGCGGCTTGGTATGGGGGCTCAACCGCGACCCGGAGCCGGAGGAGAACGAGGACCCGCGCGACAAGCTGTGGTGGCGTTCGCCCGAGCTGCTCGGCGGCGTCGCGATCGCGATACTTGTCGTCTTGAACATCATCTTCATCTAGGAGAAGCGTGACCAGCGAACCGACAAATCCGCAGGCGGCACAAGCGCAGCTCAGCGACGAGGAGGAGGAGCGCGCGGCGCGCGCCGCCAACCGCTTCGACATCCGCCGCCTGATCGGCGGGGTGTTCATGCTGTATGGCGTCGTGCTGCTCCTGCTCGGCATCTTCGGCAGCTCGCACGTGAAGAACAAGGCGGCGGGGATCAACATCGACCTCTGGACCGGCCTCGGGATGATTCTGTTCGCGATCTTCATGATCGGCTGGGCGCTGCTACGGCCCGTCCGGCCCGAGCCGGCGGAGACGCGCGGCCGCGGCTCCGGGCGCATCCGCCGGGCGCCGGCGACGTAGCCCCGGCTCGCCTCAGCGGCGGCGGGCCCAGATCCGTACCGAGATGAGCGCGACGATCACGAGGATGCCGAGCAGCGAGCGCGCCGAGCCGTGCGAGAGGCCGCCCGCGCTGCCGCGCAGCACCGCGTAGCGGACCACGATCAGCGCCGCGAACACGAGTCCGGCCGCCGGTCCCATATTGCGCCGCATGCTCTGAGCGTACGAGCGCCAGATCAGCGCGCTCTTAGGATCACCCGGTCGGGGTGATTGCGCCCCACGCGGGCGGGAGGAACATGGCCGCCAATGACCGACGATCCACGCCCAAGGGGAGAAGAGCCCACGCGCGTCTGCCCCAACTGCGGGAGCGGCGTGCCGCCGGGCGCGGAGTTCTGTCCGACCTGCGGTGCACCGATGCGACCCAAGCGCTCGCGCGGGTGGGCGCTGGTGATCGCCGGGGTCGTGGCGCTGGTGGCCGGCGTGGTGATCGCGCTCGTCGCTTCGAACGGGGGTGGCGGCGGGAGCACGACGTCCAGTCCGGTCACCCGCACCGTCACGAACGCGAAGACGACGAACACGACGAACGTAACCGTGCAGACGCCGACGCGCACGGTGACCGTGCCGGCCGCGACCGTCACGGCGCCGGGGACCACAGTCACCGCGCCGGCGGCCGGCACCACCACTTCGCCCTGAGCCTCGGTCAGACGCCCGGCTCGGCCACCAGGCGCCCGCTCTTGACGGCGGCCTGGAGGGCCTCGTAGTCGCGCTCGGTCTGATCCGCGTAGTCCTTCGCGAACGCCTCGATCGCGATGTCGAACACGTCGCCGGTGCCGAGGTAGGCCGCGATCTCGATCGCGTCACCCGAGCGCGCGTGCGCACGCGCGAGCGTCCTCCCGCACAGGCCCGCGAAGATCGGGAAGTTGGCGGGCAGCATCGTGTCGAAGTCGGCCTTGTACTTCCAGTCCCAGAGCTGGCGCACGTAGAAGTCGTGCGGCTGGCCGTCGAGGCCCGTCATTCGCAGCCAGCCCAGGAAGACGTCGGCGGCCGCCTGGATCAGCCACTGGCCCTCGACCACGCGCCGGCCCATGTTCGTGTACTCGCTCTTGCCGACGAACGGCTCTAGCACCGAGCGCTCGGCCTGCTTGCACTGGAGGAAGAGCACGTCGTCGTCGTCGCGGCCGACCAACAGCGCCACCCAGGCGCGCGTGCCCACGCTCCCGACGCCCACGACCTTGCGCGCCACGTGCGCGTAGCGATAGCGGTCGAGCAGGTGGCGACGGCCGCCGTGCAGGCTCAACCGGTACTCGTCGACCAGGCCCCGCACCCACTCGTCCACGCGCTCTGCGTCCTGATCCGGCAGCAGGTCCTCGATCGGGACGATCAACGGCGGGTCCGGCGCGATGCGCAGCGTGGGCCCGCCGCGCGTGGCCAGTTTCTCGAACGCGCGCGAGCGGTCCTTGCGCCGCGCCTTCCTGATCGCCTTCTGGGCGCTCTTGACCTGCCTGCGGTTTCCCTCGGCCTCGACCGCGGCCAGCACGTCGCGCTCGTCGGTCCGCGAATACCAGATGTCGAGCTCGCTCATCTGGGCGAAGCTGCGCATCGCGTAGCGGTACTGCTCGCTCGCCACGCGCGCCAGCTCGTTGCACTGGTCGGGCCGGAAGCCGCGATGGCGCCCGGCTATCACGAGGCTCGCGGCGAGCCGCTTGAGGTCCCACTCCCAGGGGCCGGGGAGCGTCTCGTCGAAGTCGTTGATGTCGAACAGCAGCTTGCGCTCCGGCGACGCGAGGCCGCGGAAGTTGCCGAGGTGCGCGTCGCCGCAGAGCTGCACGTCGAACCCCGAGCGCGGCGTGGGGGCGAGGTCGGCCGCCATGACATAGGCCGCTCCGCGCAGGAAGGTGAACGGCGAGACGAGCATCCTGCCGTGCCGGATCGGCACAAGCTCCGGCACGCGCGTGCGCGCCTGCTCCTCGAGCAGATGGAGCGGATCATCACGCTGCGGCGATGGCCGCCAGCCGGCGTGGCTCGAGCGCGGTGCCGCGCGGCGCGCGGCCTTGCCGTATGCGACTCGCTCGTCGGGAGTGAGAAGCTGGATCTCGGCCGCGCGGGATTCCTCCGGGGCCTGGGGTGCGGGCTCGACGACACTCATCTCGGAAGGCCTGCGCCAATCATCGTGGCGACGCAATCGCCGGGCATCACCCGGACTGGGTGACCCGCTCCCGCTTCGGCCTCGGGATCTCCCTCACACGGACCGTGCGCCCGCCGTTCGCCCCCGTGGCGACGACGTCGAGCTGGAGCCGCCGCGCCCGGCGCGGGTAGCGCAACCGGACACGCGAGCGCCGTGTGCTGAAGCGCGTGCTGCGGTGGGCCACCGCCGTGAGCTTCGAGCCCCGCCGGCGCATCAGCGCGAGTGCGAGCTTGCAGCCGGCCGGACAGCGCGCGAACACGGTGATCCGGTGCCGGCGCTTGTTCGCTTCCACACGCAGCCTCAGCCGCGGGCCGGGTGGCGCCGTTCTTCGCGCAACCGGGGTGGTCGGTGCCGCGTGCGCTGTCGGGCAGAGGTCGAGCTCGCCGCCCGCGGCCGGCGTCGAGGGCGACAGGCCACGCATGCTCAGCGCCGACTGGGTGAAGGCCTGGCCGGAGGGCCGGGGCGAGCCGTCCTTGCTCCAGATCCCGAACCAGTCCTCCGGGTTGGACGGGTCCGACTCTGGAGTGACCCAGGCGTAGGGCAGCAGGTCGGCGACGTTGCAGTTCGAGCGCGGCAGGTCGGTGGCAAGCGCGTCGAGGTAGGCGGCGCGCTGTGGCTCGGGCACAGCCAGCGCGCTCCAGCCGACCTCGGTCACGTCGATCGCCACGCTCGGCCCCAGCAGCTCGTTCACGGCGCTGCGCACCCGATCGATCCGGGCGTACGTGTCGGCGGGGGTGGCCTGGTAGGGATGCAGCCCGACGCCGTCCACCTGGCCGATGAGGTCCGGGCGGTGGGAGACCATACGCTCGAGGAAGGTGACCTCGTCGCTCACCAGCGGCGGGTTGACCAGCGCGAGCCCGCCGATCACGACGCGCGCCTGCTGGTCAACCGCGCGGATCGCCTGGCGCGCGGCTATGAACAGGTCCGCGAAGCGCTCCGGCGCGTCTGCCTGCGACGGCCAGAAGACCGCCGAGTTCTCCTCGTTCCAGATCTCGTAGTCGATGACCGGGAGCGCCGGCAGCGCAGGATGCAAGCGCCAGAAGCTGCCGCCCCGGCCGTAGCGCGAGGCCAGCGCGAACCCGAAGTAGGCGAAGTCCGGGATGCGGGCGGCCGCGGGGCTGATGTCACCTGACGCCTGCGCGGCCCAGCCGGGCGCCGCCTCGAGCACGGGATACCAGCGCAGCCCGTGCTCGGCCAGCGCCTGCACGATCGCGTCCGGGCCGGACCACGCGTACGAGCGCATGTCCCCGTCGGGCGCCCTGGGCTCGATCACCGCCCAGCGCGCGTCGGTCCGCACGAGCTGAAGGCCACCGGCGTCGATCGCGTCGAGCTGCGTGTCCCAGCCCGAGCTCGGCTCGGCGAACAGGGCCTGCGCGTTCACACCGTAGAAATCGTCGGGCGCCGACGCGGGGGTGGACGCCGGCAGCCCGAGCGAGATTGCGAGGCCGAAGCTCGCGACGATCAGAGCTGGGGTTGGCCTTCGCACACGGCCGCGTGATCCAAGCCTGCGGCCCACGTCCGCAGTCTCCGGCCACGCGACCGCGCCGCCCTCACCCCGACCGGATGATTAGGCGCGGACAGGTGTTTATTTGAAGCTTCTACACCGGAAGTTGCGCGAACACGCGGATTGCCACGGCGCGCCGAGATGTCGTGTATGTAGGCGGCGACGACCGCGTCGGAAGTGTCGGTATAGGTCATGCTGCTTGCTGCTCCATGTCGATGTTGGCGGGGACGGTTTCGAGCGGGGGCTCGGCCAGTTCCATCTCCGGTCGCGGACCGGTCGGCCGCAGTAGCGCGAACGCCAGGACGATTCCGCTCGCGATGGTTGCCGCTCCGATCAGGAACGCGAGGTGATAGCCGCCGATCAGCGAGCTCGTGAGCCCGTGGTGGTCGGACAGCAGCCGCTTGGTGTGGTTGTCCGCGAGCGTGCTCAGCACGGCGAGTCCGAATGCACCGCTGATCTGCTGAGAGACGTTCGTGATCCCGGAGCCGAGACCGGCGTCGGCCGGCGGAACGTCGGCCATTGCGATGGTCAGGAGCGGCATGAACGCCATCCCGATCCCGAGGCCGATCGCGAAGCACGCGAAGAAGACCGTGGGGAAGAAGGCGGTGTCGGGGCCGACGGTGCCGAACAAGAGCAACCCGGCGACGGCCGCCACCATGCCCGAAGTGAGCACGCGGAGCGGCCCGAAGCGGTCGACGAGCCGGGCCGTGACGCCCTGCGAGAGCACGGCGACCGTGAGCGTCCAGGGCAGGAACGCCGCGCCGGTCTGTAGCGCGCTGTAGTGCCGGACGTGCTCCAGGTAGAGGGTGCCGAGGAAGAAGGTCGAGTACATCCCGGTGACGAGCACACCCCTGACGAGGCTCGCGTTCACGAGCCCGTGCAGGCGCAGGATGCGCAGCGGCATGATCGGGTTCTCGATGCGTGCCTCGAGGGCGAGGAACGCCGCCATCAGCACGGCCGCCACTGCGCCGATGCCGAGCACCTGAGGCGAGGTCCAGCCGTGCGTCGTCGCCTGGACGATCGCGTAGATCGCGCTCATCAGCGAGACCGTGACGAGCAGCGAGCCGAGCCAGTCGACTCCATGCCCGAGCCCGAGCCCGCGGTCGCTGACGATGAGGAACCGGCCGAGGGCGAAGGTCGCGATGCCGATCGGGAGGTTGACGAAGAAGACCCAGTGCCAGCTCAGCGCCTGGGTGAGGAGCCCGCCGGCGAGCAGGCCGAGCGAGCCGCCGGCGACTGAGACGAAGACGTAGGCGCCCATCGCGCGGGCGCGCTCGTCCGGCCGCGGGAACTCGGTGACGATGATCGCGAGGATCACCGAGGCCTGAGCGGCGGCGCCGATGCCCTGGAGGAAGCGCGCTGCGATCAGCGCGCCCTGGCTAGGTGCCACTCCGCACAGCAGCGACGCGAGCGTGAACGTGACCACGCCCGCCAGGAAGACGCGCTTCCGGCCAAGCAGGTCCCCGAGGCGCCCTGCCAGCAGCAGCAGGCTGCCGAAGGTGACGAGGAACGCGTTGACGACCCAGGTCAGGTTGGCCTGGCTGAAGTGGAGGTCGTGCTGGATCGAGGGCAGCGCGACGTTGACGATCGTCACGTCGAGCACGATCATCAACTGCGCGAGGCAGACGACCATCAGCGAAGCCCAGCGGCGTGTGTCGGAGGACATGTTGGGAAAAGAGGGGGAGACGGCTTGCATAAAGGTCCCTTGTCGAAGCGTTCGGATCTAGCTAAACTGGAGGCCACCTCCGGAAATAAGTGGAGGAGGCCTCCGGAACTATACGGAGGGCCCCTCCGTTTGTCAAGGGAATTATGAGTACGACTGAAAGTTCTGCACAGGCATTTGTGACGCGCCCGAAGCGCGCAGACGCGTTGCGCAACTACGAGAAGGTCCTCACGGCCGCCCGTGAGGCGTTCGCGGAGGGCGGGGAGTCGACGTCGCTCGAGGAGATTGCGCGCCGCGCCGGCGTGGGGATCGGCACGCTCTACCGCCACTTTCCGAACCGGCAGGCGCTGCTGGAGACTCTCTACGTCGGCGAGGTCGAGGAGATGTGCCGCTCGGCCGCGGAGCTCGACGGCACCGACCCGTGGGAGGCGCTCAATGCCTGGTTCGAGCGCTTCATCGCATACATCGCCACCAAACGGGCGCTCGCCCACGAGCTGCAGAACTACCTCGAGCAGGACGCTCCGCTCTTCCAGGTCTGCCGCACATCGCTGTTCGAATCGGGCGAGCCGCTGCTGACGCGCGCTCAGGAGGCCGGCGTCGTACGCTCGGACGTGAACATCGCCGAGGTCATCCAGCTCGTCGTGGGAATCGCAAAGCTCCCAGCCGGCGAGCCCGGGCAGAACGAGCACCTGCTCCGAATCGCCCTCGACGGCCTGCGTTACCGCCCGGCCGACTAGCCGCGCTTTTCGGCTACCGTCGCGCGCGTGAGCGTGCGTGGGATCTACCGCCTCACCGTGCGGACCTACTGGCGGCAGGCGGGCTTCCTCGTGGTGCTCGGAGCGATCGTGTTCGTGCCGCTCAGCTTGCTCGACGCGCTCGCGAACGAGGTCCAGGAGGTCGACTCGCACCAGATCACCAAGCTCGAGCTCGCCGCTTTGATAGGGGGTCTCGCGGCGCAGGGAGTGACGAGCATGCTGGGCGAGGTCTTCTACAGCGGCGCGGTCGCGGTCACGCTCGCTGTAGAGGAGGACCGGAGCAGGCCGACCCTATTGCGCGTCGCACGCCGGATCGCGTACGGGCGCCTGATCGTGGTCGACCTGCTCTTCGCGGTCGTGGTCACCATCGGGCTGGAGCTGTTCATCGTGCCCGGATTGCTCCTCTTCACCTGGTTCGCTCTCAGCGGACCGATCGTGGAGCTCGAGCACGCGGGCATCAAGGACGCGTTCGTCCGGAGCGCGCGTCTCGTAAGCCGCCGCTTCTGGACCGTGTTCGCCGTGCTCGTGCCGATCGCGCTCGCGAGCGCCGTCCTGTCGGGCGCCGTCGTCGACGCGCTGCCGCCAGTCCTGGGCAGCGACTTCTTGAGCGACTGGATCGCCGAGGCGGCATCGAGCATCGCGATCTCGCCCTTCTATGCGCTGGCCGCGGTGCTGATCACGCTCGAGCTGTCTGACGCGTCCGCGCGGGGCGCGCGGCCGATCTAGCCGGCCGGGCCGGACGCAGGCAACCCGGCGGGCTCCGCGCCGTTCTGGCTGACAGCACTCGGCTCGAACCCGGCCCCCGGCGTGCCCTCGTCCGTCTCGCCGCGGGTATTGGTGGCCCGGAGGGCGATGAAGGCCGAGGCGAGGACGAAGATGCTGCCCCCAAGCAGCGCGCGGTGGAAGCCTGCGGTCAGTGCTTCTGCCGGCGGGGTGTGCGCAGCCAGCAGGTGCTGGGTGTGGCTGGTGGCGAGCGCCGAGAAGATCGCCAGCCCAAGGGCTCCGCCGAGTTGCTGGGACGCGTTGAGCAGCGCCGCGGCGAGTCCGGCCTTGTCGCGTGGCACACCGGCGTTCGCTGCGGTCGTGACCCCGACGAACACGGGGCCGAAGCCGAGCGACAAGACGAGCATCCCGGGGAGAAGGTTGCTGACGTAGGAGCCATGCGGGGGAATCCGCGAGAGCCAATAGAGTCCGCCGGCCGCGATCACGGCGCCGGTGACGATGATGGGCCGGGTCCCTATGCGGGACACGAGCTGCGATGCGATGCCGGCAGCGATGCCGATCGCAAAGGTCAGGGGCAGGTAGGCGAGGCCGGTCTGGATCGCCGAGTAGCCGAGCACGTTCTGCATGTAGAGGGTGAGAAAGAAGAACAGCGCGAGGAACCCCGCGAACGCGATCAGCTGCGTTGCGTCGGCGTACGCGAGACCGTTGATGCGGAAGATCGACAACGGCGCGAGCGGGTTCTTCGCACGCTGCTCGTTGACTACGAACGCGGCCAGCAGCGCGAGCGACACGGCGATCCCGGCGATCGTGCGGGCGCTACCCCAGCCGACGTCGGGCGCCTTCACGAGCGTGTACACGAGCAGGAGCATCCCGCCGGTCGCCAGGATGGCGCCGAGCAGGTCGAAGTTTCGAAGCTGCGCACGACGCCGCTCCCCGTCGATCAGGCGGAACACACCGATTAGGACGAGCACGGCAGCGATCGGGTTGACGAACATCACCCAGCGCCACCCGGGCCCCTCCGTCAGGAGGCCGCCGAGCAGGACGCCGACGGCTGAGGCGAGCCCGCCGACCGCTCCCCAGACCCCGAGCGCGGTGTTGCGGTCGGCGCCCTCCCTGAACGAGGTCGTGAGAAGCGACAGTGCAGCTGGGAGCGTCATCGCCGCGCCGAGCCCTTGCGCCAGGCGGGCGCCGATCAGCACTGCGGAGTTGCCGGCGAAGCCGCCGACGAGGGACGAGATCCCGATCACGGTTATCCCGGCGACGAGCACGCGCCGACGGCCGAGCAAGTCGGCGGCGCGGCCCCCCAGCAGCATGAAGCCACCGTAGGTGAGCAGGTAGGCGCTCGGGACCCACTGCAGGCTCTGCACCGAGACGTGCAGATCGCGCCGGATCGAGGGGAGCGCGATGTTCACGATCGAGCCGTCGACGAAGTCGAGGAACGCCACGGCCGCCAGCAGGGCCAGCGTGAGCTTGCCGCGCCGCGTCGCGAGAAAGGAGGCTTGGGGGGTAGTTGCTGCCATGTCGCAAGGGCCTTTCGGGATCAAGGGGGGGCCGGATTACAGGCCGCTCAGTGGTTTCTCACCCCGTTGACGGATTCGGCCGGGCGGATGTGACCGGCGAGCGGCCGCGGCGCCCGGTCACACTTGCCTCGTTCGCTTCGTCATCCCTATGACGGACCCGAACACGAGATCTGACCGATGACCAAGCAAGACGCGATTGGAGAAGAGTTCGAGCAGCAGCGTCCGCACCTGCGAGCGGTCGCCTACCGGATGCTGGGCTCGCTGACCGAAGCGGACGACGCCGTCCAGGAGGCGTGGCTGCGGCTCAACCGCTCGGACACCGATGAGGTGGCAAACCTCGCCGGTTGGCTCACGACCGTCGTGGCGCGGGTGAGTCTCGACATGCTGCGCTCGAGGCGGTCGCAGCGCGAGGATTACGTGGGGAGCTGGCTGCCCGAACCACTGGTGGCCAGCGGCGACGACAGCGATCCCGAGCAACAGGCCCTACTGGCCGACTCGGTGGGACTGGCGCTCTTGGTCGTGCTCGAGTCGCTGTCGCCGGCCGAGCGGCTTGCCTTCGTGCTGCACGACATGTTCGCCGTGCCCTTCGAGGAGATCGCCCCGATAGTCGACCGCAGTCCGGCCGCTGCGCGACAGCTCGCGAGCCGGGCCCGCCGCCGCGTGCAGGGCACGACGCCGGATCCCGATGCCGACCTCTCAGGCCAGCGCAAGCTGGTCGATGCCTTCCTTGCCGCTGCCCGCGAGGGCGACTTCGATGCGCTGCTCGCCGTGCTCGACCCCGATGTGGTGTTCCGCGTGGATGCCGGCGGTGTCGCCCCGCGTGCGCGCGAGCCGATCGTCGGAGCCGACGCGGTCGCACGTGAAGTGGTGACGAGCGGCTACCGGCAGCTGGCGAGCGCCGCTCGGCCGGCCGTCGTCAATGGCGTCGCCGGCCTCGTTATCGCCCCGCACGACAGGCCGGTTGCCGTCGTCGGTTTCGTCACCCAGCGTGGCCGCATCCTCGAGATCGACCTGGTCGCCGACCCGGACAAGCTGCGTCGAGTCAGCGGCTGATCCACACGCGCGAGCCGGGCACCTTGCCAGCCGGCTCGGTCGGCGTATGCTGCGGTCAGTGAGCGAGCACACGCCGGCGATCGACTTCGAGAACCTTCCGGCCCCGAGCGAGGGGTTCGTCGTCACCCACTTCATCACCGTGCGAAGCGTTGCTCGATCCCGCGCCTTCTATTCCGAGGTCCTCGGCGGCGAGGTTGTGCTGGAGGAGAACCCATGCATGATCAAGCTCGCCAACTCGTGGGTGATCATGAATCCGGGCGGTGGCCCGACCCCTGACAAGCCCGACATCTCGGTCGTCGACTACGAGCCCGGGAACACGGTCTCAACCTTCATGAACCTGCGCGTCGCCGACATCCAGGCTTGCTACGAGCAGTGGAGCTCGAAGGGGGCCGAGTTCGTCACGCCGCCGATGGATCGCGGTGCCGAGACCCGCTGCTACATGCGGGATCCCGATGGCTACCTGATCGAAGTCGGCCAGTCCACCGGCCTGCTCGAAGGCAAACTCGCCAAGAAGCGCCCCGAGGATCTGCCCGGCTGACGGCGGACAGCGTGGATGGGGCCGGAGCAGCCCATATCCACGTCGTCTCGGTCGGATGCTCACCACGTCTAGGAACGGCTGCGGGTTCTATCCAGCCTGCGACCGACTTCCTACACGACCGGAAAGGATCCACAATGTTCGTCGCGCCGGGCACCGCGCCCGTTCCCTACAAGCTCACTCGCGATGTCGCCGAGCGGCTGGCTCGCAACTGGTGGCTGTTGCTGCTCAATGGCCTCGCGCTCATCGTGGCCGGCGTCCTCATCTTCAGCATCGACTGGTCGGTGCGGAGCCTTGCCACCTTCATCGGGGCGCTGTTCATTGTCGAGGGCGTGTCTCGCGGGCTCACGTCGGGCATCGACGCGCGTGTGGCGCGTGCCAACCTACTCAGCGGGCTGCTCTCCATCGCCGCCGGGATCGCGATCATCGTTTGGCCCAGCCCGGGTCTGCTGGCGGTGGCGATCTTCCTCGGCGCCTGGCTGATCGTGTGGGGAACGATCTCGGTCAGCGGCGCAGTCGCGGCTCGTGGGCTGCTGCCCAGCTGGTGGCTGCTCGTGATCATCGGAGTGCTCGAGGTTGCACTCGGGGTCCTCGCACTTGCTGACCCGGGCGCGACGCTTGCGGCGCTCGTGACCGTCGGCGGGATCTGGGCGGTGGCCATTGGCGCCATGCGCGTGGTGGCGTCGTTCGAGATCAAGCGCCTCCCGGACGACGTCGACCAGGCCTTCGCCGGGCCGACTCACAACGGGGATGCCACCGAGCCGCGGAAGCCCGTGGCGGCCGCGGGCCACTGACCCGCCGGACTTGACAGCTCAGATCGCGGCGGCGTCAAGCCTGTTGGCGCCGCCGCTTTGAGGCTGCTCGTCCATCGCCGCAGAGAGCTGGTTCCGCGAGGTGAGGTCGAGCTTGTTGAAGATCTTGCGCAGGTGATACGCGACCGTGTGGGGGCTGATGAAGAGCTGGGCGCCGATCTCGGCGTTCGACTGGCCGCCCGCGGCCAGCTGTGCCACCTGTTGCTCCTGCGGCGTGAGCCGATCGCGGGTCTCGCTGACGCGCGTCCGGGCTCGCTCACCCGTCGCCAGCAGCTCGATTTCGGCTCGACGAGCGAAGGCGGCGCCACCGGTGGCCTGCAGCATGTCGTGGGCAAGCCGCAGCTGGAAGCGCGCATCGCGCCGCCGCCGTCGCCGCCGCAACCACTCGCCGTACAGGAGCCGCGCCCGGGCGTGGTCCGTCACCACGCCGGACCGGCTCAGATGCTCCAGCGCCTCCCGGTAAAGCGGTTCGGCGTCGTCATCTGCTGCCAGCAGTGCGCGGGCGCGGGCGAGCAGACCCAGAGCCCAGGGCGTCCCGCTTGCGAGAGCTCGTTCGGTCAGCCTGGCAAGCACCTCGTGCGCCGTGTCGATGTCCTCACTGCGCGCTGTCGCCTCCACCGCGTCCGCAAGCGCCATCGAGCCGATGTACAGCGGGTCTTCCTCGTACACGGCCAGCGCGTGGGCGCGGGCTTCCTGATAGCGCCCGTGACCTAGCTCGAGTGTCGTCAGGCAGTACTGCGCGAGCGTGATTCCGAGCCCCTGTCCGCGCTCGAACGCCTCGGACGTCACCGCTTCGGCGACAGCTCGGGCCTCCTCGCGACCGCGCCAGGCGAGTACCGCCAGTCCCATCATCTCCTGCGCTCCGGGCATCGACGGTATCCCGTTGGCGGTCGCGATCTGCGCGGCCTCGGCGACCAGCGCATCGGCGGTTTCGATCCTGCCGCTCAAGAGCTCGTTCCATGCCAGGCAGCTCAGCGCGGCGGGCAGTCTCACGAGCGCGCCTTGGTTCCGTGCAAGCCGGACGTGAGTGCGAGCGGTGGCGGAGTGACGGTCGAAGTCGAAGAGCTCCCCCGTCGCGGTCCAGAGCATCCCGAGTGACTGGAAACTTGCCGCGAGCAGTGCATCATCCGCCTGCGGCTCGGCCGCGCGACGCCACCACCCCACCGCCGCGGGGTAACCGGTGGTGAGGCGCTCGGTGTAACCCCTGAGCATCAAGTTCGGGAGCGACTCGTCGTCGCCCAGGCCGAGAAGAGCGTTGGCAGCCTCTGCCACGTCGACCGTCGTGGTGCCGGTCGTCAGCCGCCCCGCCCACATGGCTGCCTCCAGCGCCTCGACCAGCGTCGCGCGAGCGGCTTGCGGGTCGACGTCGCGCAGTGCCATCGCAGCGTCGAACAGCAGCGACGGCGTGTCCCCGCCGCGCCCGTCGCCGAAGCGGATCATCCCCTCCATGCGTAGCGCCTGGGCGCGAGCACCGGCGTCGACCAGGTGCGGCGCGGCCTGGTTGAGCAAAGCCTGCGCCCGTCCGTTCGCTCCGCCGGCGAGACTCGCCCCGGCAGCCGACAGCCTCCGCAGGGCCTGGAGCTGCGGATCGAGCGTCAGCTCGGCCGAACGCTCGAGGAAGGCGGCGGCTGCCGCACGTCCCCCTCGCTCCTGCGCCCGGCCGGCCGAGCGCTCGAGTTCCGCGGCGATGTCCTCATCCGGCCTCGCCGCCGCAGCCGCCAGGTGCCAGGCGCGGCGATCGGGATCGAGTGCTGCGTCGGTGACCTCTGCCAGCGCCCGGTGCACGGCCCGTCGCTCATCGAGCGATGCCGCTCTGTACACGGCTGAGCGCACCAGAGGATGCCGAAGCACAACACGCTCTCCGATTTCGATCAGGTCCGCCGCCACTGCCGGGCCGGCCGCGTCGCGGCCGACGCCAAGTCGCTCCGCCGCGCGCCAGACCGTGATGGGATCGCCAAGCCGGTCCGCGGATGCCACCAGAAGCAACTGCCGTGTGTCGGGTGGCAGCTCCGCGGCTCTGCGTTGGAAGCTCTCCTCGATTCGGCCCGACAGGGGCAACCGCGGGTGCGGCCCGAAACCCACGGCGAGCTCCGCGGGCGTCAACCCCCGCGGCAGCTCGAGCAGCGCCAGCGGGTTGCCTCGCGCCTCGGCGACGATGGAGTCCCGAACTCGCTCGTCGAGCGGCTGTCCCTCGGTGGTCGACGCCAGCAGGCTCCGTGCGTCGTCCTCGCCAAGCCCGTCCACGACGAGCTCGGCCAGTCCCGCCAGCTCGTCCGCAGGAGCACGGGTCGCAAACAAGATGACGACCGGCTCCGCCAGCAGGCGACGTGCAACGAAGCCGAGCGCCTGCGCAGACGCTAGATCGAGCCACTGCGCGTCGTCGATCACACACAACAGCGGCTCGTCTTCGGCGCTGGCGGACAGCAGACTGAGCGCGGCGAGCCCGACGACAAACTGCCGCGGCGCCTCGCCTTCGCTGAGCCCGAACGCCACGCTCAGCGCGTCCCGCTGGGGATCTGGCAGCCGCTCGAGGCCATCGAGCAGCGGTCCGCAGAGTTGCTGGAGCCCGGCGAACGCCAGGTCCGCCTCCGACTCCACACCGACGGCGCGGAGGACACGGAATCCGGATGCTGACCGGACCGCGTAGTCCAGGAGCGCTGTCTTACCGACCCCTGCCTCGCCGCGCAACACCAGCAGGCCGCTTTCCCCGGCCCGCGCTGTCTCGAGCAACCCATTCAGCGCGCTGCATTCACTCTTACGGTTGAAGAAACGCATTTCGATCATGGGACTTGCGTCAGTGAGGGTCGGCACGGTGGGTCGAATGCGACGGTACCGGCGAAGCTCCGCTTTCTCCTGGGGCAGCTCAACAGGCAGCGGCCTCGCTGTTGTGGTCGGTTCACAACGCTGGTCATAGCCGCCGGTTCGCGAGGATCGCGCGATTTCGTATGAGGAGTGAACACCCCGATGCAGAAGCTTTCAAGGTGATGGCGCAACGCGCCGACCACTCCGGACTCGCCGGCAAGCGCGTGGTGATCGGCGTGGGCGGTGGGCTCATTGCCGCGGCGATCGCGGCCATCGACGGATCCTCGTGGTCGGTCGCCGCGCTCTTTGCGTCGGACGTAGCCGCGGCGGTGTTCGTGATCTGGGTCTGGCTGACGATCGCCGACGCCGATGCGACGACGACTGGGGAGATCGCCCGCGCCGAGGACAGTTCGCGCGCTGCCGCCGAGGCCATTCTCATCGGCGCCGGCGCAGCGAGCCTCGTAGCGGTGGCGTTCACGCTCGGACAGGCGGGACACTCCCACGCTCCGGGACGGGGCCTTCTGACCGCACTCGCCCTCGCCAGCGTTGCGCTGGCCTGGACCTCGGTGCACACCGTCTTCGCCCTTCGCTACGCCAGGCTCTACTACAGCCCGCCAGACGGCGGGATCGACTTCCACGGCGAGGCTCCCGATTACCGGGACTTCGCCTATCTGGCGCTGACCATCGGCATGACGTTCCAGGTCTCCGACACCGACCTGGTCGGCAAGCCGGTGCGGCGGGTCGCGCTGCATCACGCCCTGTTGTCGTACGTGTTCGGCACCGGGATCGTGGCGATCACGGTCAGCTCGGTCGCCGCCCTGCTCGGGGGTTAGACATACGCACCGGGTATCGCACCGGCCGCCGCGCGGTCTAGTCGCTCAAAGCGGCTGCGCACAGGGTCGAATCGCATGCTCCCGCTCTCCGATGGCATCCGCGCGCGGCGCTTTCCGTACGTCAACGTCGCGCTGATCGTCGCCAACTTCGCGGTCTGGATCTTCTATGAGCTGCCGCATCTCGGCCAGTCCGTGCACGACGCGTCGTTCTATCCCTGCACCGTCAACGGGTCGTGTCACGGCCCCGAGCCCTGGGGGGTGAGCTGGATCACCAGCATGTTCATGCACGGCAGCTGGGGGCACATCCTCGGCAACATGCTGTTCCTCGTGATCTTCGGGAAGAACGTCGAGGACGCATTCGGCCATCTGCGCTACCTCGGCTTCTACTTCGCCGGCGGCTTCGTGGCCACGATGACCCAGACGCTCGTCACGCTTGTCCTGGGATCCGCGGCGGACGGACGGGTACCTAACCTTGGAGCGAGCGGAGCGATTGCCGCCGTGTTGGGCGCCTACTTCGTGCTCTATCCGGACTCACGCGTGCTGTCCCTCGTCTTCGTCTTCCTCGTGCGGATCCCGGCGTGGATCTTCCTCGGGCTCTGGTTCGTATACCAGCTGGTCGAGGGCAACTTCGGGATGCTCTCGGCACACGCCCACGGCGGTGGCACCGCCTTCTTCGCGCACATCGGCGGCTTCGTGTTCGGCGTCCTGGTTGCACGGCTGCTCGCCGGCGCGCACGCGCGCGAGCCGGCCACCGCGCCAGCCTGACATCCCGCATGGGAGACGAGTGACGGCTACGGATCCTGAGTGAGCCGGATGATGCGCAGCGCCACCTGAAGCTCGCACGCTCGCTGTTCGATTGGGTGCGGAAGGTCTTCCTGAGCCGCGTGAATCCGGTTGATGATCGTGTTCTCGTGAACGCCAAGGCGCTGGGCGGTGCGCCTCGGACTTAGGTTCTCCTGGAGGTAGACCTGCAGCGTTGCGGCGAGGCGCGCGGTGCGGTCGTCATCGGCGGCGAGCGGGCCGAGCTCCGAGAGCACGAACGCCTGCGCCTGCTCGACGTCGACGCTTGCAAGCGCCGCCAGCGCCACCTCGTCGTAGCGCGTCACGGGTCCCTGGCGCCGACGTGTGAGAGTCGCGATGCGGCGGGCGCTGAGCGCCTCCTGATGGCTGCGGCGAAAGCCCTCGATACCGGCGGCCGGAGATCCGCAGGCGGCCAGCACGCCGGGAAACTGACGCGGATCCAGGTGGAACCGCGCGAGCTCGTCGCCGTCGGCGCTCTCCGGCCAGATCACCCAGCCCGCGATCAGCAGGCGCTCGCCGGGGACGAGCAAGGGCCTCGCCTCGGATATTGCCGCTGCGAGCTCCAGCCCGGCGCGCTCGAGCGGGGCGAGCGCCTCGCTGGCGGCCTCTTCCGGCCGCTCATGCCAGACCACGAAGGCAAGGTGCTCGCGCTCGAGGTCGTAGACCAGCCGGGCGCTCACGGCCTGGAGGTCGGTGATCTCGCCGCTCAAGACCGCCTCGACGGTCTGGGAGCGGACCGCCGCGGCACTGCGGACCCAGCGCTCGCGCTCCTCCGCATAGAGCTGCACGAGCCGCGCGCTCAGAGCCTCGATGAACTCGAAGGTCCACTCCGCGCCCAATTCGATCGCGCGAGCCTGCTGGCCGTCGGTGCCGGGGTCGGCGTGAACCGCTTCCGCCCAGCGGCGGAAAAACGTCGCGTGCCCGATGTGATAGGCGCGCAGCAGCGAGTCGAGCGGGACACCACGACGCACGAACTCGCGCGCGTACTCGATAGCGGCCGGCGGAGGTTCGGCCTCGCTTGGCGGGACCTCGTTCCGAACCATGTAGGCGAGGAGGCGCAGGACGCTCTCGCTGCTTGCGTAGGTCTCGTCGCCGAGGTCGCCGGCCTCGACGGCGGGGAGCTGAGCGTGGATCGCCTCGGTGATGTCGCGTGACACCGAGGGCAGCCAGTCCGGATCCACGGTGTAGCGCTCGACCAGATGGCGAAAGCGGTTCTCCGCTTTCATGGGCGAGAGCGTAATGGCTACACGCCCCTCGAAGATGCTGCGAGCGCGGAGGCCCGGGGCGAGGGCCTCCGCGCTCGATGACGCCGTGCTCAGTGGCTGCTGCCGGCACCCACCGGGTGGCGGTGGAGCTTGGCCTTCAGCTCCTCGATCTTGGCGTGGATCTTCTCCTTGGCCTGACTGCGGCGCTGGTCTCGAAGCTCCTTCCTCGCGGCCCTCTTGGCGGCTCGCTGAGCCTCCTCGGCGGCGGCGATCTCGGCCTCGACGTCGTCGACGTCGCGCCGGAGGATTGTTCCGCCCAGCTCCGCCATCGCAGCGTCGAGCACCTCGGGGCTCTGCTCGCCGACCTGCGCCAGCAGGGTCGAGCGGCCCACCTGAACTGTGCGTCCCAGCTCCGCTAGAACGGAGTCGGTCTCCTCATCGTCGTCGATGTCGAAAAGGGATCCGATCAACAGCCCCATCGCGCCCCCGAGGAGGACGCCGAAGGGTCCACCCAGGATGCCGATGATCAACCCGACGATCCCCCCGCTTGCGGTGCCGGTCAAGCCGTCGTCGCCGACCACGTCCTTCGTATCGAGCTGACCGTCCTCGCGCCTGACGACCACAGCGGCCTCTGAGAGGCTCACCTGACGCTGGTCGTCCATCTCCTTGAGCTTCGTCAAGGCGTCATAGGCCTTGCTGTTCTCGCCAAAGGTCACAGCAATGACGCTGTCCATGGCGCTCCTTTCGTCGCGTTTGCCCGGTGGAGCGAACCTGGGGCGACGGGCGCGGGAAGGGGATACCGCGGAGCAGCCGTGGCCAGACCCAACGGTTATGCGGTCGGCGGCCGGGCGCGCCTACGGTCAGACCATGGTGGACGGCGCGGCGAACGGCCGCTCTCACGGAGTGAAGGAACCCCGCGCCGTCGCGGTGCGGCTGGTCGCCCCGACGGCCCGCGGGCTGGCGCGGACGCTCTTGCTGGTGGCGGCCTGCGCGGGCTTCCTGTATCTGCTCTTCCTGCTTCGGAACGTGATCCGCCTGGTGGCGATAGCGCTGTTCCTGGCCATCGCCCTGAAGCCGCTCGTCGACGCGCTTTCAGGCAGGCGCGCTCCCCGGGCGCTGGTGATCCTCGGCCTCTACCTGGTGATGGCGATCGCGATCGTCGCGATCGGAGTGGTGATCGTGCCGGCGGTCGCCGGGGAGGTGAAGGCGTTCGCTCACCACTCGCCGACGTACGTGCACGACCTGCGCAACAACGCGACTTTCCGGCACTACGACGACCGCTACCACATCAGCTCGAAGCTCCAGAACGACCTCAAGACCCTGCCCAGTCACGTCGGAGGCGCGACACGCGCGCTCGGCAGCGTCACCGTGGGTGCCTTCCAGGTCATCGGTGAGCTGGTGACGGTGCTGTCGATCGCGTTCCTGCTGCTCCTGCATGGCGAGCGCTATGCCGGGATGGCGCTCGATCTCGCCGGCAAACGGCGAGACCGCTATGCGCGCCTCATCAAGCAGGTGGAGGGCGCGGTAGCCGGCTACGTGCTCGGGAACGTGGTGATCAGCGTGCTGGCTGCCATCGCCACCTGGGTGGTACTCACCATTCTCGGTGTGCACTACGCGCTCGCCTTCGCGATCGTAGTGGCGTTCTTCGACCTGATTCCACTGGTCGGCGCAACGCTGGGAGCCATCGTCGTGTCGGTCGGCACCCTGACGGTTCACTTCCCCGAGACGACGATCATCTGGATTGCGTTCATCATCGTCTGGCAGCGATTCGAGGACTACGTGGTCCAGCCGCTCGTCTACAGGCGAGCTGTGCAGGTCAACCCGCTGGTGACGATCGTGGCGGTACTCGCGGGCGCGGCGCTCCTGGGCGTGCTAGGCGCGCTGCTGGCGATTCCGGTCGCCGCGGGGATACAGATCATCCTGCGCGACTGGTGGTCGGCGCGTGAGGGGAACGACGTCGCCGCCCGAGCTGCGGGAAGCGGCTCTCTTAATCCCGCGCCGGCCGAGGCGGCAGAGCGCGGCGCATAAGCGCGACGTCTGGCGAATGCCGACCAGTGGTGTGCGGCTTACGGCGGCCGCGACGGATGAATGACGCATGAGCGAAACCGGGAAGGGAGCACCAGTGCCCACCAAGACGTCCTCAAACGGGGTCCAGTCAAACGGTCACGGCCACGCCGTGATTCGCCGGATCGGTCCACTTTTCCTTCCGGAAAAGCTCCCGCCTCCGGTGAACCCTGCGCTCGTCAAGCAGGCCGAGCAGCGGGCAGACAGGGCTCAGAACCGGCTCGCAGACCGCATCACGTCGTTCTCCGGCTCGATGACGTTCGTCTACCTGCACATCATCTGGTTCGGATGCTGGATCGGCTTCCATGTCGAGAAGTATCCGTTCGGGCTGCTGACGATGATCGTTTCGCTCGAGGCGATCTTCCTCTCGACGTTCGTGATGATCAGTCAGAACCGAGCGGACGCCAAGCGCCAGGTGATCGCCGACGCGCAGTGGAAGACGGTGAAGGAGGAGGACTCCCAGAACCAGGAGCTGCTCGAGCTCTCGCGCCAGATCCTGAAGCTCACGCAGGAGGTGCGTTCGTTGGCCGACGCGCCTGAGTCGAGTCACAACCGCACACAACGAGAAGGAGCACAGTCGTGAATTCGGACGTTGCAATCGAGGACGACCTGCGAGAACTGCTGTTGGTCGACCAGCGCATTTCGGACCCGGGCGCCATCGCCGTCTCGGCCAACCACGGCCTGGTGACGCTGCGCGGAACGGTCGGGACCTTCGCGGCACGTCGCGCCGCCGTCAAAGACGCCCGCAGCGTGGAGGGAGTGGACGAAGTCGACGACCAGCTTCAGGTCCGGCTGCTCGACGAGGACCGTCGCGCGGACGCTGACATTCGCGGCGTGGTCCTACAGACCCTCGAGTGGGACTCACGGGTGCCCGCAGAGCTGATCGACGTGAAGGTGGCGGACGGTTGGATCACCCTGAAGGGCGACGCGAACTACCAATTCCAAAGCGACGCAGCCTTCGACGACGTGACGAGGCTGGGCGGCGTCATCGGCATCACGAACGAGATCCGGGTTACGACTCCTTGACGGCGCTACGCCGAAGCTGCCTCCGCCGGCAGCACGTGTCCGAGCTGGTTGCGTGACGTGATGTCGAGCTTGCCGAAGACCTTGCGCAGGTGGTAGGCGACGGTGTGTTGGCTGATGAACAGTCGCTCGCCGATCTGCGCGTTCGAGAAGCCGTCGCGGGCGAGTTGCGCGATCTGAGCTTCGTGGGTGGTGAGGTCGTCACGGGCCTCGGCCCTGCGTTTGCGGGGACGCTCGCCGGTGGCGAGCAGCTCGCGCTCGGCCCGTCCGGCGAACCCCTCGGCCCCCATGCTCGTGAACATCTCGAGCGCGGTGCGCAGCTGCTCCCGGGCTTCGATGCGGCGGCGCTCGCGCCGCAGCCACTCGCCGTAGAGCAGGTGGGTGCGAGCGAGCTGCACGCGCACGCGGGTGCGCCGCAGCCGCTCGATCGCCTCCCGGTAGAGGCGCTCGGGGGCGTCGCCGTCGCTGAGCAGGGCGCGCGAGCGGGCCTCGACCCCGAGCGCCCAGTCGCTGCCGCTGGGCCGGGTGCTGAGCGTGAGCCGCTCGAGCGCCCGTTCCGCAATGCGCGGCTCTCCGACGTGGGCGGCGGCCTCCACGAGCTCGGCGACCGCGCTGGGCGTGCTGAGCTCGGAGTAGGGCGCGACGTCGACGGCCTCACGCACCGCGGCAAAGGCCTCCTCGTAGCGACCCAGACCGTTGTACAGGACCGCGCCGGCCTGCCCCGCGAACGCCAGCGCAAAGCCCTCCCCTCGCGCCTTCGCATCCGCAGTCAAGTCCTCGACCAGCGACGTCAGCTCCGGCTCCCGCCCGCGCAGCGCCGCGACCCAAATCTCGACGTAACGATGAACGGGGATGCCGGTCGCCGCGGTGGTCGCCCGGAGCTCGTCGAGCAGCGACTCCGCCGTGTACAGCTCGCCACAGAGGGCGTGCACGTAGCTGAGCGAGCTGAGGAGCAGCGGCGTGGCCGTGAGGGCACCGGCATCACGCGCCCGCCGAAGCTCTCGCGTGGCGAGCAGCCTCCAGCTCTCCTCGTCCCAGAAGTCCCACGCGGCACGGCACGCGGCCGAGATCCAGCGGGACTCGCCTGGCCCTAGGTCGGGCTCCTCGCGGAACGCGCTCAGCGCGGCCTTGAGGATCGGCGCGGCCGCGGCGTGACCGTCGATCGGCAGCGTCGCAATCCCCTGAAGGAGGAGATCGGTCGGCCGCGGCGGCCGCTGCGGGGCAGCGCCGGCCAGCGCCGCCTTGCTCACCTCGACAAAGTCCGCTCGGCGGGCGAGCGGGCCGGCGAACCGGGCCGCGTCGAGCGCTTCGAGATAGGCCGTGTGCGCCCGGTCCGGGTCGACCGCCTCGAGCTCGCGGGCGGCGTCCAGCAGGAGCTTGGGAGCGTCGCCGCCGCGCTGCGCGGCGAACGCGATCTGCGCTGTCAGGAGATGCACGCGCGCGCGTTGGAGATCGTCGACGCCGCCGGTCTCCGCGGTGACGAGCAGCGCGAGGGCATCGTCCAGCGCCCCGGCCTCGTACTTCGTCTGTGCCGCCGCCAACGCCCGCCGCGCACGTCGGACAGGGTGCGACGTCAACGCCGCTGCGCGCTCGAGGAAGGCGGCGGCGGCAGCCAGGCCGCCGCGCGCCTGGGCGCGGCCGGCGGCTCGCTCGAGCTCGCCGGCGACGGACTCGTCTGGGCCGGCTGTCGCCTCGGCGAGATGCCAGGCTCGCCGGTCCGGATCGACCCGCGGGTCGGTTGCTTCCGCCAGCGCAGCGCGGACGCGGCGGCGTTCGTCCGGGGCCGCGGCGCGGTAGACCGCGGAGCGCACGAGCGGGTGGCGGAACCGGACCCGAGCGCCGATCTCGATCAGGTCGGCGCCGGCGAGCGGCTCGAGCGCCGCGTCGGCGAGCCCGAGGCGAGCCGCGGCGCGCCCGGCGAGCGCGGGATCGCCGGTCGGGTCGGCCGCTGCCACGAGCAACATCCGCCTGGTGTCCGCCGGGAGCGCCTCGAGCCGCTGCAGGAAGCGGTCCTCGATGCGCCCCGCTAGTGACAGCGCCTCGGGCAGGCCGAACCCGCCGGCCAGCTCGGCCGGCGGGAGCCCGGGCGGCAGCTCCAAGAGGGCGAGCGGGTTGCCACGGGCTTCGGCCATGAGCTGGTCGATGACTCGCTGATCCAGGCGCCCGGGCACGACCGATGTGAGGAGCTGTCGTGCGTCGGAATCTCGCAGCCCCTCCGCCACCAGCTCCGGCAGGGCGGAAAGCTCACGGATCGGTTCGCGGACGGCGAAGAGCATGACTACCGACTCCGCCAGCAGTCTGCGGCCCACGAACGCGAGCGCCTGCGCGGAGGCGCGGTCCAGCCATTGCGCGTCGTCGATCACGCATAGAAGCGGGCGCTGCTCGGCCGCCTCGGCTAGCAGCCCGAGCACCGCCAGGCCGACGAACAAGCGGTCCGGCGCCGCGCCCTCGCTCAGCCCGAACGTGATTTCCAGCGCGTGGCGCTGAGGAGCGGGAAGTCCTTCAAGGCGATCGAGCAGCGGCGCACACAGTTGATGTAGCGCCGCGAACGGGAGCTCCATCTCCGACTCCACTCCCGTCGCACGGACGACGCGCATGTCCGAGGCCGACCCGATCGCATAGTCGAGCAGCGCGGTCTTCCCAACTCCTGCCTCACCGCGCACTACGAGCACACCGCTGCGCTCAGCCCGCGCTCCCTCACGCAGCTGATCGAGGACGGCGCACTCGTCTCGCCGACCGAGCAGCATCAGTCCCCGCCACTAAAAGCTGAAGGACTGCCAGACATGGGCCTGGCCATCCTAATGCCCGCGCCTCCCGCGCGACAGCCATCGCCGCCCTCGCGAGTGGTCGCGTGGGCGGCTGCTGCCGCCCACGCGAAACCACTGTCAGAACTCGTTCACCGTGATCTCGTTGGTGACGCCGTAAACGCCGTACAGACTCGCCACGTCCTCGTACGCCGCGTCGCTTTGGTACTGATAGCTGACGTCTCCCTTCAGGGTGATCCAGCCATCCGCGACCTTGACGTCGACCGAGTCGGACAGGACCTCTGTGTCCCACATCAGGACTTGCAGGGCCACGCCACGGATCTCGTCGTCTTCGCGGCGGTCGGCGCCGGGGAGGCTGACCTTCAGCTCGTCGTTCACCTCGTAGACGCCGTCGATCTTCTTGGCGTCGTCGGCCGCGGCGCGCCGCTGGCCGAAGCTCTCGACGGTCCCCCGCAGCGTGATGCTGCCGCCGTCCGAGGCGACCGCGATCTCGACGGGGTCGGGAATCCGAGGATCGGACTCGAGAGAGTCGATTACGGCATCCTCAATTGCGGTGTTGGTAAGCACTGGGCTCCTCTCGATTGGGTACGAGGAGTCCTGGATCGGCCCCGGCCGGCTCGCTAGATCGAAGCGCCCAATGCGCCATACCCGGGCGTTCTCGACTACCAGATCCACTGTCAGGCGAGCGCCATGACTGTCAATGACAGGGATGCGAAGCAAGCCTCATCGGCCTAGCGTGGCCGGCACATTCCCACAGCTGGAGGCAGTCGCATGTTCCCCACAACTCACATCACCCAGGCGTTCACCTCACGTAGTCGGGAACGATCGCTCGAGATCTGGCGTGAAGCCGCGAGCCTCGTCGCCACCCGCTGGCGGGCCTTCCTCGACGCTGAGCCCGAGAGCCGTGCTTGGGCATTCGCCTCTTATATCGCCGCCCTCGATGCCGAGGAGGCCGCTGCGTCGGACATGGCCACATTGTCGTCGAGCCTCGCCGCGTGAGGGAGGCGAACGTGGAACTCCGCCATCTTCGTTACTTCGTCGCCATCGCCGAGGAGGGAAGCTTCAGCCGCGCGGCAGAGCGCCTGTGGGTGGCGCAGCCCGGACTCTCGACACAGGTGCGCCGACTCGAAGCCGAGCTCGGCGTCAAGCTGCTTGAGCGCCACACGCGGGGCGTGGACCTGACGCCTGCCGGGGCGCTGTTCCTGGAGCGCGCTCGCCTCGCACTGGCTGCCGCGGAAACGGCGGGCGCCACGGGGCGCGATCTTGACGCAGGGGTCGCCGGGAGCCTGAAGCTCGGAGTGGCCGGCGGTGCGCGCTGGCAGCTCACCCCCGATCTGCTGCAACGCTTCGCCGGCGAGCGCCCGGGGGTCGAGCTGACGGTGCTGGAGGCTTACGGGGGAACGCTCTGGCGCGACCTACGCGACGGCCGTCTCGACGCCGTCGTGGCGCCAAGCGGGCACGCCTCTCCCGACCTGAGCGTGCTCGAACTCGGTTCTGAGGCGTGGGTGGTACTCGTCGGCACGGGCCATGGGCTCGCCGGCATTGGTCCGTTGGCCGCCTCCGATCTGGCTGGTGAGCGGATCGCCGTGACGGGGCATCGTGACGGTGCCGCATTCGACAGGGCTGTCGCGGATCTCCTCTCCGGGCTGGGTGTTACCGCCGAGCTGGTGCGGGGCCCGCCGGAATTGTCCCTGCACAGCGCGGTCGCCGGCAACGCAGTCCTGGCCCTGACCACCGAGCCAGACGCCCTGCCGTCCGGCGTGATTGCTCGTCGACTTCAGCCTGCTCGAAGCCTTTCCTTCGAGCTTCTCTGGTCCGATCAGGTGCGGCCGCCCGCACTGGAAGCATTCATCAGCATGGCGGCTGGCCTCGCCGAGGGCCCCCCGTCGAGTCGCACGCTTGCGGCTGCCGCTTGAGGTGGCAACGCCGATGAGCGAAGCGCGACTCCTATCCGCAGCAGAGGAAGTCCTACTCGCGAAGCAGATCGCGCAGGGCGATCTGAAAGCAAAGGGGAGGATGATCGAGAGCAACCTCGGTTTGGTACGCGCGATCGCGCGGAGGTACCTCAACAGAGGCGTTCCGTTCGACGACCTCGTCCAAGAGGGCACCGTTGGGTTGATTCGGGCCGTCGAGGGGTTCGATTACAGCCGCGGGCTGAAGTTCTCGACATACGCGGTGTGGTGGATCCGTCGTTCGATTGTCGACGCCGTCGCGAGCTCGAACGTGATCCGGATTCCCACCAAGGCCAACCAGCAACTTGCCGCGGTGCGACGAGTGGAGGCGGAGCTTGAACGAGTCGCCCCAGGGGAGGCTTCAGACGCCGCGATCGCCGTGCGCACCGACCTCAGCGTGGAGAGCGTGCGTTCGTTACGCGGTGCGGCGCGGGTGACCGCTTCACTGGATGAGCCCGTCGGCGAGGAATCGACGCCGCTTGGCGACCTGGTGGCCGATCAGCGGGCCGTCGATCCCACAGAAAACGCGGTCGCGCACGAGAACAGTCATGAGCTCTGGGCGATGCTGCGCTTGCTGCCAGAGCGCCATCGGGGGGTGCTCATCCGTCGCTACGGGCTGGACGACAACCGCGTCCAGACGCACGAGGAGATCGGCGAGTGGCTGGGGCTCGGCGAAGAGCGAAGCCGCCAGCTCGAGCGGGAGGCGCTTCGCAGGTTGCGCTCGATTGCGCCTACCTCGCGACGAGCCGCGTAGCCCGGTAGATCACCTGCGTATTGCCACGGCCCGTGTGAGGTTTTGGCCCAGACGCCGGCGCCTCCCAGCCTTGGATCGACCCGTCAATCCGGCATGGAGGTAACGACATGAAGAGAGCACTCAAGGGATTGCTGGCGCTGAAGTTCCTCAAGCGTCGGCGGCACCGGAGGGCTGGACACTCCCACCGCTGAGCTTCGGCGTGCAGAGGGTTGTGACGCATGCGCAGCAGCGCCTCCTGGACCACGTCCTCGGCCTCGGAGACGCTGCCGAGCATGCGGTAGGAGATCGCGAACGCGACCGGCCGCAGCTCGTCCAGTAGCGCAGCACCATCCCCTCCGTAACACCGGTGACGCTGGCGGCCTTGATCTTGGCCTGCACCATGTGCACGCTCATTGATGGCCCTTCCTTTCGAGTTTGCCCCCGGCTATGACACCTCACAGCGAACGGATCGACGCGCAGGTACGAGCCGGCTCAGTCGGAACCGGTCAGGCCGCTCGCGAAAGCGCGATGGGCAGCGTGGCGGTCAGCGTTGTCCCCGCGGCCTGGGGGCTCTCGATGTGCAACTCGCCTCTCATCGCGGCGGCGCGGTCCCGTAGGCCGAGGAGGCCCATGCTGCCGTTGAGGCTCGCGCCGCCCACTCCATCGTCCCGGACCTCGAGTCGGAGCATGTCGCCTTCGACGGCCGCGACGATCCAGGCGCTCTTCGCTCGGGCGTGCTTTACGGCGTTCGTGAACGCCTCGGCCAGGATGAAATAGGCGGTCGCCTCCAACGCTGCCGGCAGCCGCTGCGTCGTAACGTCGACGGACACGGGCAGGTCCACCCGGGAGACCAGCGAGGCAACGCCGCCTCGCAGCCCCCCGCGCGTGAGCGCACCCGGCAGGATTCCGTGCGCGAGCTCGCGCAGCTCCTCCTTCGCTTGCTCGGCCTGTGCGAGAGCGTCGTTCAGCAGCTCGGCCGCCGACCCGGCTTGGTTGCCGAGCTCGTCGCGAGCCAGTTTGAGCGTGAGCACGGTGTTCACCAGGTAGGCCTGTGCGCCGTCGTGCAGGTCTCGCTGAATCCGGCGCCGTGCCTCGTCGCCGGCGGCCACAACGCGAGCGCGCGACGCGCTCAGCTCCGCCTGGCTCTCGGCATTCGCGATGACGACTTCCACAAGCTCCGTGAAGTCGGCCATCCGCTGCTCGGTGTGGGGCGGGAGCGGCTCGCTTCGCGATGACGCGACGATCGCCCCCCAGAGGCGACGGTCCACCGTGATCGGGCTCGCCGCGGCGAACCTTGTGCGAGCCGGGCCGGCGGTGCGAAGGACACGTGCGACGGCGGCAGCACGGTCAGCGTCGAGGTCGCCGCCGGCCAGCCGGGTGGCGGCTCCGTCCCGTTCGAAGCGGACGACGGCGGCGTCGTCGGCACGCAGAAGCGGGGAGATCTCCTCGGCCACCGCGCGGAAGATGTCGGCCGGGGGCACGCCGCGCGCGACGGCCGTTGCAAGCCGTCGCAGCGCTGCGTGCTCCTCGGCGAGGGAGTGCAGCTCGTCGGGGGCAGGGAGACGAGGAGCACCCGTGCGGTCGAGCTCACGGATGAGGAGGGCTTCTCCGTGGCCGACAGGCTCGGCAAATGCGAGTTCGCCGGACGGAAGGACCACTTCGCCTCCGCCCGGGGGTGGCGCGAGCCGAGCGGCGCGCAACCAGCCTCTAAAGTCGTCGGCGACCACGCGCCCGCTGGGTGCGACGAGCGCGCGACGGTCTGCGCCCCCGCTCATCCGCCACTGGTGGCGCGCGCGCAGCAGCTCGTCGCGCTGCTCGAGGCGGTAGGCAAGATGGCCCTCGACAGCCCTGGCGGTCGTGATCGCCACCGCCAGGCTGTGCGGGTTCACGTTCTTCTGCAGGCCTGTCAGATCGATCACGCCGAGGAGCTCGCCGGTGTCGGGGTCGTGGACCGGTGCTGCCGAGCACGTCCACGCCTGGACGACTTCGACGAAGTGCTCGGTGGCGAACACCTGAACGCTGTGGTCCGCGGCTATCGCCGTCCCGATCGCGTTGGTTCCCGCGCTGGACTCGCTCCAGATCGCGCCCTCGGTGAAGTTCATCGAGTCGGCCGCCTGCGAGCGAACTCGGGCGTCGCCCTCGAGTTGCAGTAGCACGCCCGTCGCGTCGCTGACCACGATCAGGTGATCCGACTCGCCCGCGATGCCCGCAAGGCAGTGCCGGATCAGCGGCGCCGCCTCGGCGAGTGGATGAGCATGCCAGAGGTCAAACGCCTCGGCCCGGTCGACGGCCGTGGGAGCCACCCGATCACCGGACGGATCCACGCCGGCATCGAGCGAGCGTCGCCACGAATCGGCGACGGGTGTGCGCAGCCCGTTTATGCGGCTGCCGCCGATGAACTGCTCCCATTCCTGCCGCACCTCGCGAGCTCGCACCGCGGGTGCGGAGGTCGATTCGAGGGCAATCCATTGGTTGGGGGACATCCGACCTTCTAAGACGGAGTTGGGCTTGCTCACGACTCCTAGTAAGCGCGACCGCTGCGAATGCAAGGAGACTTTTTCGGCGGCCGCGCTATACCCAGATCCGCACGCTGAATCCGGCCGGGGACTGAAACGCTTCGAGCCGCCAGGCGAGCTGTCGGGCCACCCACAGGCCTGCCCCGACTCCCTCGCGAGGGGCGAGGTAGCCCGCGAGCGGATCGCTGAAGCCGCCGCCGCGGTCGACCACCTCGCAGACGAACCTGGCATCGACCTGCCCGGCGCGCACCTCCTCGATGCCGCCGCCGTGCCGAATTGCGTTCGCGGCGATTTCGGTGCCTGCCACGAGCACGTTCATCGCCACGTCTGGCGGCAGATTCTCCCGTCCGAGCTCCTGGGCCAGGCTCTCGCGGAAGGATTCGACGTCGCGAACACCGGGCAGGGAGCGCAAGCCCGGCAGCGGCTCCGGCGCGGGCGTGAGCCGCGACACGAGCTCCCGCGGATCCTGGAAGTGGTCGCTCCCGCGCCATTCGTCGGTGAGAACGTCGGAATGGGTCTCCCACATGCCCTCGAGCAGCGCGTCGGGAACGCGCCTGGCGTCATAGGTGCAGACCACCCAGACCGGCAGGTGTGAATACGCCACGTTCGTGATCGACTCGTACATCGTCCACTCCCGCACATCGGCAGCGCTGAAGCCGAACTGCCCCTCGGCAACCGCGCGCACCGAGGGCGCCTCACGAAGCAGCTCGAGAAACGTGCCGTAGTACTGGGCCACTGCGTGCGCCGGACGGGTGTAGACGGAGCTGACGTCGAAGAACGCCACTCGATCGGCGTCTCCCATGAGGGCCTCGCGCATCCTCGAGATCCCATCACGCGTCTGAGCCACGGCGCACGCCTCCCCGGCCTCGAGTCCCTCTCTCAAGAAGGCGACCGAGGCATCGACGTGTTCCTCGTCGGATTCGTACACCAGGGCGTTGTGTCGCAGCGGCGATTCAGAGCTCATTGGCTTCTGTGTGTAGTAAGCGTCTCCAGCTTGGATTCAAGGGGCCTCGTGCGCGGCAACGGCGGCTCGGCTGCCGCAAGCCGGAGCTTCTCGAGGGCCTCCTTCTCGATCTGACGGACCCGCTCCGCGCTGATCCCGAAATCCGAGCCGATCTCCTTCAACGTCCGCTGCGGCCGGCCAAGCCCGTAGTGGCTCTCCAACACGGCTCGCTCGCGCGCCTCCAACTGCTCTGCGAGGCTCCGCACCACCTGCGTCTCCAACCTGTCGAGCACCCGTGCGTACTCGTCCTCCGCCCGTGGATCGGCGACCGTGTCGCCAAAGGTGGCGGCTGCGTCGCCCAGGGCGACCGGATCCTCGAAGCTGCGCGGCGCCCGGTCGCTGGCGAGCAAGCTGTCGATCTGAGCCAGGCCGAAGCCCGTGGCAGCAGCGAGTTCACGGCGGCTCGGCTCCACGCGGTGGGCCTGCACGTGGCTGCGGCGCTCAGCCTTGAGCCGGGCGAGGCCGCGCGCGGCGTGATCGGAGAGCGCCACCGGCCGAGCCACCTCGGCGACCAGTTCCTGCATGGCCTTGCGAACCCAAAAGGAGGCGTAGCCCCAGAACGGAGTGCCGGTGGCCGGGTCATATCGCTTTGCGGCGAACAGCAGGCCCGCGACTCCTTCCTGCACCAGCTCGCGACGGTGGACCGCGCCACCGAAATCGATGCTCCGCGCGACGCCCGCGATCGCGGGCAGAAACAGCTCCACGAGCTCCCGGCAGGCCGCGGGATCCCCCCGGTCGGTGGCGACGACCAGCTCCTGCTCCTGCTCTGCAAATGTAGGCGCGTGGCGGTGCACAGATCACCCCCTCGAGAGCGCCGAGTGCGCAGCGCGAATTGTCCCACTAGTGCGCTGACAGCGGTAGCGTCGCGGACACCACCGTGCCGCCGTCCGCCGGGCTCTCGATTTCGAGCTGCCCGCCGAGCGCCGTCACCCTGTCCCTCACGCCCACGAGACCGTGACCGCCCGGATCGGCGCCTCCGGTCCCATCGTCTCGAACCTCGATGGAGAGGTTCGCGTCGTCGACGGCGACTCTTACCTTCGCCGCTTTGGCGTGCGAGTGCTTCATCACGTTGGTCAGCGCCTCGGCAATGACGAAGTAGGCGCTCGCCTCGACCTCCGGCGGGAAGCGGCCATTGGGAATCTCGACATCAACCGGCAGATCAATTCGCTCCGCAACGGTGTCTACGCCGGCGCGCAGTCCTCCACGCGTGAGGACCGAAGGAAGGATGCCGTGCGCCAGCTCGCGCAGCTCCGCGTTGCTCCGCCCGGCCTGCTCGAGCGCTTCGCCGACGAGCGACTCTGCCTTGCCGTCCTCATCTCCGTCGTCGAACGCTCGCTGGGCGAGCTTGAGGGTGACGATCGTGTGCACGAGACGCTGTTGCGCGCCGTCGTGTAGATCGCGCACCAGGCGCCGGCGGGCCTCGTCGCCCGCGGTTACTAGGCGCGCGCGCGACGCCGTGAGTTGGTTGCGGGTGTCCGCATTCGCAATCGCCGTCTCGAGCAGCTCGGCGAAACGCGCCATTCGCTCCTCGGTGTCTGCCGGCGGTGGCGCCTCGCCGTTCCAGCTGGCCACAATCGTGCCCCAGAGCCTGCCTTCCACGACGATCGGCGTTCCCACCAGCGCGCGCGATCCGAGACCGCGGAAGACATCCACAAAGCCGCCTCGCGCTTTGCTGAGGTCTTCCAGCCGGATGGGCTTCCCGGTGCGCCGTACGAGCGCCGAGATGTTGTGACCCTCGTAGTTCATTCGCGTGCCGACCAGGCGCGGCTGCGGCTCAGGGCTGCGATGTGCGACGACGGTCACCTCCTCGGCGGACTCGTAGCGGCCGACCGCGACGCCGTCGGCGGCGAGCAGCCGCTCCATCTCCGCGGCCACGGCGTCCAGCACCATGTCCGGCGAGGCGCCCTGCGCAACGAGCTCGGCCACGCGGTGCAGCGCGGCCTGCTCCTCCGCGAGACGCTCCCGCGCTGCCTCGGCCTGCCGGCGCGCGGTGACGTCGCGTGCGACGCCGTACATCAGCCCGTCCTCGAGCACCGGTGTCGCCGTCCACTCGAGGACCCTGTACGAGCCGTCCTTATGGCGCAAGCGATTTTCGAACGACAGCGCTTGGTTTCCGCGAGCGATCTCGGCCGCCTCGGCCGCCGTTGTCTCACGATCGTCGGGATGAACGAGATCGAGGTAGGGCCGCGCCAGGAACTCGTCCCGCGTGTATCCGAGAATCTGCTCAACGGCCGGGTTGACGCGGGTGAAGTGCCCCTCGAAGTCGGCGACGGTGATCAGGTCGGAGGAGAGATCGAATATCCGGTCGACCTCCGCTTGTGCCCTCGCTCGCCGCCCGGCGTTGACGCCGAGCCCGGTGGCTAGGGCGCCGAGGACCAGACCTGCGGCGAGGATGATCCAAGGAAGGGTCGCGGCGGGGCCGCTGACCGATTCCTTCGGCATGACTGCGGCGAAAGCGCGTCCCGCCACGAAGAAGCCCTTGCGAACGGTGTTCCCGCCCGCGGCTCCGGACGATCCGCCGGCTGAAACGAGACGCAGGCCGGGAGGAGCGCCGGCCGACGCGAGCAGAGTTGCCTGCGGCATGAAGACCACCACCGCCCCGGGGCGGAGTACACCATCACTGAGATTCGGCGCCGCCGCAACCAGGAACAGTCCACTCGCCCGGGCTCTGCCCCCGCCGATTGGCGTGGCAGCGACGCCACCCGGGCGCGTGGCACGAACCAGTGCCGCGGCAATTCCCGGCTCACGCCTCAGATCCACGCTGCGCAAGTCGAGGGGCGGGAAGCCGGAGACCAATGTCGCCGGGAGATAGGAGGAGCTTGGCGACGCTCTTCTGTTCGGCTCGTCGGGTATCACGATGGGCCGGCCGGTACGCCGCTCGTATTCCGTGCGGCCGGCGGCTTGAACTTCCTCGGCCCACGCGGCGGCAGGGAAGCCGCCTGGACTGAGCCACCTCGATGCGTTCCTTGTGAACTGACCGCTCGTGACCCCGGTCCCACCGGCGTCGAGCATGTAGGAATGGAGGCTCCCGGTGAGTGACGTCGCCTGTTCGATGCGGTCGCGGATCTGCGCCGCCGCAACCTCGACGCGACGCTCGGAGTCGCGTCGTGCATCTCGCTGGGTCAGTGCGCGGGCGACGATGAACGCGGTGACGGCGAGTCCCAGAACCAGCGCGACAGCTGCGATGTGTCGCGCTCGCACGGCTCAGATCACCTTGTGCCAGCCCGCGATCGTCCTCGCCAGGTCGTTGATGTTCCTCGTGTACTGCTGGTACGACGGCGGCGGATCCGCGTGCCACGCTCCGATCTGGTTCGCCCGCACCGCCGGCAGTTCGGCGAACGCCGGGACCGCTTTCGCGTCCCGGAGCGGCAGGAAGCTCCCGCGTGCGTCGTAGAGGATCGCGTCGGCCGGGTACTTGCCGGCCTCCTTCCAGGGAAACCTGTCCCAGTACGGATCGGACGTCTGTGCCGAGACCAGCGGCACATCGCGTTGTGCGTAGAAGGCGAGGTCCCCACTATCGGTGGTGACCCTTGCGACGTACATCGTGCTCTGATCTGCGGAGACGGCGATGATCCGCAAGCCCGATTTCCGCTTCGCGACCTGGGACAGATGCGCCGCGGCCCTGACGAACGCCGCGCGGGCGTGTGCGACCGTGCCCGACGTAGTGCTCACGCCGAGCGCGCGGCCGAGGTCGCCGAAGCGAGCGATCTGCCGCGTGCCGATGACGTGCCCGTTGATCCCGACGATCGGCACCTCCGAGCCGATCGCCTTCTGCTGCTTGAGGTCGTTGAAGCCGAACACCGGCGCGTCGTCGGGCGGCGGGTACCAGCGTGAGACGATCAAATCGGCCTTCAGCGCGCGCAGCGTACCGATGTCGACCTGGCCGTAGATCGAGCCAACGACCTCCACCTTGTTCCAAGGTAACCCAGCGAGCAATGGGTCCTCCCGCGGACTGTCGCCGAAGACGCCGGCGGGCGTCACGCCCCAGTCGTAGAGCGCGGCGGCCGCGGTCGAGTAGGCGACGATCCGCGTCGGGCGCTTGCTCAGCCTCACCGTGTGCTTCCGATCGTCGACGAAGGTCCACCCGGCGTCACTGTGCGACCCGGAGCCGCAGCCCACGAGCAAAGTCACGCCTCCCGCAAAGCCGACGACAAGCAGCCGTCTCCGGGTGATCGGCCGCTCGAGGAGGTTCTCGTTCATCTCACGGATCGCCTCGCTAATGGACGCGCGCCGCGATGCTCTGGCAGTTCTCGAGCGCCAAATCGATCGACAACTTGCCGGCGATCGCTGCGGAGAACAGCTCGGTGCATTGGTTGCCGACGTTCTGGAATTGGGGGATGCCGACGTAGGCGACGGCCGCCGGTAGGCCCGGCCGCTTCGTGGTGCCCGGGTCGTTGACCGGTGCCGACTTGATCGCCTCGAGCGTCGGCTGGGCGAACGCCCGCGCCGCTTGCCGGTACTGGGGGATCTCGTAGGTCGAGCGGCGCGTGCCAGGCGGGATCGCGGCCCAGCCCCCCGGGACTCTGCGGCCGGCCTCGCTGATGTATTGCGGCCCGCTCGCCCACGCCATGTACCTCCATGCGAGGTCCGCCTTGTTCGAAGATGTCGGGATCGCGAACGCCCACGACCAGAGCCATGCCGATGATCCGGTGAGCTCCACCGGGGCGGCTGCGTAGCCGTTCTTACCCCTCACGTCGCTGTCGGTGGCCTCCAGCGAACCGGCCGCGACGGTTGCGTCGTACCACATGGCCACCTTGCCAGCGAGGTACTGCGCGAGGCACTCGTTGAAACTCGAATGGGAAGCACCACGCTCGCCCGCGTCCCTCACGAGGTTGACGTAGAACTCGAGCGCCTTCCGGAACTCGGACTGGTCCACCATCGCCCGGTCCACCGAGCCGTCGGGCTTGGCGGACCACCACGTTCCACCGAACGTGTTCAGCACGGTGCCGAACGTCGCACCGAGATCGCCCCAGCCCGCCTTGCCACGCAGGCAGATGCCGGCCATGCGCGGAGAGTTGATGCGTCGGGCGATGGCCGCAACCTGCTTCCACGTGGGCCTCGCCGGCATCGTGATGCCGGCCGCGCTGAGGACGTCCTTCCGGTACATCAGGAAGGACGACTCGCCGTAGAACGGCGCCGCGTAGAGCCTGCCGTGATACGACAGCGCGTTCCGTACCGACGGGATGATGTCCTCCACGCGGTACGCCTTGTCGGAGGCCGCCAGGCGCGAAAGGTCGGTGATGTAGCCGGCCCTGCCGAACTGCGGCGTCTCATATGGTCCAATCATCACCGCGTCGAACTGGCGGTCGCCGGCGGAGACGTCCTCTGTGAACTCACGCAGCGTGGTCTCATCCAGGATCGTGTAGTTCACTTTGATGTGGGTCCTCGCGGTGAAGAGCGACGGCGTGAGGTGCGCGAGGTCCTGCATGTTGGGGTTGTCCACGATTGCGACGTTGATCGTGCCGCCAGCGCGATCCTGCGTTGCGCCGTTGTGGCCGCCGCCACACGCGGGTAGCACTGCTCCTCCAATCGCGAACAGAGCTGCCATCACGGCGCGGCGCACCGTCCGTCTCATCAGTCCGGCCTCCGGGGCGGGAGTGGGGTTAATCCGACGGGCCCCGAAGCATCTTCCTACTTCCAGCGCGCCAGGAAAAGGGTCCTATGCGCCGGGTAGCGGCCCGGAGTCCCTGACGGAATCAGCGGCGCTTGGCCGGGATCACGCGTCCACCGAAGCGAACGCGCTGCTTGAACTCGACCGGCACGAAGAACTGCACGCGGTCGGGGCAGAAGGTGGCGATCGGCTGCTTCTGCCCGTTCCAGATCTGCGTGCAGCGCCCGATGTCGTAGTTGAGCGCGAGGTCTCCCGGGTTGGCGGTGGTGCCGGCGCCGATGTCGAGGTTCTGCTCGCGATTGCTGCCGCCCTGGATGTTGCGCACGCCGATGATGTCGCAGGTGTCGCAGTAGGCGGCGTCGCCATGGGCGGCGCCTCCGCCCGGAACGATCGTCCAGCCGGTGGCGTCCGCGCCGGCGGCGGCGACGGGCCCGATCACGGCGGCCACAATGGCCGCGACGATGCCGGAGCGCAGGGGCCGCGAACGCGCGGACGCTACCGCTCCTTTGCGGCGGCCGATCATAGGGTCTGGGCGAGGATCGGCTGCATGCGATCGAGCGCGCGCCGGAGCAGACGCGACACGTGCATCTGGGACATGCCGACGCGGCTCGCGATCTCGCTCTGCGACAGCTCCTCCGTGAACCGGAGGGCGACGATCCGCCGCTGAGCCTCCGGCAACACGCGCAGCGCGGGCCTGACGGCATCGACCTGCTCGAGCTCGTGGAAGCGGGGGTCGTCGGCGGCCAGCGGGCGGGACGGCGCGCCCCGCTGCTCCTCGGGAGGCGCGTCGAGCGAGAGCGCGTCATGGGCTCCGGCCACGAGCTGCCCTTCGCGCACCTCTTCGACCGAGAGCTCACAGCAGGCGGCAAGCTCCGCGAGTGTGGGGGTGCGGCCGAGCCGAGCCGCGAGCTGGTTGCGATGCCGCCTGACGAGCAGCGCGCGCTCCTGGAGAGGCCGCGGCGGGCGAACGCTCCAGCTGAAATCGCGGTGGTAGCGCTTGAGCTCTCCGCAGATCACCGGAATGGCGTAGGCCGGGAAGTCCACGCCGCGGTCGGGATCGAAGCGCTGGAGCGCGCGGAACAGGGCGAGGCTCGCCACCTGCACCAGGTCCTCGAGCTGCTCCCGCGGGCCCTGGTACCTGTGGGCGAGCCGGCGCGCGAGCGGCAGCATCCGCCTGACCAGCTCTTCAGTCGCGGCGCGGTCGCCATCGCGCTGGGCGCGGGCCAGGAGGCGCTCCTCCGACCTTCCCCAGGGGACGAGGTGGCGGGGCTTCGGCTTGCCTGAGGGAAGAGTGCTCATCTCCCTTCAAGCAAACCGCAGTGACGGCAAATACCAAGAGGGAGCGCCGCTGGACCGATCTGTCTGGGCTATCGCCACAAGCAAGACGGCCGGCAAAGTGCCGGCCGTCTCACGCACCCGCCTCGGCGGGTTGGTTGTAGCCGTCCTCAGTCGGCCGGAACCGGCGGCCACAGCGTGTTGATGGTGTTCTCCGTGAGGATGTCCTGCACGAGCGCGTCCTTCAGGATCCGCTTGCCGGTCGGGTCGACCGCGCCGTCCTGGGTGACGCCCTGAATCTGCTGGATCTCGTCCGCCACGTCTCCCGCCACGCCCGGCATCAGGGTGGCGAAGTCAGCGACGACGGCTCCACCGGCCTTGTGGGCGTGCACCTTCGCGTCCGCCGCGGGTGGAGGCGGGAGCTGCTGGATGAACGTGATCGCGGCATCGCGGCGGTCGAGAGCCGCGAAGACCGTGGTGTTCACGGCGCCGAGCAGCGCGCCCTTCGCGCCGTCGGCGAGCCCGAACCCCGTCGTGGCGACGTCGTGCTGAAGGCCCAGCACGGCGACGGCGGTCGTGACCGGGTCGGCGTAAACGGTGCCGACCGGGGCGCCGCCGCTCTTGTGCGCCTTGGCGTGGTTGACCTTCGCGCTGTCCGCGGGCGGCGGGGGCGCGGTCTGGATCACGTAGACGGCGCCCTTCCATGCCGCGTACATGTTCTGGCGGGCGTGGAGCAGTGCGATGACCGCCTTCGCCGGCTTCTCGTTGTCGACGTACTTGCCGGCGTTGTTGAGCGCCTTCTCGGCCCGGTTGACCCGAACCCTCACGATCGAAGGCAGCGTTGGCGGGACGTCGCCGCCGGCGGCGCGAGCGTGATGCTCGGTTGAGTGCTTGCTCGGCGAGTCGCTCTTCGCAGCCGCCGGTCCGGCGGCTACGAGACCGACCGCGAGAGCGAGCGGTACGACTTTCTTGAGGGGGTGCATGGCTCTCCCTGTTCGGTGGGGGGACTAGCTACGCCGCCGACCGTAAGAGAGGGCAGTGGCGGTTCCGGGCGGGTGCGCACGCCCCAGGGAACCGCGCGGTGCCCAGGGTTCCTCGCACCGTCCTGCCAGGCAGCCCGCGCGTCCTACGGTGGCGGCGTGAGCTCGCGAGCCGTTCGCAGATTGGTCGTCGCCCTGGCGGCGGTGGCGATCGTCGTGGCCGGGGTCTCCGCCGTCGCGCATGCCACGGCCGGCCCGCCGCCCGCGGGCGAGCTCCTTCCGGATCTCGACCAGGAGACACCGAATCAGCTGCTGATCGCACACGCGGGGCACCACTGGCTGCTCGGCTTCCAGTCGGCGGTCCGCAATATCGGCGCCGGGCCGCTGCTCATCAACGGGCACCGGGGGAGCCACGCGACGCCCTTCATGCAGGCCGACCAGCAGGTGATGAAGCAGGACGGATTGTCGGACGTCTATCGCGGTGTCGGGCGGCTGCGGTACGTACGCTCGCCCGACCACCAGCACTGGCACCTGTTGCGCTTCGAGCGCTACGAGCTTCGCCGCGCGGGCAGCAGCAAGGCGCTCATTCGCGACCGCAAGACGGGCTTCTGCCTCGGCGACCGCTACCGGGTGGTCAACGGCGAGCCCGTCGGCGCCCTCGCCAGCCCGATCCATACGGGGCGCTGCGCGCTCCGCCAGCCCGGAAGGCTTCGCGTGAGCGAGGGAATCTCCGTAGGCTGGGGCGACAACTACGTCGCGTACCTGGAGGGGCAGTCCCTACCGATCGATCAGCTCACCTCCGGTCGTTATGTGCTCGTCCACCGGGTGAACACCGATCACCGGCTACACGAGCTGAGCTACACGAACGACGCCGCATCCGTGCTGCTGGACTTGCGCTGGCGGCACGGCAAGCCGCACCTCACCCAGCTCGCTTCGTGCCCGGACTCCGCGCGCTGCGACAACCCGGCCGCGCCGACGGCGGCCAGGCGCGTTCCGCGCGGCGAGGTGTCCGCGAACTGGCGGCACTTCGGGCTCGTCGCAGCCACGGCAACCCTTTGCAGCCTGTCGGACGCGTACTCGCCGAAGCCTTGAGGCGTACGGCGCTGGTCGCCGCGGCCGCGGCCGCGCTCGGTCTCGGAGCGGCGCCCGCCCACGCCGCCGTTCGCGTCCATACGGTGGCGACGGGGCTCGTCGTGCCGTGGGAGATCGCGTTCATGCCGAACGGGTCGGCGCTGGTCACGGAGCGGCCTGGGCGCGTGCGCCTGCTCGACCGGCACCGTCATCTGCTGCATCGGCCCGTCGCGCGCCTACGGGTCACGAACCAGGGCGAGGGCGGGTTGCTCGGCTTGGCGCTCGACCCGGCGTTCGCGCGCAACCACCTCGTCTACATCTACTTCACGGCCGGCGCCGACATGAGGCTCGAGCGTTGGCGCTGGGACGGACGGCGGCTGGTGCGCCAGCGCTCACTCGTGCAGGGCATCCAAGCCGGCCAGGTGCACGACAGCGGCCGGATCGAGTTCGGCCCCGACAAGCGCCTCTATATCGCCACGGGCGACGCCGGCCAGCCGATGCTCGCCCAGGACCCGAACTCGCTCAACGGCAAGTTCCTCGCCCTCACCCCGAGCCAGTACAGGGGCGCGGGCGGGCGGCCGTCGATCGTCTCCATGGGCAACCGCAACGCCCAGGGCTTCGACTGGCAGCCCGGCAGCGGCCGCCTGATCTCCACCGAGCACGGGCCGACCGGCTTCGACGGACCCGAGGGCTTCGACGAGATCAACGACATCCGCCAGGGCGGCAATTACGGCTGGCCGCTCGTGATCGGCTCCGGGCACCCTGGCTTCGTCGATCCGCTGAAGGTCTACCTGCCGCCGATCGCGCCGTCCGGCGCCACCTTCGTCACGGATCCCGGCTCGCGCTGGACCGGCAACTTCATCTTCGCCTGCCTGCGCGGCCAGGAGCTGCGCCGGCTCGTGTTCAAGGGCGACCGGATCGTCCACGACGAACAGCTCTTCGTGGGCCGTTACGGGCGCTTGCGCGACGTGGTTGAGGGTCCGGGCGGCGCGCTGTATGTGCTCACGAGCAACCGCGACGGCCGTGGTCGGCCGCGCCCGGGCGACGACAAGATCCTGCGCATCGTCCCGCCGCGGCGCTGAGGCTCAGTTGCCGGGCGGGGCTGGGACGGTGGTGGTCCCGCCCGTGGCGCCGCCGCCGAGCAACAGCGAGGGCGTCTTGCCGCCGGGCGCGAGGATCAGCGTGGTGTGCGGCGGCAGCGCCTTGAGCGTCTCGATGTTCGCCAGCGCCGGGCTCTTGTTGAGTGTCTTGGACAGCAGCCGGTTGCGCTCGTTCTGGTAGCGCGCCTGCTTCATCTGGGCCTTCGAAATGTTCACTTGGGCGTACTGCGCCTGCGACTGGTTGACTGCCGCCTGGACGTTGCCGGGCAGCGTGATTCGCGCGATGCGGAAGCGAATGTCCCAGAAGTAGCGCTGGCCGAGCGAGCGGGTGAGGTCGCGCTGCAGCGAGATCTGAAGCCAGTCCTGGATGCGCGGCAGGTTGGCGCCGGGCTGGTGCAGGCGCGACGCCACGGGACCGCGCACGAGAGCGCACGACGACAGGATCTCCGCGCAGCGGTAGCGGCCGAGCTCCGCGCGCAGGTCGTTCTCGAGAACGGGCCGGAAGAGGGCGTCGAGCATCGCATTGAAGCCGTCATCGCCCTGCCACGGATAGAGCAGGCGGTTGTCGGGTGTGCTGAATTTGCGGGTGCCCACCGACTGGTCGAAGCGCGACAGGGTGACCGGGTCCGTCTCGCCGATGAAGCGGAAGAAGACGGTGGCCTCGAGGCCCACCTGCACGCCGTCCTTCGTCGGCACCGTGATGACGTCGACGCCGGTCCGCGAACCGCGCTGCGGGTCGCTCGTGACGGTGTAGCGCAGGGTCACGTGTGCGGCCGGATAGCTGTGGGGCGCCTGCGAGTACCAGCCCGTCCACGTCAGCCCCTGGCCGGGCGAGAGGATCTGCCTGACGTTGCGGCTGTCGAACGGACCGCCGTTGCGGACCACTCCCACATGACCGACGTCCTCGCGGGCGAAGCGCGCCCCGCTCACTCCGATGATCGCCGCGAGCAGCAGCACGCCGGCCACCAGCGTGACCCCGCTCTTGGCGCGCTTCTTGTCGATCAGGCGAAGGAACCACCTCGGCGGCTCGCTACGCTCGGAGAGCGCCCGCTGGGCCGCGGGCATCCGCGGCCTCGACGCGATCCGCGGCGGACGCTTGTGCGACTCCTCGTGACGCGGTCGCCGGCGAAGGCTCGGGCTGGGGCTCATCCCCGGTACCTCATCCCGGTACTGAAGCGCGAATCGCATCGCGCGCAACAGGGCTCCGCGATCGTCCGATAAGCCGTCGCGATCGGGCTCCGGTGCTGATCGGTCTCCCCGTTCACGTGAACGGCAAGCGCTGTTGCGGCGCGCCGTGGAGGCGCTTGGCTTCCCGGTGCACCCCAACGGCACCAGGAGGACCCCATGGGTACCAAGAGCACACTGATCGAGACCGAGCCGCTGCTCGTTTCGGCGGCGACCCGCCGCTTCACCGACGACCTTCCCGCGATCGAGCTGTGGGACGCGTGGGTGTTCGCCGAGGTCGAGACGGATCTTGCACTGGAGGCGTGGTACAGCGCACCCAGGGACGAGAAGCGCGGCCCCTACGCCGCATACGTCGCCGCGCTCGACCGCGAGGAGCAGGCCGCACTGACGCTTGAGCGACGTCTCGCCAGGCCGTGATGGGCAGCCGTGTTCACGTTCGTCTATCACGGCCTCCAGGTTGTGATGCACGGCGCGACCCCGACGCCCTTCATGGGCTTCTTCGTGTACGTGTGGGTCGTCTGGAGCTGCAAGGCGCTCGGCGCCAGGCGCTACCGCCCGTGGACCGCGGAGCCGCCGGTCCAACGAGTGACGGTGCTCGTGCCCGTCTACAACGAGCCGGAAGGGATCTTCCGTAGGTCGCTGGCAAGCGTCCGGCTGAGCCTGCCAACCGAGATGATCGCGGTGGTCGACGGCGCCGATGAGCACACCGCCGAGATCGCTCGCGAGTACTGCGACCAGGTGGTCCTGATCGAGCGCTCCGGCAAGCGCGCGGCGATCGCCGCCGGGCTCGACGTGGCCGATCCCTCCACGCAGGTGGTCGTGGTCCTCGACTCCGACACCATCTGGGAGCCGGGAGCGCTGACCGAGCTGCTCCGGCCGTTCGAGGATCCGCGGGTGGGCGGGGTCACGCCGCAGCAGGCGATCTTCGACGCGGCTCACAGTCCGGTCCGCCAACTCGCGAACTGGATCGAGGACATCAGGTATCACCTCACGGTCCCCGCCCAGTCGGCGTTCGGCCAGGTGGGTTGCCTCGCCGGGCGCACCATCGCCTACCGTCGCGAGGCGTTCGAGCCGGCAGTGGAGCGGATGGTGAGCCAGCAGGTGTTCGGCGTCCCGCTCGAGATCGGCGACGACCGCGTCCTCACCAACGAGCTCTTGCGCAACGGCTGGCGCACCGTCTACCAGTCGACGGCGCTCGTGCACACGAACGCGCCCGCCAGCTGGCGCCGCTTCTGGCGGCAGCAGCTCCGCTGGGGGCGCTCGAGCCAGCGCGAGACGCTGCTGAGCCTGCGCTGGCTGTGGCGGCGGCCGGTGGCCTTCGCCTCCTTCCTCACCGACATCATCACCCCGTTCGCCCTGTATGCCGTGATGGCGCTGGCGGTGGCCCACGCCGTCCGTGGCGACAATGCGGCGCTCGCACTTCCCGTCGTCCCGGCAATCGCGGTTGCGTACGTGGGGATGCTCTTCAGCATCGGTATCAGGCAGCTGGGCCACCTGCGGCGCTTTCCGCGCGATCTTCGCCGGCTGCCGCTGTTCGTGCTTCAGCTGACGTTCGTGATGGTGCCGGTCAGGATCGCCGCGTTCGCGACGATGCTCCACCAGGACTGGGGCACGCGGTCCGCGGCGCTCGAGGGCACGCAGTGAGGCCGGCCGCCCTCAACCTCGGCACCGCGGTCCTGACGCTCGTGCTCCTCGGCACCCTCAGCTTCCCGGCGGGACGGATCCTCACCGCACCGCTTCACTCGGCTGCGGAGCCGGCGCGCGCCGATGCGGCGCCCGCGCCCGGGCCCTTCTTCGGCGAGTACGGCAACCCGTGGCACCTCGCTGGCTGGCAGCGGGCGATGGGCGCGCGCCCGCGGCTCCTCGCCAAGTTCCAGTCGTTCTCGCAGAGCCATCCGATCGGTGGCTTCCTGGCACAGTGCGAGCGGGACGGGATCGGCAGCGTGCTGATCTCGTGGGAGCCGTGGAGGCCGCTGCCGGCCAGCCTCGGCGGTCGCGCGCAGGGCAGCCCGCAGTTCGGCTACCGCAACGTGGACATCGCCGCCGGAGCGCAGGACGCCTACATCCGCGGCTTCGCGCGTTCGCTGCGCGGCTTTAGCGGCACCGTCTATCTGCGCTATGCGCACGAGATGAACGGCTTCTGGTACCCGTGGAGCCGCAACGCTCGCGCGTACGTGCTCGCCTGGCGCAGGGTGGTCCGCATCTTCCGTTCCGAGGGGGCGCGCAACGTGCGCTTCGTCTGGTCGGTCAATCCGAGCCTGTACCTGCACCGCTCCCAGTGGCGGCGCCGCATCGGGCGCTACTGGCCGGGCGACTCGTACGTGGACGACGTCGGTTCGACGATGATCGACTTCGGCGGGGTCAAGCGCTACACGGTGGCGCGCTTTCGCCCGGCGCTCGGCGAGTTGCGGCGGATCTTCCACAAGCCGCTGATCCTGACCGAGGTCAACACCGAGTTTCGCGGCCGCGTGGCCTGGCTTCGCCAGTTCGAGCTCGTGCTCCGGCGCAGGCCGTGGATCAGCGGCGTGGTCTGGTCGCAGCTGCCGAGCAGGTCCAAGGCGCAGGCCGGGCCGAAGGTGGGGAACCTCTCCTGGGACGTGACCCGGGACCCGCCGGCCGCGGCGGTGGTGCGCCAGATCATCGAGGACCGGTCCGGCTAGGCGTGCTCTACGAGCTGGTGCTTCCGGACGGTTCACGCGTTCCCCTGACGGGGGAGACGCTCACGATCGGACGCGCGCGCGCAAGCGATCTCAGGCTCGACGATCCGAGCGTCTCCCGGGTCCACGCCCGGGTGAGGGTGGGTCCGGGCGGGCCGGCCATAGAGGACGCCGGCTCGCGCTCCGGAACGTGGCTGGACGGGCGGCGACTGCGCCAGCCCGAGAAGCTGCACGACGGTGCGCAGATACGCCTCGGGGACGAGAGCCTGCACGTCGAGCGGCAGCGCTCGGAAGCCGAGCCCGGGCGGACGATTGTGGTGCCCGAGGGCGCCTCGGCGGCGCTGCCTGCGGTGGCTGCGCAGGAAACGGCCACAACCCGCTTCGGCGCCCGTCCCCGGCTGCGGTCCGGCTACGCGCTCAAGCGGCTCGCCGCCGCCGAGGGGCCGCGCCGCTGGGTCCTGAAGGACCTCGTGAGCGGCAAGTTCGTCCGGATGCCCGACGACGACGCGCGCCTGCTCCGCCTGCTCGACGGCCGCCGCTCGCTCGGCGAGCTCGTGCGCGATGCGGAGCGGGAGCTCGGTCCCGCGGGCGCACCGGCGCTGGCACGCCTGCTCGCCGACCTCGGGGAGCGCGGCCTCTTGTCGGGCCAGGGGCGTCCGGCGGAGCCCCGCGCGCGGCGCGGTCTCGGTCGGATGTTCGCGGCTCGGACATTCCGCTGGCACGGCGCGGGCGACCTGTTCGGGCGTCTGTACGCGGATGGCGGGCGCCTGCTGTTCACGCCGCCCGCCGTAGTGCTCCTTGCGCTCGTGGCACTGGGCGGGGTGCTCGCGTTCGCGTACCTGATCGTTGGGCGCTACGGCACGCCGTTCGTCGTCGCCAGCCGGGTGGGGCTGGGCGGGCTCGTGTTCCTGCTGGGCAGGCTCGCGATAGCGGCCGTGCACGAGACGGCCCACGGCCTCACCATGGCCTCGTTCGGGCGGCGGGTGGGCGCGGCGGGGCTCAAGCTCGTGCTCGTGTTCCCCTACGCGTTCGTGGACACCTCCGACGTCTGGTTCGAGTCGCGGCGGAGGCGCATGGCCGTGAGTGCCGCCGGGCCGGTGTCGGATTTCACCCTCGGCGGTCTGTTCTCGCTCGCCGCGCTGGTGCTGCCGCCGGGCACCACGCGCGACATCTTCTTCCAGCTCGCGCTCGCGGCGTATGTCGGTGGGCTGTTCAACATCAACCCCTTCCTCGAGCGCGACGGCTACCACATACTCGTCGACCTCCTCAACGAGCCGACCCTGCGCCGCCGCGCGCGCGAGGATCTGCGTGCGCGGCTCAGCGGCCGCGCCCGCGGGGCGCCGTCGCGCGTGTTGGCCCGCTATTCGCTCTTCGGCCTCGCCTGGTCGACCGTGGCCACGCTGTTCACGATCGGGCTGTCGCTGCGCTACGAGCCGCGCCTCGCCGCGCTGCTGCCGGGACCGCTGCCGTGGGTGGCGCTCGTGATCGTGTGGCTGGCCCTGTTCGCACCCGTACTGCTCACCGTGGGCGCGCCCCTGGTCGCGCGGCGGCGCCTCAACACCTGATGGCTCCGCACGAGAACGACGCCGCGCTGCGCCTCCTCAACCGCATCCTCGAGGATCCCGAGTACCGCGCGCGCTTCCGGCGCGACCCCGATGCCGCGTTGCGAGAGCAGGGAGTGGAGCGCCTGGCCCAGGAACTCCCCGCGGAGAAACCGATGCAGACGCTCGACATCCGCGAGTCGAGGTCCAGCCTGGCGGGCGCGTTCATGGCGGCCGCCGCGGAGGGCGTGAGCGTCCTCGACCTGGCACACCACGGCTTCGGCGCGGGCAGCCAGGCGGCCGGGCCCGCCATGCCGGTGGAGCACAACGCATCGGCTCCTGTTCCTGCCTCGGCTGTCGATCCCACCAGCTACCCGCCAGCGGCGGCGGCGCCACCGGTCGACCCGAACGCGCCCGCTGCGGCCGAGCAGGTGGGCACGCCGCCGGTGCAGCCCGAGCAGTACACGCCGCCCGCGCCACCGCTCCAGCCGGACGCCTACGCGGCGCCCCCGCCCCCCGCGGCCCCGCCCCCCGCGACCCCGCCCCCCGCCGCCCCGCCCGCGACAGCGGGCGCCTGGCCGAACGCGAGCAACTGGCCGAACGCGAGCAATTGGCCGAACGCCGGCAACTGGCCGAGCGCCGGCGCGGCGAGCGCCCAGGCGCCCGCGACCGGCCAGCCGCCCGCGAACGGCTGGCCGTCGTATGGCGCTCCCTCCGGACAGCCCGCCGCACCGGAGCCGAGCGTGGCGCCCGAGCCGTCGGGGAGCGGATCGGCGGGTGACGCCCTCGATCTCGGCAGCTCGGGCGGTTACCCCGGCGATTCCGCCTCCGAGCAGCAGGTGGCCGCCTGGATGGGGAGCGCTGCGCAGAAGCGCGGGCTGCCGTCCGAGCTGCCCGTGATGGCCTCGCTCGTCGAATCTGGGATGAAGAACCTGAACTACGGGGACGCCGACTCGGTCGGCTTCTTCCAGATGCGCCTGAGCGTCTGGAATCAGGGCGGATACAGCGGCTATTCCTCAGACCCCGAGAAGCAGCTCGATTGGTTCCTCGATCAGGCGGTGAAGGTCAAGCAGCAGCGCTTGGCCGCCGGTGAGCCCGTCGACCCGGCGCATTACGGCGACTGGGTCGCGGACATCGAGCGCCCGGCCGCCCAGTACCGCGGCCGCTACGAGCTGCGCCTCGGCCAGGCGCGCTCGCTGCTCCAACAGGCGCAGGGCAACCAGCATCCGGCCGCCGCGGAACTCGTCAACGCCGTGCCGGGCGGAGCGCCGGCCGCCGCCCCGGAGGCGATGCTCGCCGTAAACGAGGCGAAGCAGGAACTCGGCGTCCCGTACGTGTGGGGCGGCTCGAGCCCGAAAACCGGCTTTGACTGCTCCGGCCTCGTGCAGTGGGCCTACGCGAAGGTGGGCATCCGGCTGCCGCGGACCTCCGAGCAGCAGATACTCGCGCCCGGGGGAACGCCCGTGGATCGCTCCCACCTGCTTCCCGGCGACCTGGTCTTCTTCCGCAACTCGGCCGGAGACGTGCACCACGTCGGGATCTCGCTCGGCGGCGACAAGTTCATCAACGCTCCGCAGACGGGCGAGAACGTGCGCGAGGCGAGCCTGAAGGAGCCGTACTTCGCCCAGGAGTTCGCCGGCGGGCGGCGCTTCGTGAAGGCTACGTCGGGAGCCGTGCAGGCCCGCGCGGCGTCGGGCGCAGTGGCACAGCAGCCGCCGGCGATCGATCCGCGCGCGGTGCACCTCGCGCGCCAAGCGCTCGAGCGCGACGCCGCCGAGGTCGTCCGGCCGGGCACAGCACTACACCAGGCGCTCCAGCGCCAGGAGCTCGGCAAGGGCAACCAGGTGCAGTTCCTCAAGGCCGCTGATGTCCTTCGAGCGAGCCGCCGGAGACAAGGCTGAGGCGGTCCGGTCGCACGAGCAGCGGCAGTCGCCGCCAGCGCTCGAGCGAGACCAGCACAGTGACCCGCCGGGTGGCGGGCACGCGGGCGGCGTAGACGATCGTGTTGTCGATGTAGTGGCCGCTCGCCCTGTCGAAGCTGCCCGAGCAGGTGATCAGGCGGAGCGTGGCGCCCCGCGTGTGCTCGAACACCTTGCCGGCGGGGAAGTCCACTTTCGGCCAGCGCTCGAGGCCCTGCACGCGGAAGTTGACGGCACTGCCGTCGGCTCGACGGATGCGGATCAGGTCGCCGCGCCGTAGCTCGCCCAGACGGGAGAACACGGCGGGACCTGTCTTCGAGTCGACGTGTCCGGCGATCACCGCCGCGCCGCGCTCGCCGGGCTCGGGACCCGGCCGGAACCAACCGGCGTCGACCGTGTTGCCCGGCACCTGCATCGTCCGGTCGGGGTTCAGTCCCAGCGGCACCATCGGCGCCGACACCCCGATCGCGCGGATCGCAATCCGTCGCGGCGCCGCCGCCTGGCGATCGACCACGCCGACGCGCTCGCTGCTCGTAAGCGCGGCGTCTGGAAGCGGTCGGGCGAGCGCGGGCTCGGGCGGCAGGGAGGCGCTGCCCCCGGCCACGATCGCGACCGTCAGTCCCACCAGGGTGCCGACGGTCGTGCCCACGAACAGCGGCGCCGCGAGCCGACGCCCGCGGCGCCCCCCGCGAGTGGTCACCGCTCGAACGCGCGCCGGCGGCGGGCGTGGACGCCGGCCGCGATGGCGAACGCCGCCAGTCCCGAGCCAAGGCCGAGGAGCCCGCTGTCCGAGTGGTGCTGCGCCATCCCGCCTTCACCGGCCTGAATGCCGCCCTGCGCGACGATGCCGGTGTCGGTGCTCGTCGTGGTGACGGTGGCGGCGACCGTCTGGGAGGTGTCCGTCGTCTGCTTTCTGCTCACGCGCTTCTGCGTGTGCTTTTTCACCTGCGGCGGCTTGGGCACCGCGGGCGGCGCGGGCGTTGTCGGCGCGGGCGTCGTCGGCGCCGGCGCCACTGGCTGCGTGTTCGGCGGTACGGGAGCCGTCGGGGTGTCGTCCTCCCCGGCCATCGCGGGCGAGGCCGCGAGCAGGGCGAGCAGCGCCGCGGCTGTTGCTCCGCGTTTGATCGTTCGCTTGCGCATCTGAACTCCTTCGCGTCTCATGTCGCGCTCAGCGGAGCCTCAGCGCGCGCTTGCTGGTCACGGCCAGGTTTCCGGACGAGTCCACCGCCCGGACGGCGAGCTGGTAGCGGCCGCGGGCCAGGTGCTTGGGGAGCCGGAAGCTCCAGTTGGTCGTGCCATGCGCGGTCAACCAGGTCGGCTTCTGGCAGCTCTTTGCGCGGGCGAGGCGGTGGGAGCGCGACAGGAAGCGGCAGCGCTTGCCGGACTTCCGATCGAGCGACACCGTGATCTGCGCGACCTTGCCGCTTCCGCCCGTGCCGCAGCCGAGATCCCTCGCGCCTCCGCGCAGCAGTCGCGTGCGGCTCACGTGAGCGGAGGGCGTGGAGATGTGGACGCTCGGCTTGCTCGTGTCGACGCACGCGCCGGGGGCGCCGCCGGGAGTGGGCGCGGGCGCTGAGATCGGCGCGGGCACGTTGGCCGGCGGCGCCGGCTCGTCGGTGGCGAGCGCGGACACGGTCGGAATCGACAGACACGCGCCGGTGAGCGCGAGCAGCAGAGTGAGACGGCGGAACATCGGGACCTCCTGGTGACGTGGTCGGTGAAACGCGGCTGGTGTCACCAGGGAACTCCAAGAAGCGGGCCCGCTCAAGAACGGATTCCTGTCGCCTGAGCGGAGGTGCTTCTTGCCCCTATTACGCGCGCGCGCGAGGCTGCTAGCCATGAGACGATCCCTCGCCACGCTCCTAGTCCTCGGCGTCGCTGTGCTGGCGGCGCTCCCCGCCGCCTCGGCCGCGCCGCAGCGCTCCTTCGGCGTCTACCTCGATCCCGCGCAGCTCGATGGCTGGTCGGCCGCGGTCGGCGCGCGGCCGCAGCTGCTCGCTGCGTTCGAGGCGTTCTCGCGCGAGCGGACGCTCGCCGACTGGCTCGCGCAAGTCGAGCAGCAGCACATCTCACGGGTGTTGGTCACGTGGGAGCCGTGGACGCCGGTTCCGACGTCGTTGGGCGTGCTTCAGCAGTCGCTGCCCCAGCCCGGCTTCCGCAACCGCGACATCGTCAACGGCGTCCAGGACGGCTACATCAGGCGCTTCGCCCGTGCGCTCGGCCGCTTCCACGGCATCGTCTACCTGCGCTACGCGCACGAGATGAACGGCACGTGGTACCCGTGGTCGCACGATGCCGCCGACTACCGAAAGGCCTGGCGCAGGATGGTGCGTCTCGTCCTCGGCGTGGGCGCGCGCAACGTCCGCTTCGTCTGGTCGCCCAACCTGAACATGTACCAGCCGCGCAAGCGATGGCTCAGCAACCTGCGCCGCTACTGGCCGGGCGCCGCCTACCTCGACGATGTCGGCGCGACGGTGATCGACTTCGGCGGGGCGCGGAGACGCTTCTACACGGTCAAGCGCATCGCGGCGCGGCTGCAGATCCTGAGGCGGCTGTACCGCAAGCCCGTGATGCTGACCGAGACCAACACGGCTTACGACGGCCGTGTGACGTGGCTCGAGCAGCTGCGGCGCGCCCTGCGCTCCATGCCCTGGATCGTGTCGGTGGATTGGTCGCAGCTCAAGAGCCGCGGCCAGGCCGACATCCCCGGAGTCGGACTGCTCGACTGGGACGTGCGCCAGGACCCACCTGCCGCCGCCGTCCTGCGCGGCATCATCGACGACGGTCAGCGTTAGCGGCATGCGCCCGGCTCACAGGGCGGCGCGGCGAGGCGTGCGGGGGAGGAACACACCAAGCCGCCCTTGGGAGAGGGGGACCCGGGCGGCGAGCTCTACGCCGCCCTGTCAACCGGGCGCTTGTCGCTAGGGATTAGATGGCGGGGTGGGGGGGTTGGGAGGATTGGGCGGATTCGGGGGGTTCGGCGGATTCGAGGGGTCGCCCGAGGATTCGCAGGAGTCGTCGCTCGGGTCGTCTGAGCTCGAGTCGCCCGCGCAGGACCCGCTCTGCGCCGGGGCGCTGGAGGAGGGGCTCGACGGCGCCGCGCCGGTCGGTCCGGGAAGCGTGCCTGGCGTGCCCGACGACGCCTCCGCGGTCTGTGTCGCGGTCTCCACCGCGGTGCGGTCGGTGCGCACGGCGGCCATGGCGGCGTCGTAGCCGATCTGGTCGTTCTGGCCCGCCGCGGCGGCGGCCGCGCGATAGTCGCTCGCGGTCTGCTGTAGCGCGGCAGCGAGCGCGGCGGTGGGTCCCGGTCCCGTCCCGCCCGGAAGCGCCGCCACCCGCTTGGCCGTGCGCTCATAACTGCGGGCGTTCGCGAGCGCCGCGCGCTGCTTCGACTTGATGTCGCCCGTGGGCGTGGCGGCGCCCTGCGACTGGCTCGTCTCGACGCCGTTGAGGGCCGTGCTGTCGGACGCCCGGGAGGCCCCGTTGGGCTGGATGGTGGCGGCGGCCGAGCGCGGCGAACCTCCGCCGCGATGCGCGGCGAAGGCGGCCGCCAGCGTGACGCCCAGCAACCCGATCACAAGCGCCGCCGCCACCCTCCTGACGAGCCGGCGCCCTGGCCGGTCGCCGCCCGTGTCCGCGGGCGCGCCCATCGGCTCGGTGCGTGGCGGGACCGTGGCGGCGTCCCACGGCCCGTCGAAGGGCCGCGTTCCCGTCAGCTCACCGGTCTCGAAGTACGACGGCGCCAGCGGCTCGGTGGCCGGAAGGCGCGCTTGGGTCAAGGGTCCGGCGGGCGCGCCGGGAGGTGGAGGGGTGGCCGGACCCGGGATCGGGGCCCGCCCCGCCCCATCGAGCGCGGGCAGCGCGGAGCCGCGCCGCCAGCGTGGTCCGAGCAGCTCGATCAGCGTCGGCTCGAGCACATCCCAGGCCTCCGCGGCAGACTGGGGGCGTTCCGCCGGCTCCTTTGCCGTGAGGTCGACGATCCAGTCGGAGAGGCGCGGCTCGAGATCCGGCACCAGCTCGATCGGCGGCTGAATCGGCTCGTTGACCTGGCGCAGCAGGATCTTCATCGGCTCGCCCGAGTCGGCATAGGGAAGCCTGCCCACGAAGAGCTCGAAGGCGACGATGCCGAGCGCGTAGAGGTCGGTCCATGGCCCGATCTGCTCGGCCAGCGCCTGCTCGGGCGCCATATAGTTGGGAGTGCCGACCGCGGTGCCCGTCGAGGTGAGCGCGGCAGTGTTGCGCACCGTGCTCGTGGCGCGTGCGATCCCGAAGTCGGCGATCTTCACCCTCCCTTCCCCAGTGACCATGATGTTCTCGGGCTTCAGGTCCCGATGGACGATGCACTGCCGCTCGGCGAGGCTCAGCCCGGCGAGTACACCCTCGAGCAGTCCGCCGATCTGGGCCAGCGACAGCCTGCCGACGTATGGCCGCAGCGAGCCGCGCTCGACGTACTCCATGGCAATGTAGGGCGCGCCGTCCTGCTCGAAGTAGTCGTGGACCGTGACGATGTTCGGGTGGCTGAGCGATCCCGCCAGCCGCGCCTCGCGGAGGAAACGCTTTGCGAACAGCGCGTCGGGCGTCCGAAGCGAGTCGAGTTCCTTGAGGGCGACGAGGCGGTCGAGGTCGATCTGGCGCGCGAGATAGACGGTGGCCATGCCGCCGCGGCCGAGCTCGTTGAGCAGCTCATAGCGACCAACCACCCTCCTCGCGCCCGGTATGCCCTGGGGCGCTGGGTTGCTCACGCCGACAACGATGCGGCCGCCCGCCGCATCCCACAAGCGCCGTTGCCGACCGCACGATAAGCGTCCGTTATCGCTCGCTGATCGGCAGCGTGGATCGCGCGATCGGAGGGTTCTTTTGAACTCGCTTCCCAGGTCGCGACCCTTAGGGGCATGCATGGGGAGCCCTCCGAGTTCGAGATGATCGCCGGTACGCGCGCAGTCCTGGAGCTGCTCGGCGGTAAATGGACGATCGAGGTGCTCTACCTGCTCGCCAACGGGAGGCGGCGCTACAGCGAGGTGTACTACGAGGTGGGGGAGGTCTCGAAGAAGGTCCTCACGCGCACGCTTCGAAAGCTCGAGCAGAGCGGGCTGGTCGAGCGCACCGTCTACCCGGAGGTTCCGCCGCGAGTCGAGTACTCGCTCACCCCACTCGGATGGAGCATCACCTCGCCGCTGATGGCCATGTACGAATGGGCCGCGGACAACCTCCAGGCGAGAGGTGACCGGCTACGGCTGGTCCCGCAGCTCGCCGCGTGAGCATGGCGTACGACTGGAGAACGGAGTGGCCGGGCGTATTCGCTCGACATGCCGACTCGTGCCCGGTGCGCGAGGGCCACCGTTGCGCCTGCGGACCGCTGGGATACCGCGCCAGCGCCCGCGATCCGGAGACGGGCCGCCGGGTGCTCAGCCCCGACTTCCAGACGGTCGCCGAGGCGCGCGAGTGGCTCCGCGACCAGCAGGACACACTTGAAGCCGCACGCACCGTCGCGCGCGAGGACGGCCGGCTTGGCGCGCTGATCGACGAGTTCGTCGCGGCCGCCGAGAACGGAACGGCCCGTGATCGCGACGGACTGGAATACCTGCCGTCGCGCGTGGCAGAGCTGCGCGAGTCGCTCACCTACGTGGACGCCCAGCTCGGCATGATGCTGGTCGAGGACGTGCGGCGCCGCCAGGTGCAGGCGATGGTGGACGAGCTCCACACCTCCGGAGTCGAGCTCGAACCGATCAGGCACGTGGTGGCGGCGCTCGGGCTCCTCTACACATATGCCATTCAGCGCGAGGCCGTGGACTTCAGTCCGGTGGTCCAGCTGAAGCTCCCCGACGCCGACGAGCCGCCCCCTGCGCCGGAGCGGACTGACCCGTTGCCGTCACCGGCGCTGACGCAGCCGCTGCCGACACCACCGCCGGCCCAGACGGAGCCGCTGCCGACGCCCGTACTCACGCAACCGGTGCAGGCACCCTCGACAAACGGCTCGACAAACGGCTTCCATTACGACCCCGCCATGCCACCTCAGCCGCCCGTTCCCGCGTACGCCACACAGGCGCCGCCGGCTCAATCCACCATCTGGACCCCGGGCTCACTGTCGCCGCCGCCGGGTACGGACAACTACCGCGACGCGCTCATGCCAGAGCGCGTGCTGTGGTGGACCGTGCTGATCATCGTGGTGGTGTCGGTCCTGATCGCGATCGTGCTGGCCGCCGAGTCCGTCTGAGCGCGACTCAGCCGAGCGCGGCCACAACCTCGCGCCACCACTCCTCTTCGGCCTGATCGCGCGCGCGAGTCAGGCGCCGGCTCGCATAGCCGCGCACCTGGTCCGCCGAACCGGCCACGAGCGAAGTTCCGGTGAGCGCCGCGCGGCCGTCCTCGAGCACCACGAGTGCGCCGCCGGCATCGCCGCGCGCCTGCACGAGCTCCACGACCGGCACGCCGGCCACGAGCTCGGGATCGCACGGGTCGCCGTCCGCGGCCGTCCAGGGCTGGGCGAGCAGGGTCGCGGGTTCGTCGACCACATACTCCGGATCAGGCAGCTCTGCCTCACCGCCGCGCCAGCGTTCGAGCAGCGTCTGGACGCCGCCCGCCGCCTCGCTGCGCACCAGGAGGTGCAGGGTGTCGCCGGGCTCGACGTGCGTGTCGCCGCGCGGCGCCACGGCCTGGTCGCCCCGGACGATCACGTTCAGGGTCGCGTCGTGCGGCAGCCCGAGATCGCGCACCGGTAGGCGGACGATGCTGTCGCTCGACCTCACGGAGTACTCCATCACCTCGGCGCCGAGGCGGCCGATGGTTCCGTACTCCGTGAGCGGACGCGGAAGCGGCGGTTCGCGACTGGTGAGGCCGAACGCCCGAGCCAGCGGCTCGAGCGTGGTGCCCTGCGCGAGCGTCGACACGAGCACCGTGAAGAAGACGATGTTGAAGAAGGCGAGGCTGCCTGGGACGTGTCGAGTGACGGCAAACGTGGCCAGCACCACCGGCACCGCGCCACGCAGCCCCGCCCAGGAAAGCAGCAGCCGTTCGGCGGCGTCGAAGCGTCCGCCGGCGGTCACGAGCAGCGTCGCGATCGGCCGCGCGAAGAAAGCGAGGACGAGGGCGAGCACGAGCCCCGGAACCACGGCCGAGCCGAGCTGCGATGGGAAGACGAGCAGGCCGAGGGTGAGGAACAGGGCGATCTGCGCCAGCCACGCCAGCCCCTGGTGGAACGTGGCGATCGTCTGCTTGGCCGCGATCGGTGCCCCGCCGAGCAGCAGCGCGCAGAGGTACACGGCCAGGAAGCCGGAGCCGCCGAGGGTCTCCGCGAGGCCGAAGGAGACGGCTGCCGCCGCGCAGGAGGCCACCGGGTATAGGCCCGGCGTGGGGAGCCGGAAGCGCCGGAGCGTCCAGACAGCGAGCCGGCCCACCACCAAACCGACGATGGCCCCCGACGACATCTCCCGCAGGAACAGGACGATCATGTTCAGCACGCCGTAGCCCGGGTTATCGATCCAGTCGAGAAAGCCGAGCACGAGCAGGATGGCGACCGGGTCGTTGAAGCCCGCCTCGCCCTCCAGCGTGAGCTTGACCTTGCGCCGCAGCGAGGTGCCGCGCAAGAGCCCGAACACGGCGGCGCTGTCGGTGGACGCCATGATCGAGCCGAGCAGCATGCCCTCCAGCGGCGGCAGCCCCAGTACAGCGGTCGCGACGACGCCGGTGACGAGCGCCGTGATCAGGGTGCCGCCGAAGGCCAGCCGCAGTGCGGGGCCCATCACCTCCCGGAGCTCCTCGAGCGAAGAGCTGAGCCCGCCGTCGAACAGGATCAATGCCAGCGCGATCGCGCCGATGCGGCGGGCCAGCGAGTAGTCGTCGAACTGGATCCAGCCGGCGCCGTCGGAGCCGATCGCCATCCCGAGCGCCAGGAACAGCAGGAGCGCGGGGACGCGCAGGCGCGAGGCGGCCAGCGACGCGGCGATCGCCGCGGTCAGCAGCCCACCGACAACGAGGATCAGCTCGCCGTCCGACATTGCCTCACCCCTCGTTCCTCCGCGGCCACTGGCCGCGTCCGTTCGGTTCTAGGGGCGCACGGCCGGGCGCTTCAGACCGCCCGGCCTACGTCCCATCACGTACTCGAACGCCTCCCAAAGCTGGCTGTCCGCGTCGTGCGCCTCATGCGGATGACGCGAGCAGTGGTCGGCGATCGCGCTCGCCAGCCGGTCGCGCTGCTCCAAGTAGGCGTTGCGCTGCGCGATCACGCGCGCGACTCGGAATCTGATGGTGTCGGTGAGGATCGGCTCCATGACCTCAGCCCTCCAGTCGTGAATTCGCGATGAGGTCGCAGAAGTTCGGATGCGAGTAGCCGGCGAGCCGCGCCTCGAGGACGTCGGTGTTCATCGTGCCGAAAGTGGTCTCGGGCTTGTCCCGCATGCCTTCGAAGAACGCGTCCGCGATGCCGGTCTTGAATCCGCTGCGAGGATGGGCTGCGACCACCTCGGTCTGCCGCTCGGCGGACACATCGTCGAGGTGGAGCCCCAGGACGTCGAACTCGACACCGAGCGTCACGAGCCAGACCTCCGGCGCTTTGTACCTCGGGATCTCCGGCGTCGTGTGCAGGGCGATGGCGTCCCACACGGTCGTGATCTGCCCGTCGGCGAGGCCGCGCTCCTCGAGGAAGGCCCGGGCGGCGTTGGCGCCGTCGATCTCGAAGCGCTCGTCGGGCGAGCGGTGGCCTTCCACGAGCCCGACGTCGTGGAACATCGCGCCGACGTAGAGCAGCTCCGGGTCAAACCACAAGCCGTGCTGCTCGCCCTGCATGGAAGCCCACAGGAAGACGCGGCGCGAGTGGTCGTACAGCAGTGGCGACTCCACGTCCTGCACGAACTGCGTCACGTCGCGAGCGAGCGCGCTGTCGGGAATCCGGATCCCGGCGATTGTCGTTTCGATCGTGCTCACGGCCGGCTCACGCTGCCTCGCCGATCGAGCGACCAGCCAGGCCAAGCCCTTGCGCTACGCGGGCCCCGAGGTTGGCATCGACGTCTGCCCAGTAGGCGACCACGCGGCGCTGCACGTCGTGCGACACGTCGTCGCTTGCATGGGCGACGATGTTCGACACCAGGTGCGCCCGGTCCTCGTCGCGCATGACGTCGCGGTAGAGCGCGCGCGGCTGGACGAAGTCGTCGTCGTCGCGGTGCTTCTCGTAGGCGTAGCGGCCGATCTCGCCGCCCTCGACCCACCAGCCGGGCAGCTCCTTGGACGGGTCTGCCTGTGGCCCGCCGTAGGAGTTCGGCGAGTAAACCGGCTGCGATCCCGGGTGACGGTAGGTCATCGCTCCGTCACGGCTGTAGGAGTGGACGGGCGACTTCGGCGCGTTGATCGGCAACTGCTCGTAGTTCGCTCCGATCCGGTGCAGATGGGTGTCGTGGTAAGAGAAGATGCGGCCCATCAGCATCTTGTCGGGGCTGAGCCCGATCCCCGGCACGAGCCGTGCCGGCGCGAACCCTGCCTGGTCGACCTCCGCGAAGTGGTTCTCCGGGTTGCGGTCGAGCACCATGCGGCCGATCGTGATCGGCGGGTAGTCGGCGTGCGGCCAGACCTTGGTCAGGTCGAACGGGTTGAAGCGGTAGTCCGCGGCGTCTTCGAAGGGCATGATCTGCATCTCGAGCCGCCACTCCGCCGCGTCGCCCGCCGCGAGCGCGTCCCACAGGTCGCGACGGAGGAAGTCCGGGTCCTCGGAAACCATCGCGTCGGCCTCCGCGAGCGTGAAGTTCGCGATGCCCTGGACCGTCTTGAAGTGGTACTTGACCCAGAACCGATCGCCCGCCGCGTTCATCCACGAGTACGTGTGGCTGCTGTAGCCGTTCATCCGGCGGTAGCTGCGCGGCGTGCCGCGGTCCGACATGAGCACCGCGACCTGATGCGCGGTCTCCGGCGACAGCGTCCAGAAGTCCCACTGCGCGTCGTTGGAGCGCAGTCCGGTGTCCGGCATCCGCTTCTGCGAGCGGATGAAGTCCTCGAACTTGATCGCGTCGCGCACGAAGAACGTCGGCGTGTTGTTGCCGACCAGGTCGTAGTTGCCCTCGTCCGTGTAGAACTTGAGCGCGAAGCCGCGCGGGTCCCGCACCGTGTCGGCGCTGCCGAGCTCTCCCGCGACTTGTGAGAAGCGGGCGAACATGGGCGTGCGCTTGCCGACCTCGGACAGGAAGCTGGCGCTCGTCCACTGGGCGACGTCCTCAGTCACCTCGAAGAAGCCATGCGCTCCGCTGCCCTTGGCGTGAACCACGCGCTCGGGCACGCGCTCGCGGTTGAAGTGCTGCATCTTCTGGACGAGATGCGCGTCGTGCAGCACCGTCGGGCCGTTCGGGCCGACGGTGAGCGAATTCTCGTCGCTTGTCACCGGAATGCCGGAGTCGGTGGTGGTCACGGGCGGCTGCTGCTTCTCGCTCATGTGGAGTTCCTCTGCGTCGTGGTGGTGGGGAAATTACGGGCGGGCCGGGCGATGCCAAGCGGCCACGCTGATCGTTCGATCCGGTTCAGCGATCAGGCGAGCCGCCATTCGTCGCTCCATTGGTGAGCCCGATTTCGGGGGCCTGCCTCTCGAGCACGAGCGTCCGGTAGCCGATGGCCGCGGCCACAGCGCCGGCCACGGGACCAACGATGTAGATCCAGGAGTTCGAGAAGGCGCCGGAGGCAACGGCCGGCCCCAACCAGCGAGCGGGGTTGAAGCCGCCACCCGTAGCGGGACCAAACACCATGACCGCGAGTCCCAGCGCCGCGCCGATCGCGAGCCCGGCAACGTGGCGCTCAGCACGCGGATTCACGGCCACGGCCATGACCGCCCACACGAGCATGAAGGTCCCCAGAGCCTCGGCGATTGCGCCGAGCCAGGCCGAGCCGTGCGCGAGCACCTTGCCGTTGACCGCGGTCGCGCCGTAGTTCACCGAGGCGCCGGCGTGGTGGAAGAGCAGCAGCACCAACAGCCCCGCGAGGACGCCTCCGATCAACTGGCAGGTGATGTAGGTGACGGCGTCGCGCGCGCGAATCTGCCGAACGGCCAGCATCCCCACGGTCACGGCGGGGTTGAAGTGGGCGCCCGAAGTGCCCGCGAGCGCGTACACCAGCACCATCAGCGTGAGTGCATGGAGCAGACCGAGCCCGGCGATATCGAGCTGAAGTACGCCGGCATTCCCCACGGACAGGACCCCGCAGATGAAGAACACGAGTATGAAGGTGCCGATCGCCTCGGCCGCGAAGGCGGCCGGACCACGGCTCTCGGGTGCGTGGGCATGTGCACGCGGCATCACTGGCGCCGCGAGGTCGGGGTGGATGGCGGTACTGGCCATTTTTCCGTCTCCTGGGTTCGAGTTCGGTTAGTCGAGTGCGAAAAGGGTTCGTACGGTCCGCGTCAGCCCGTCGGCGTCGCCGATCTCGGCGGCGGCGCGCAACCGGACCGTTGGCGTGTGCAGCAGACCGGCGGCGATTGTCTGGCTCGCACGTTGGAGAGCCCGCTCGTCGGCACCCGATGCGAGGTCGGTTCGGCGCAGCGCTTCGAGCACCGATCGCAAGGTGTGGCTTCGCAACTGCTTGATCGTGGGCACCGCGCCGAGCGCCGACATCCACTGCGAAAAGGCCTCCGCCTGTTCCGACGCGATCGCCTCCGCGGCTTGCACCGCGCAACGGCGCTGCGCGATCGTTGCGCCCACGACCTCACGCAGGTCATCGAGGTCGTACAGACGTATCCCGTCGATCGACCTCGCGTCCGGATCGAAGTCCCGGGGCATCGCGAGATCGATCACGAGCAGCTGCCGTCCGGCGCGCCTCTCGCTCACGTCGACGAGCGTCTCGCTCGGCACGAGTCTGTGCGGTGCGCCGGTGGAGGAGATCACCACATCCGACTCGACGAGCGCGTCGAACAGAGGCTCCCCGAGGTCGACTGTTGATGCCCCGATCTCGCCGGAGAGCCGACGCGCACGCTCGGAGCGGTGCCGGGCAGCCAGGCGTACGTGCACACCGTGGGCGCTCAAGCCGCGGGCCACCAGCGAGCCGGCGTCGCCGCTGCCGATCACGAGCGCGCGGACACGGGCGTCGGCGCCGGCGGTAAGGCGGCAGGCGAGGTCGACGGCTACGGAGCTCAGCGAGTATTTGCCGCGGGCGATATCCGTGGCCTCGCGCACCTGCCTGCCGGCGGCAACGGCATCACGAACCAATCGCTCGAGCATGGGCCCGCTTGCGCGCCGTTCGCGGCAGAGCTCGCCGGCGCGGCGCAGTTGGCCAAGAATTTCGAACTCGCCGGGCACGGACGACTCGAGCCCGGAGGCCACGCGCATGAGGTGTTCCGCGGCGGCTTGGCCGGACGCGGCATTCAGCTCGTGCGCAGCGAGCGAGCCTCCGAGCTGCTCGAGCTGATCGCGCAGCGTCAACTGGCCGAGTTCCGGGACGGCCGCAATTCCGTATAGCTCCGTGCGCTCGCACGTCGAGAGCACCAGCGCCTCGTGAACGCCTGGGCAGGCGGCGGCGCGAACCGCGAGGGCCCCAGCCTCGGCGGGGTCGAGCGCGAGCAGCTCGCGCCTCGCAACCGGGCACGTGCGACTCGAGATGCCTACTACGACGAGCTTGCCGAGCATGTCGCGCCCCGATTCGTCAGCCGGCCAGCGCCAAGACGGGCACGGCCGCCGGCTGGGCGGGCTGCGGCGCGGGCCGCCGGATGCCTCGGCTCAGCGCGTGGACGAATGCGGCGGTGGGCAGGTGCTCACTCTCGCGCCGGGTCAACACTCCGGTCGAGAACACCGGCCGCGCACCCTCGAGCGGGAGGAAGCGCACGCCGGGCGCCAGGTAGCGCTCGGCCACCGACTCCGGCAACAGTGCCATGCCCGCCCCGGAGGCGACCATGAGCAGCGCCTGCTCGACGTCCGCGTCCGCGAGCTCCACCAGCGTCGGCGAGAGGCCGGCGTCGTGGCACGCCGCCACGACGGCGTCGTGGAACGGCCGGTTGGCGTCGCGCGGCAGGAGCAGCAGCCGCTCGGGGGCGACCTGCTCGAGATTGATCGCGCTCCTGGTCGCGTGGTCGTGCCCGATCGCGACGGCTGCAACGGCGCCCTGTTCGGCGAGCTCGGTCACGCGCAAGCCGTTGGCCGCCACGGGCAGCGGGACGATCGCCGCATCAAGGCGCTCGTCGCGGACGGCCTCGACGAGGTCGCGGCGGGAGCCGGGCTCGAGGGTCGTCTCGATGTGCCCGGCGGACGCGACGCGATGCAGCGCCCGGGGCACGCTCGAGGGAAGTGCTGCGGTCGTGTAGCCGATCCTCAGGCGCGCGGTGGTGCGCGCGCTGGCATCGCGCGCGGCTCGCTGCGCGGCGTCCGCCAGCCTGAGCACGACGCGCGCGTGCTCCAGCATCGCGGCCCCGGCATCGGTCAGCGACACGCTGCGGTGTGTCCGCTCGAGGAGCTTCACGCCCAGCTCGTCCTCCAGCTTGCGCACCTGCTCGCTCACGGCGGGCTGGGCGACGTGGAGGCGTTCCGCCGCCCGCCGGAAGTGCAGCTCCTCCGCGACGGCGACGAAATATCTGAGATGACGAAGCTCCATCTGAAGACCTCTTCTCGGGGACGCTGCGCACTTTGCCTGTCGCGGATCCGCGCGCACATACCCCCGTGCCAGAGACTCATTTCCGGTGAATCAGAGCGCGACCTCTGGTCAGCCCTACCTAAGACAGGGGATTTGAGTCTCGGGTTGGCCCTACCTTCGCGGCTTGCGCCAGCTGACATGATCCGCTCCAAATGGTGTCTACGGTTCTCGTCGTGGACGACGATCCGGCCTTCCTGGCCCTGGCGGCACGTGTTCTCACCGGTCTCGGAATCGAGGTCGTGGGGCGCGCGCCCGACGCCGAAACCGCCGTCACGCTCGCGGAGAGCGTGCGGCCCGAGGGCGCACTCGTCGACGTCGGTCTGCCAGACCGCGACGGGATCGACCTCGCCTATGAGCTCGCGGGCCTGCCGTGGGGGCCGACCGTGGTGTTGACATCGAGCGACGCCGATGCCGGAGGCGCCATCGCATCCCGCTCCGGCGTCCTAGCGATTCCGTTCGTGCCCAAGGACCAGCTCACAAACGGATCGCTGTCTCGCCACTTCGGCCGTGACTAGAAGCACACTGGACCCGCGTCGGAGTGAGGAGTACGGTGGCCTCGTGACGGACACGGAGCCTTTACGGGTCGTCATCGGCGAGGACGACGTCCTCCTCCGTGAAGGCATCGCGCGGATCCTGGGGGACGCGGGCTTCGACGTTGTCAGCCAGGCGGGCGACGCCGAGGCGTTCCTGCGAAAGGTGCTGGCACACCGGCCGGACGTGGCGGTGGTCGACATCCAGATGCCGCCCGGTCACGGCGACGACGGCCTGCGCGCCGCGCTCGAGCTTCGCGAGCGCCTGCCGGATATCGGCGTGCTCGTGCTGTCCATGCACTACGACGACCAGTACGCCGCCGACCTCATTGGGGACAGCGCAGAAGGCGTGGGCTACCTGCTGAAGGAGCGCGTGGGCGACGTCGACGCATTCACCGACGCGGTGGCCAGAGTCGCCGCCGGGGGAAGCGCGCTCGACCCGGAGGTCGTCGCGCGCATGCTGGGGCGGCGCCGGCGCGAGGGACCGCTTGACGACCTGAGCCCCCGCGAGCGCGACGTCCTCGCGCAGCTCGCCGAGGGCAAGTCGAACCAGGGCATCGCCGACGCGCTGGTGGTCACTCCCGCGGCGGTCGAGAAGCACGTGACGAGCATCTTCCACAAGCTCCACCTCGACGCCGGCCCGAGCGGCCACCGGCGAGTGCTCGCCGCCGTGACATATCTGCGCAACGCGCGCAGCTAGCCGGCTGCCTCGGGGGCCGGGTCCTCGGCAAAGGCAGCGAACCCCGCGGCCACCACCGCGAAGAGCCCCGCCAGCACCCAGAGGGTCGTGGTGAAGCCTTCGTTCAACATCAGCAGCCCGCCGGCCAGGCCGCCCACCAGCATCGCGGTCACCGACACGAGCCGCCGACCGGCTCTCGGGTTATTCCCGCCGCCGAGCGACGAGTCGGCCGCCAGGCCCGTGATCGTCAACGTCAAGACCGTCGTCGTCAGATCGGCGATCGCCAGGCGACGTACCGTCGCGTTTTGCAGGCCGGTCCCCGCGCCCAGCAGCGCGATCACCCCGAAGCGCGCCGCTCCCGTCGGTCCAAGGGCACCCGCGGCCGTGGCGATGGCGGCGGCCGCGACCAGCGCCGCCTCGAGCCCCGAGGCGGCGACCAGCCACCGCCTCCGCGTTTGCCCCAGCTCGACGCTGAGCCGGCCGCCCGTCGCGGCGCCGGCGAGGAAAGCAGCGATAGCGACCAGAAACGAGGCGATCGAAAAGCCTTTCGCGCCGGCCAGCGCGAAGCCCAGGAACACGACGTTCCCGGTCATATTGGCCACGAGCACGTGGCCCATCCCCAGGTAACAGACGGCATCGACCAGGCCGGTGCCGGCCGTGAGGCACACGAGAACTACCCGTATGGAGAACACCCCCAGAGCTTCCGGCGGCGCGTCGTCGGCGTGATCGCTTTATCCGATCGCGCGGAAGCGAGCGCCGATCACCGGCCGGCATTCGGCGCCCACGCTTAGCGGAACTCTCTATCCACCACACAAGGAACCAACATGACGGGAAGCAGTCTCATCCGCAGAGGCGCCGCCGTGGCGGCGCTCTACTCGGTGCTCGCGACTCTGGTGCTCGTCAGCGGCTGCGGCAGCTCCGGTTCGCCTCGCGCCGCCTCCGCCTCCGCGTCCGCCTCCGCCACGCCAAGCGTGGATCCGTTCGCCGGTCTTCAGCAGAGCTTCACGCAGGTGGTGAAGACGGTTTCGCCGCAGGTGGTCCAGATTCAAAGCAACACCGGCCTCGGCTCGGGAGTGGTGTTCGACGGCCACGGCGACGTTGTCACGAACGCCCACGTCGTCCAAGGCTCGCGGCGCTTCGTCGTGACCCTGCCCAGCGGAGATCGCCACCCCGCGACGCTCGTGGGAGCGGACACTTCGCACGACCTCGCGGTGGTGCACGTCGCCGGCGCCAGTCCGCCTGCTGCCACGTTCGCGGCTTCGCCCCAACCACAGGTCGGCGATCTGGTGCTCGCGATCGGAAATCCGCTGGGACTGCGCTCGAGCGTGACCCAGGGAATCGTGTCCTCGATCAGGGACTCGGTCGGCGAGGGCAACGGCGTCGCGCTGTCGCCCGCGATTCAGACCAGCGCCGCTATCAACCCGGGCAACTCCGGCGGCGCGCTCGCCAACCTCTCCGGCCAGGTCATAGGAATCCCGACGCTGGCCGCGGTCGACCCGGAGATGGGCGGAGCCCAGGCGCCGGGGATCGGCTTCGCGATTCCGGCCGCGACGGTCGAGCGGGTGGCCGAGCGGCTGCTCGGCGGCAGCTGACGCCCCGCGTCTAGCCAAACGCGCCGGCCGCCAGGGGTGTGGCGGCCGGCGCGTGCGCCTTGGGGGTGGGCGCGTATTCGAGCGTCTGCACGATCTCCTCGATCTCACATACCGGGCAAACCAGCAGGAACGTGAGGAGCTTTCGGTCCGCGTCGTAACGCGACGTCGAGTCGTACAGGTGCTCGCACATCAGGCGGCCTCGCCTGCAGGCCGGGAGAAGAGTTGGCGGCGCCGGCGCCGCTTCGCCGCGCTCGCCAGCTTGCGCTGCCGCCACTCGTGGAGAGTCATCTCCGGAGGGATCGTCGATTCAAGCGGAAGGACGATCACGTTGCTCGGCAGCCCGCTGACCGGGGCGACCAGGCTGAGGGTGGGGCGTCGCTCGTTCATGGCCTCACTGTCCCGCAGCGACGGGCTCCGCTGAATACCCCCGCGCCCGAGATTGCGCTCCGCCGCTCCCTAGTCCGCCCTCGGCCGCGCCGGACACGGCGGTCGGGCCAGCCCTACCTGGCGCGGAGGCGGACCGCCGCAGCGACCAGCACCGCGGCCGTGATCAGCAGCGGAAACGCAGGCGCCCAGCTCGTCGCGTGCGACATGAGCAGGGTGCCTGCGACGGCTCCGCCGACCAGGGCGACGAGGGTCGTCGCCAAGCGGGCGCGCTCGCCGCTCGTCTGCTTCCAGCCGGCCAGGTCGCCCATCAGCACCATGAGCGTCGCGGTGGCGGCGGTGGTGAAGGCGGCGCGAACGCCGAGCGAGAAAATCGCGGCAGTCTGGATACCCATCGCGAGTGCGGAGAAGGCAATCAGCACATCGGCAGAGGCGCTGGCCGGTTTCGCGCCGACAACCAGCCAGAAGATGAGGAATGCCGCCTGGGCGGCCACGCCGACCGCCAGCGCGGCGGACACGCCGCGCGGCCAGAGCGCGTCGGGGTTATGCGGACGGCGCACGATCCGGGCCGCCAGCGCGGCTCCGGCAGCAAAGGCGGCGGTCGCCGCGAGCACGCGCGGCACCGACGGCCCGGCACCGCCGCCGAGCCGGAAACCGAGGAACGCCAGGTTCCCCGTCATGAAGGCCGAGAACACCTTACTCAGTCCGAACCAGCTGATCGCGTCCACGCACCCGCTCGACAGCGTCAAGCCGGCGAGCAGGAGGTCCCGGACCTGCGTGTCGTCAAGCCGGGCGACCCTGCGTCCAACAGCACTCTCCGCGGTGGCCATGTCAGCGGACGATGATCGGCTTGGCCTTCGACAGCGCGTCCATCGTCTGGCTGTCGAGGTTCAGGTGCGCCTGGACGAGTTCCGGAGGGATCAGGGCCATCCACTGGTTCAGCGAGATGTCGGCGAAGTGGTCGCTCCTGAACATCTCCAGGAAGACCAGCGGCTCGTCACCGGTGTTCTGCACGTAGTGGCCCATGGCGAACGGGACGTAGCCCACGTCGCCGGCCTGGTAGTCGAACGTGCGCGCCTTGCCGCTCGAGGCGAAGACCGTCATCCGTCCCTGCCCCGAGAGGTAGTACTGCCACTCGTCGGTATTGGGATGCCAGTGCAGCTCGCGCAGGCAGCCCGGCTCAACTTCCACCACCGCCGCGGCCATCGTCTTCGACACGTGGAAGTTGGTCGAGTCGATGTGGCCGTTCGTGTTCCCGCTCATGTCTGTGGTCATGGATCGAGGGTTCCACGGCGTGCCGCGGCTTCGAGCGTAGGGAGCTATCGGCCGAACAGGCTTCGCGATCGGTAATCGGCTCAGCGCGGCGTACGGTCCGGCGATGCGAGTCGTGCCCCTGGTGATCGCCGCGGTCGGTGCCTTGCTCTTCAGCGCGCCCGCGCCGGCGATGGGGGCGAAGAACTGCGTCGGAGCCGAGGAAGCCGGCGCGCATGCAAGCGGCGGCGACGGCGGCTCGTTCAACTTCAGCAGCGCGTTCTACAAGCACATCTTCACGCTCGACACGTCGCTCGACGGCGCGGACGGCGACCAGCTGCCGATCTCGATCGAGGAGGTATGCGGCGTGCCCAAGAGGCTCAAGCGCCAAGCGGTGCAGCTCGCCGGCACCGACGGCATCGCGCTGTTGTCCGCGGCGACCGGCGTGCGGTCGGGGAGTCAGCACCTGAGCGGCGCCGCCGCACTCACGGCCCTCGACGGAGCAGACACCGCCGTCTTGCGCGCACGTCTGACCGCGCAGAAACGCTGGGGCGAGGACGAGGACGGCAACAAGATCCCGACCTTCACGACCAGCGTCGTGCGGATCACCGACTGAGCCTGCCGGACGATCACACGTACGCGATCTCCGATTGACCCACCGCTGCACGGCGGGATGCTGCGTTCTCACACGACGGATGAAGGAGATTCAAAGTGCAGGAAACTGAGTTCGACACGGCGCTGCTCGAGGGGCCGGGAAGGCGAATCGAGCACAGCCTGAAACGCGAGTCGCTCCTGCGCGAGGCCGAGGCGAGCCTCGAGCGTCTGGGGATCGACGCGATCGACCTCTACCAGATCCACTGGCCGATCCCGGAACCCGATATCGAGGAAGGCTGGGCGGCCCTCGCGGAGCTCAAGGACCAGGGACTCGTCCGTCACATCGGCCTCTCCAACTTCCACGTCCACGAGCTCCGCCGGATCCAGGAGATCGCGCCCGTGGAGACAGTCCAGCCGCAGTACTCGCTGCTCGTCCGCGAGGCCGAGGAGGAGATCCTGCCCTACTGCGAGCGCGGCGGGATTGGCGTGATCGTCTACTCCCCGCCGGATCAGGTGGGCCCGATTGCCGGCACGGCGAACCTCGGGCTCAGCACTGACGACATCGCCGAGATTGAAGGGAGAGCTTGACATGGGCACGCTGAACAAAATTGGTTTCGTCGGCCTCGGCCACATGGGCGGGAGCATGGCGGGGCGGCTGATGGATGCGGGCTACAGCGTCTCCGGCACCTCCCGCACCAGGGAGCACGCTCAGGCCTTGATCGACCAGGGGCTCGACTGGCGGGACAGCGCTCGGGAGGTGGCCGAGAGCACCGAGGTGCTGTTCACGTCCCTCCCGGACGACAATGCTCTGGCCGCCGCCTCCTCCGGACCGGACGGCGTGTTTGCCGGCCTGTCGGCCGAGACGGTGTGGGTGGACGTCAGCACGGTGAGCCCGGTCGTGGCCCGCGGCACGGCCCGGCGCGTGCAAGCGCGCGGGGCCGCGATGCTCGCGGCGCCCGTGTCGGGCAGCGTCCCCCAAGCGCAATCCGGCGCACTCACGATCATGGTCGGCGGGGACCGGCAGGCGTTCGCCAGGGTCGAGCCGATTCTGCGGGTGCTCGGGACGGTTCGCCACGTTGGCGACAACGACCAGGCCCTCGTGCTGAAGCTCGCCATAAACGACAGCCTGGGCGTGCAGATGCTGGCCTTCGCCGAGGGCTTCCTGCTCGCCTTGCGCTCCGGAATCGACAGCGAGACCGCGCTCGAAGTGATGACGAGCAGCGCGATCGCGTCGCCGATGCTGAAGGCGCGCGCGCCGCTCATGCTCGAGCCCCGGGACGATGCCTGGTTCGACATCGACTTCATGCAGAAGGACCTGGAGCTCGCGCTCGAGACGGGGCGGCAGCTTCAGGTGCCGCTGCCCAGCGCGGGGCGCGCAGACGAGGTGCTCAGCGTCGGGCAGGAACTCGGCTACGGGCGGCGCGACATTTCCGGTCTGTTTCAGGTGCTCTGCCACATGGCCGCGGAACAGGGAATGGCGGCGTGATGGCTCGGCCGCTCGCGAGCGCACGGCCAAGCTGGGCACCATGAGCAAGGTCGGAGTAGTCGGAGTTGGGGGCGTGGGCCAGGCGTGCGCCTTCGCGCTCGTCCTGCGTGGCTCGGCACGCGAGATCGTGTTGGTCGATCGCACGCCCGAGCGCGCCACCGGCGTGGCCACCGACATGCGCTACGGCCTGCCTCTGTCGCCGACTCTCGCCATCGACTCCGGTGATTGGCGCGACCTCGCCGGCGCAGACGTGGTGCTGATCTGCGCCGGCGTGAACGAGAAGGGCGGCGGCGCAACGGACCGCAACGACCGCAGCGGCCGGCTCCGCCTGCTCGAGACGAACGCCGAGGTCTACCGGGACGTCGTCCCGCGCATCGTCCAGGCGGCGCCCGGCGCTGTGCTGATCGCGGTCACGGATCCGCCCGATCCACTGGCGGACCTCACCCGCGCGCTCGCCGGTCACGACCGCGTGCTCAGCACCGGCACGACCATCGACACGCTGCGCTTGCGTACACACGTCGCGGCGGAGCTGGGCGTTCATCCGTCCGCGGTGGATGGGCTCGTCGTCGGCGAGCATGGCACCACCGAGGTGATGCTCTGGTCGTCGGTGAGGGTCGGGAGCACGCCGCTTGGTGAGGCGCTCGGCGAGCAGCGGTCGATTGCCGACTTGAAGCAGCGGATCGAGCGCGAGGTCCGCTTCGCCAACATCACGATCATCGAGGGCAACGGCGCAAGCCAGTTCGGCATCGGTGTCGCCTGCGCGCGGATCACTGAAGCGGTCGTGCGAGATGAGCGCGCCGTGATGCCGGTGGCCGCGTACCGCGAGCGCTACGGGGTGACCATCGCGCTGCCCACGATCGTCGGGCGCCAGGGCGCGCGCGGCGAGTTCGAGCCCAGTATGTCCGAGGACGAGCGGCGCGCCTTCGAGCACAGCGTCACCACCCTGCACGAGGCCGCGGGCGGCATCGGCCTGCCGCTAACCGCCTGACAGGGGCAGCCTCGCTACAAGCACGGTGCCGGCGCCGGTCGGACTCTCGATCGTCACGCGCCCTCCGAGCGCGGTCACCCGGTCGTTCATCCCGACGAGGCCGTGACCCGTGTCGTCGGCGCCGCCGACTCCGTCGTCGCGCACTTCTACGTAGAGGCTGCCGTCGCGCACGGAGGCTTTGACCTCCGCCGACTCGGCGTGCGAATGCTTCACCACGTTGGTAAGGGCCTCGGCCACGACAAAGTACGCGCTCGCTTCGATGTCCGCCGGGAAGCGGTCGTCCGGGATGTCGACCCTCACCGGGAGGTCGAGCCGCTGCACGACGGTGTCGACTCCCGCCCGTAGGCCGCCGCGGGTCAGTACCGACGGGAGGATCCCGTGCGCGAGTTCGCGCAGCTCCGCGTTGCCTCGCTCGGCATGCTCGAGCGCCTCGTCCACCAGCGCGTCCGTCTTTCCGTCTCCCTCGTGCAGCGCCCGTTGAGCCAGCTTGAGGGTGACGATCGCGTGCACCAGCCGCTGCTGTGCGCCGTCGTGGAGATCCCTCACCACCTGACGACGAGCGTGGTCCGCCTCGGTGACCAGGCGCGCTCGCGACGCCATGAGCTGCTCGCGGCTGTCGGCGTTGGCGATGGCGGTGTCGAGCAGCTGGGCGAACTGAACCATGCGCTGCTCCGTATCGGCCGGGGGCGACGTAGCAGTCTTCCAGCTGGCAGTGATCAAGCCCCACAACCTGCCGTCCACGACGATCGGAGCGGAGACGCTGCAGCGCAGACCCGTGTCGCGGGCAAGTTCGGCGATGGCACCCTCGACGCCGTCGTAGTTGTCCATCCGCGCCGGCCGCCCGGTGCGCCGGACCACGGCCGTGACGCTCTCTCCCGCTGTGCTCACCCGCGAGCCCACCGGCGTTCGCCCCACATCGAGTCCGCGGTGTGCGAGCACCGTCATCTCGTCGGCGGACTCGAATCGGTTCAGCGCGACCTGATCAGCGTCGAGGAGCGCCTGCATCTCCCCGGCCACGGCGTCGAGGACGGCCGAGGGCGGAGCGCCCTCCGCCACCAGCGTCGCCACCCGACTCAGCGCGGCCTCCTGTTTGGCGAGCCGCTCCACCTCCGTTCGCGCGTCGGCGTTGGCGATCGCCGTGGCCACCAGCTCGGCGAACCGCGCAATGTGACTCTCGACGTCCGGCGCGAACGCGTCCTGCACGTAGCGCGCGGCGCCGACAGCGCCCCAGATCTCCCCTCGCACCAGGATCGGGCAACCCACCGCCGAGCGGATGCCCAACGCGTGACCGTGCTCGGCGATGGCGCCGGTCGCGTGAGCGTAACCGCGAACTCGGAACGGTCGTCCTTCGCGAAGCACGGTTGCCACCACGCCATTGCCATCCACGGGCATCCGGTTTCCGACCCCAACGGCCGAGGAGAGGCGCTCTCCCCACACGGCGACCATCGTCGCGGTTCCGTCGTGGTCGTCGCGCCAGAGTGAACAGTCGACGTCGCCGAGCACGTTGGCCAGTTGCTCGACGACCTTCTCGAAGACGTCCGCCGGCGGCGCCTCCCTTGCCACGAGAGTAGCCACTCGCCGCAGCGCAGCCTGCTGTTCGGCGAGGCGCTCCACCTCGCCGCGGGTCTCGGTGTTGGAGATGGCGGTGGCCAGTAACTCCGTGAACTGGCTGAGGCGCGACTCGGTATCGGCGGGCAACTGCTCGTCGCGATCCGTGGCCGCGACCATCGCCCCCCACAGCCTGCCTTCCACCCATATCGGCGTACCGACGACACTGTGAAGTCCGGAAGCACGTGCCGTCTCCGCAATTGCGCCGCTCGCGTGCTCGTAACCGTCTATGCGCGCGGAGGAGCCGCTGCGGAAGATCAGCGAGGTGACGTTCTCGCCTGCCAGCGGATAACTGTCACCGGTCGCGAATGCCTTGACCGCCCCCGAGCTGGCGACCACGACCGCGGATTCGTCGCCGTCGTAGCGCAGCATCCGCATCTCCTCCGCGCCCAGCAGCCCCGCGAGCTCCTTCGCGATCGCATTGAAGATCTCCGCCTGTGGGGCTTCGCGCGCCACCAGCGTCGCCACGCGCCGCAGCGCCGCCTGCTCGTCGGCAAGCGCTTTCGCCTCGGCGCGCGCCTCCGCGTTCGCGACCGCGGTTCCCACGAGGTCGGTGAACTGGGCCATCCGCTCCTCGGTGGACGACGGCAGCGGCACGGGCCGTCTCGAGTGGATTGCCAGAGCGCCCCACAGCCGACCCTGCACCACGATGGGCGTGCCCACCGAGCAACGTATGCCCAGCTGCCTGATGAACTCCGCAATCGGGCCGGGGACGTCCGACCAGTCGTTCCAGCGCGCGGCGCGCCTGGTCTCGGCGATCGTCGTCGCGGGATCGCCCTCCTGCATCTCCCAGCGTTCGGGGACGGGCGGGTGCTCCCCGTCTGCGGCCCAGGTCGCGACGGTGAAGACGCCGTTGTCCTCAAAGCGCGCCATCGCCGAGAAATCCGCACGGAGAAGCGTGCCGACCTCGCGTGCGACAGCGCCGAACAGCTCGGTCCACGGGGCGTCTTCGGCCACCAGCATCGCCACGCGCCGGAGCGCGGCCTGTTCGTCGGCGAGGCGTCCGCGCTCTCGCTCCGAGACTTCCGCGCGCCGCTGCGCCTGGGCTCCGATGACACCGATCAGAACCCCCAGCGCGATGTAGATGAACACCACGAGCCAGTTCTGCCAGTGGCCGGCACCGAACTCGCGCGTGGGAGGGATGTAGAAGGAGTCGAAGCCGACCCCACCTGCGATCGCGAGAGGCACGGCATAAAGGGGCCCTCGCCGGCGGGCGGCCAACCCGACCACATACACGTAGGCGCACCCCAGCAGCACGATCGGGATGACGTCACCCCGGATCGGAATTGCGGCCGTAAGGAGAAAGAAGCCGACGCTGGCCAAGAAGGCGCTGGACGCCTCGATCGCCGGCTGGAAGCTGAAACCTCGCTTCCGTGCCTCCATATCGGGAAAGCTAAACGTGCCCGGCCGTCATTTCTACCCGCAGGGAACTCGTTAGTCGTGGCCGCGGACCGCGTCCAGGACGAGTCCGTAGCTGGCGCATCCTCCGCGAGTGCTGCTGCCAGCTGTGCCGACCGGCCACGAACCTTGACCCGCAGGTGTGAGCCGGCGAACGCCGCGGCTAGCGCTGCGAGCGTGGCGATACCTGCTCCCTGCCAGCCGCCCAGGTCGCGAGCTCCGGTGCTCGAGAAGGGCATCGCGGCAATCTTGGCCTGGCGGCGCTGCTCACCGAGCGGGAACCGCCCGGACCGGATTCGCCGACCTCGAGCCGGATACCGTCAGGGCGAGCGCGACGATCACCCCGGCGATCGCGAGTCCCCCGACGAGGAACCAGATCAAGCGCCGCGAGCCCAGTGGGGCAAGCGGGTGGTGGGACATGGGAGTGGACATGAGCGGCCTCCTGATGGCGGCGGACGCGCTGGCCCGCAGCGGGTGGAATTCGGCAGTGGGTCCACCATGCGCCACCCTCCTTGCGGCCCGCTTTCGGGCGGCTAACAGCGCTTCCTCCGGCACCGGCTTGATGCCCTGGTCAGGCGACGGGGAAGAGACCAGGGCGTTCAACGGGCGCGACCAACTCCCGGAGAGACCAACCTCATAGCTCGTAACTCAACATCCGCGACGGCGGGGCCCTTTGGAGGACGTCATGGAGTTCCTGGTCGAGTTCGATGTCAATGTTCCGGACGGAACCCCGGAGTCGGAGGTCGCTGACCGCCAGACCGCCGAGGCCTCCGCCGCGGCGAAGCTGGCTGACGATGGACATCTGCTCCGCGCATGGAAGCCGCCGCTCGAGCCCGATGAGTGGAGAGTCCTCAGCCTCTACCGCGCCGAGAGCGAATCGGAGCTGCACAGTCTGCTTCGGGCTCTACCGCTCTATGACTGGATGGACATCACGGTCACCCCGCTCGCGCCGCATCCGAACGATCCGGGGGCGGTCGCTCGATGAGCCGGCTTCCTGAGCCTCGGCTGACCCTCGTCTACCGCTTGGAAGCCGCGCTGGGCGAGCCGCTCGACATAGGCGATGTCAGCCAGGGACACCGGCGCATCGTCGCGCAGACCGGCGGCACGTTCACAGGGCCGGAGCTCAACGGCACGCTGCTGCCCGGCGTGAGCGCCGATTGGCAGACGGTCCTGCCGGACGGCACCGCAATCGGTGACATCCGCTACACGCTCCGGACCGACGACGGCGCTCTGCTCTACGTGCAATCACGCAGCGTGCGCCACGGCAGCCCTGAGGTCCTCGCGCGACTCGCGCGCGGCGACGAGGTCGACGCAAGCGATTACACGTTCCGTGCCGCCACGCAAATCGAGACCGCGTCTCGCGACCTCGACTGGCTGAACAAGGGTGTCTTCGTCAGCGTCGGCGCGCGCCGGCCGGGAGGCGTGATCTACGACACCTACTTGGTCGCGTGACGCCGCCGGCTTCCGAGCCGCAGAAGGTCGCGATCATCACCGGCGCTTCGCAGGGCATCGGTGCGGGCCTGGTGGTGGCCTACCGTGCTGCCGGCTACGCCGTTGTAGGAACGTCGCGATCGATCGGTTCAAGTGATGAGCCCGGCTACCTCACCGTCCAGGGCGATATCACCCAGTCCGACACCGCGCAGCGCGTGGTGGACGAGGCGACCCGGCGCTTCGGCCGAATCGACAGTCTCATAAACAACGCGGGCGTCTTCATCAGCAAGCCGTTCGACGAGTACACGCCCGACGACTTTGCCGCCATCACCGCCGTAAATCTTTCCGGCTTCTTCCACATCACCCAGCGCGCGGTTCGTACGATGCTCCGCCAGGGCACCGGGCACATCGTCAATATCAGCAGCAGCCTGGTTGACCACGCCAACAGTCACGCGGTCGCGGCGCTGGCCTCACTCACAAAGGGCGGACTTGCCGCCGTCACCCGCTCGCTGGCGATCGAGTATGCGTCTCGAGGACTCCGAGTCAACGCGGTCGCGCTGGGCGTCATCAAAACGCCGGTGTACGGCCCCGAGTCCTACGAGGAGAGCGCAGCGCTGCATCCCATCGGCCGGGTCGGCGAGATCAGCGACGTCGTCGACGGGATCCTCTATCTCGAACGTGCCCCGTTCGTCACTGGCGAGATCCTGCACATCGACGGTGGTCAAGCCGCGGGACACTGAGAGGGGTCCACCGGTGCAACCGGCGGCTCCCCGTACGATGGTGGTGCTAATGACCAGCTCGGCGACCGTACTCGTCAGTCGCCGCGAGGCGTTCAACGCGGCGCATCAGCTATCCGATCCGCGCCTGTCCGATGAGGAGAACCGACAGCTGTTCGGGAAGTGCGCGAATCTCCACGGGCACAACTACGTGCTCGAGGTGGTGGTCGCCGGCCACGTCGATCAGCGCACGGGCTACGTCTTCGACCTCAAGCAGCTCTCGGACGTCATCTGCCGGCGCGTGATCCAGGACGTCGACCACTGCAACCTCAACACGGATGTTCCGTGGTTGGAAGGGCATATCCCGACGGCCGAGAACCTCGCCGCCATCTTCTGGGAGCGGATCCGCTCGGAGCTTCCCGACGGAATGCTGCGGTCGGTGCGGCTGTGGGAGACCGACAAGAACTGGGCCGAGGTCGGTGCCGGTATCTGATACGCAACGCCGACCTCGTTTTGAGCTGGCGCGGCGCTACTCCGCGGCCGACGTCGAAGTGCTCAGCGAAGACGAGGCGAAGCGCTTTGCGCCGGGCGACACGGCCGACCCGCGATCCGACCCAACCCTCGCCTGGGAACTCCTGTACAGGCTCGAACCGGACCTGTATGAGCGGCTCGTTGCCGCCGAGCGTCTTCACCCAGGCGTGCTTGCGTGGTTGCCGCGCGACGTGGAACGGATCGTCGAGGTGGCCGCCGGTACCGGCCGGCTGACGCTGGAGCTCGTCGAGCGGGCGCACGAGCTCGTGGCGATTGAACCCGCCGCGCCGCTGCGCGAGATCCTGACTCAGAAGCTCTCGCGAGCGGATCACGGGCAGCGTGCACGCGTGATACACGGCTTCTTCGATGACCTGCCCATCGCCGACGACTACGCGAACCTTGTGGTCGCGTGCTCGGCGCTCACGCCCGCCACGGGCCACGGCGGCGAGGCGGGCCTGGCGGAGATGGAGCGGGTCTGCAGACCCGGTGGCTGCGTCGTCATCGTCTGGCCGAACGAGATCCCGTGGCTTGCCGCCCATGGCTACCGGCATGTGAGCTTCGACGACGGCGAGCTGTTCGTCGAGTTCGCAAGCCACCAGGAGGCCGCCGAGTTGACAGAGATCTTCTATCCCCGCGGCGGTGACGAGGTCCGGCGCCACGGATGGACACGGGTTTCCTATGACGTGCTGGGCGTCAACCCGCCGCGGGACCTCGCGTACAAGCTGATCGCCCGATGAGGGTCGCGATTGTCGCCCCACTGGTTTCGGCCATCCGCGAGCCGCAGCGTGGGGGCTCGCAGGCGTTCGTGTCCGATCTCGCGCGCGGCCTCGTAGGCAGAGGTCACGACGTCGACCTGTACTGCGCCTCCGGATCGAACGTGCCCGGCGTGCGGGTGGTCGACACTGGGGTTGATCCCCGCGCGCTCGCGGCAACCCTGTACAGAGCCTCCGGACCGGCGGCCGATGGTCTTGCCGCGGCCGGGGCCGCCTTCGCCGGCGTCTACGCCGCCATACGGGGAGTTCGCTACGACGTCGTTCACAATCATGCCTTCGACCCGCCCGCGATCAGGCTCGCGACAGGCGTGGGCGCACCGGTCGTGCACACACTCCATCTGCCTCCTGACGCGGCAGTCGCCGACGCACTGCGAGACGTCGCTCGCTCCGACCGAGCCCCCACGGTTGCCGGCGTGTCCGCTGCCCAGGCGGACGCGTGGCGGCGCATCGTCGCCGTCGACGCGATTCTGCCGCCGTTCGTCCCGACCCGGCTGATCCGGTGGTCGTCGTCCGCCGGTAAGGGCGCGGTCTTCGCCGGCCGGCTCAGTCCCGAGAAGGGAGCGAGCGAGGCGATCGAGATCGCGCGCATGGCGGGCGTCCGGATTGACGTCTATGGCGACCCGTATGACCCCGACTATGCCCGGGAGCGGATCTACCCCTGGCGCGCCGATCCGGGCGTCGCGCTTCATGGCGGTGTGCCCCGAACCGCGGTCTGGGAGGTGATGGCGCGCGCGGCCGTCGTCTTGTGCCCGGCACGGTGGCAGGAGCCGTTCGGCATGGTCGCGGCGGAGGCACAGGCGTGCGGGACACCGGTCGTGGCCTTCCGCTGCGGTGCGCTCGACGAAGTGGTGCTCGACGGGGTGACGGGCTTCCTGGTGGCGCCCGACGACATCAGCTCGGCAGCCGAAGCGATGACGAGAGCGGCGCAGCTCTCGCGCCCGCGCTGCCGTGATCATGCCGAGCGCCAGCTCGATCTCGAGCTGAGCCTCGATGCGCACGAGCAGCTGTATGCACGCGCGGCCCGAGCAGGCCTCGAGGTCCCAGCCGGTGCCTGACGGCGGACACTGGCTGGACGGACGCGTCGCGGTCGTCACCGGGGCCAGCCGCGGGATCGGGGCGGCCACCGCCGAGGCGATCGCCGCCGCCGGTGCGCATGTGGTGCTTGCGGCTCGTGATCGTCGGGCGCTCGACGGCGTCCTCAGACGCATCCGCGACGCCGGCGGCGAGGGCACGGCGGTTGCCACGGACGTCAGCAGCGCCACCGACGTCGGGCGCCTCTTCGACGCGGCGAAGGCGGCCGGGCCACCCGCGGCTCTGGTCTGCGCGGCTGCCGTCCTGACGCCGGCGCTGTTCACCGAGACCACGGCGGAGATCTGGGAGGAGACGCTCGGAGTCAACTTGACGGGCGCGTTCCTCTGTTGCCGCGCCGCGTTCGCCGCGATGCGGGCCGGCGGCGGAGGACGGATCGTCAACATCGCGTCGCTGTCGGGGGTCTACGCCACCGAGAAGTTTCCTGGGCTGACCGCCTACAACGTCTCCAAGTACGGCGTCATCGGCCTGACCGAGGCGATCGCCGTCGAAGGCAAAGAGGTCGGGATCAGCGCGATCTCTGTCAGCCCCGGCGCTGTAGACACGGAGATGCTGCGTCGCGCCAATCCGGAGCTTCGCCCCGGCCTCACGCCCGATCAGGTAGCCGCCCTGATCGTGGCGCTGATCGACAGCCCATTGGTTCCGGCGACCGGGGCCAACATCCCCCTGTTCTCAAACGCTTAGCAGCGACCACAGGTCCAGCGCGTCGTCCGCGAGTGCTTTCGGATCGGGCTGGGCGCGAGTCGCCACGAGTCGCGCGGATGCCGCCATCTCCGAGTCGCTATCGAGCTCGGGGTCACCCCCGCGGTCGAGGCCGACCGCCGCCAGAACCTGGCCCTCGAGCAAAAAGAAGCCGACCAACTTCCGCTCCTCGACGCTCCCACGCACGATGAACTGGTCCCATTTCGTCGCGTGGCCTGCGTACTCGAGCTTGTGCTCGTACTGGTCCGACCAGAACGTGTGGATGTACTCGTATGCGACGGTGGAGCCGAGCATCGACCGCGCGGCCGCGCGCCCCATCTGCTCGCCGTTGTTGTAATGCTCGACGCGAACGCGGCCGAAGAGCGGATGCAGGTGGTTTGCGACGTCGCCCGCGGCGTAGACGTCGGGCGCGCTGGCCTGACAGCGCGAGTCGACCAGCACACCGTTGGACTGCGCGAGGGGCTGTCCCCTGAAGCTCGGTACCTCGGGCTCGATCCCGATGCCGGCCACCACGAAGTCGCAGGCGACACGGAGACCATTGGCGGTCACGACCGACTCGACCCGCTCGGCTCCCTCGAACCGAGTTATCTGATCCTGGGGTCGCAGCTCGACACCCTTCTCTTGGTGGATTGCGGCAAACGCTGCGCCGAGCTCCTCGCCTAGCACCTTCTCGAGCGGCGCTCGATCGGGAAAGATCGCCGTGACCCGAACCCCGAGCTGCGTCAGCGAGGCGGCAACCTCGCAACCGATGAACCCCATCCCGACGACTACCGCGGACCGGTTGGGGCGCGCCTCGTGCTTGATCGCGTCGCATTCGGCGACCGTCCGCAGCTGGTGGATCCCCCGGAGCTCGGCTCCTGGAACGGTCAGTCGGCGGTTGCGACCGCCCGTTGCGAGCAGGAGCCTCTGATACTCGAGCTCTTGGCCTGACTCGAGCACGACCACGCGGGCGTCGACGTCGACCGCGGAGACGCTGGACTGGAGTCGCTCCACATCGTGGTCGTCATACCAACCAGGCGGCTTGACGTACCACCCGTCGAGATCCTCCTCCGAGCGGAGGTACGTCTTCGATAGAGGCGGGCGCCCGAACGGGACCCCCGCTTCTCGGCCGATGAGCACGATTCGGCCCTTGAAGCCTTCGTCGCGTAGCGTCACCGCGGCGTTGCCGCCGGCGAGTCCGCCGCCGACGATCACAAAAGTCTGGTCACCGGTCACAGGATGTCCTTGCGGTTAGCGCCAGGAATTCCTGGCGGGTGCAGGCATCGTCGCGCCCGTGCGGCGCCCTGGTCAAGGCCCCGGGGGCGCCGCCCGGGCGGTAGGCTGGCCAAGAGCGGAGGCGCTGGTGCCACGAGAGGAGTGACCGACGAACTCCATCGATGTGCCCCGAGCGACCACTGCCCCGCGGGACGACGGTGTCATGAGCCACCGACGCCCGGTCAGCGATTGAGGTCTGGGCCCGCGGCGTGGTCGACGTGTCGACCGGACGGGTCCACGTCCAGGCATACGCCGTCTGACCGCATCAGGTCACACCGGCGTCGTTTCCCGGTAGGGACTGCGCAGCGCGCCGCGCAGGCCCTTGCGGGAGTTGATCCCGAGCTTCGTGTAGACCTGCCGCAGGTGCCACTCCACCGTGCGGTGGCTGATGTACAGCGCCGCACCGATCTCCGGGTTGGTGTGACCGTCGCGGGCAAGTCTCGCGATCTGCTTTTCCTGGGGCGTGAGCTCATCACGGGTGTCATCTCGGCGCTTGCGCACCTTCTCGCCGGTGGCCAGTAGCTCGCGTCGCGCGCGATCTGCGAAGCCATCCGCTCCCATCGTGGCGAAAGCGTCATATGCCTGGCGGAGCTGCTCGCGGGCGTCGACCCGCCGGTTCTCGCGGCGGAGCCACTCGCCATAGCTGAGCCGGGCACGAGCGAGGTGCGCCGTCATCCGAGATTGCCCGAGCGCGTCGATCCCCTCGCGGTGCAGATACTCCGCCGATTCACCCTCCTCGAGGAGCGCGCTCGCGCGCGCCTCAGTGCCCTTCGCCCAGGCCGTGCCGCTGGCGCCCGTCCGCTCGCGCAGTTGATCGAGGGATTCACGTGCGACCTCTTGCCGCCCGCTCCGCGCAGCCGCCTCGACGAGCTCGGACAACGCCCACGATGAGGTCGCGATCTCGTCTGTCGCGGCCGCCTTCTGGGCGGCCTCGAATCCAAGGTCGTACTCACCAAGCCCGTTGTAAAGGATCGCCGTGGCGTATTCGGCGGCCGTGACCGCGCATCCTTCGCCCCGGCTCTGGGCGCCGCCGATCATCACCTCGACCAGATTCAAGGCAGTTGAGGCGTCTCCCCGCCAAGCCGCGAGCCGCAGCGGAACGTAGGGCAGCGTCTCGGCTCGGACCCCGAGATCGAGGCTCTGGGCCTCCTCGAGAAGGCCAGACGCCAGGGACAAGTCTCCGGCCTGGATATGAAACATCGCGAGGTAGTCGAGCGCGAAGGGAAGCAAGATCAGCGTTCCCGTGGCGCGCGCCAGCTCGGCCTGACTGGAGGCCAGCTCGAGCCATGCATCGTCGTCCCACAGGTCCATCGCGGCGAGGCTGTAGGCGACCCACGACCAGTCCGACTGCTGCTCCTCGGCAAGGTAGGCACGCAGCGCGGCCGTCAACGTCGGAGCGGCGGAGGCGTAGCCATCTGTCAACCGTGTCGCCAGCCCGCGCAACAGCAGTTGCCTGCCCGGCAATGGCTCGGGTCCGAGCGGCGCCGACAGAGCAGCCCGGGCAACGTCTGCCGGGGTGGGGTCAGTCGCGAGACGGGCCGCATAGATCACTGCCACCAGCGCCTTGAGATGTGTCTCCCGTGCAAGCTCGGCATCGAGTGACTCGAGCCGCTGGGCCGTGTGCAAGAGCAGTGGCGGAGCGTCGCTGCCCCGTCGTGCGTCAAAGGCGATCTGGGCGTGCACGCTCTGCGCCGTGGCCTGCCCAAGCTCATCGAGCGGACCCGCGTCCGCGGCGGCCAGCAGGGACCCCGCGGCCGACAGGTCTCCCGCCTCGAGCTTCATCTGCGCGGCGGTGAGCGCCCGTGCCGCTCGCTCACCAGGGTCTGGCGTGAACGTCAC
>DASXNY010000151.1:0-3755 GCA_036494715.1 Thermoleophilaceae bacterium
CGTCAGCTCGCGCCCGAACGCGATGGCCGCGTGGCGTACGTCGGTGAAGGTCCAGCGCGGCTCGATGCGGACGTAGATGTGCACGCCGCGACCGCCGGAGGTCTTGGGGAAGCCGGCGTAGCCGAGCTCTCCGAGGAGCACACGCGCCTCGGCGGCCACGCGCACGGCGTCGGCGAAGTCGGTGCCCGGCTGGGGGTCGAGGTCGATGCGCAGCTCGTCCGGGTGGTCGACGTCGTTGCGGCGGACGGGCCAGGGGTGGAACGTGATCGTGCCCATCTGGGCGGCCCACCCCACGACCGCGATCTCGGTCGGGCAGATCTCGTCCGCGTGCCGCCCCGAGGGGAACTGGATGCGCGCGGTCTCCACGTAGTCGGGCGCTCCCTTTGGAATCCGCTTCTGGTAGAAGGCGTCGCCGCCGCCCTTCTCGCGCGTGGAGATCACGATGCCCGGGTGCACGCCCTTCGGCCAGCGCTCGAGCGTGGTCGGCCGTTCGGAGGTGGCGCGCATGATCCCGTCCCCGACCGCGAGGTAGTAGTTGACGACATCGAGCTTCGTGATCTCAGTCGTGCGCTCGGTGCTGGGGAAGATCACGCGGTCCGGGTTGGTGACGCGGAGGTCGCGCCCGCCCGCGTCGATCACCGTGGCTTCCGCCGGGGCCATGTGAGGAGAATATGGGTGTGGAGCTCGAGGTCCTGCAAGCCGACGTGACAAAACTCGACGTCGACGCGATCGCCAACGCGGCCAACACGATGCTCATGCACGGCGGCGGGGTGGCCGGCGCGATCAGCCGCGCGGGCGGGTCGGCGGTGCAGGAGGAGTCGAACGCCAAGGCGCCGATCGGGCTCGGCGAGGCGGTGGAGACGACGGCGGGCGACATGCCGTGCCGCTATGTGATCCACGCCGCGACCATGGAGCTGGGCGGCCCGACCTCGGCCGAGATCATCCGGGGCGCCACGGAATCCACGCTCGCGAAGGCCGACGAGCTGGGCTGCCGCTCGCTCGCGCTGGTGGCGTTCGGCACCGGCGTCGGCGGGTTTCCGCTCGACGAGGCGGCGCGGCTGATGGTGGACGCCGCGCGGGCCCACGAGGCCGGCTCGCTCGAGCGCGTGGTGTTCGCGGTGCACGGCTCGCAGGCCGAAGGGGCGTTCAAAGCCGCGCTTGCCGGGTAGGCTCTCCCGCTCTATGCCGATCGCCGAGGCAAACGGCCAGCGCCTCTACTACGAGGTCGCGGGCGAAGGAGAGCCGGTGCTGATGGTCATGGGCCTGGGAGCCGACCACCTCGCGTGGGCGCTCCAGGTGGGCCCGATGGCCGAGCACTTCCAGGTCATCACGTACGACAACCGCGACTGCGGCCAGTCCTCCTACTCCGATGGCCCGTACGAGATCACCGACCTCGCGGCCGACGCCATCGGGTTGGCGGACGCGCTCGAGCTCGACACCTTCCACCTCGTCGGCGCCTCGATGGGCGGCGCCATCGCGCAGGAGATCGCGCTCGGTTGGCCGGACCGCATCCGCACGCTCACGCTGGCGATCACCTTCGCGGGCTCCGGCGCCTACGGGCGCAAGCTCGGCCGCCTGATGGCAGCCGACGTCGCCCGCCGGCCGTTCGAGGAGCAGATCGACCACATGATGCTGCTCTGCTTTTCCGAGGAGCTCTTCGACGAGACCGAGCGGATCACGTTCCTGCGCCAGCAGATGCTCGCCAACCCGCACCCGCAGCGGCCCGAGGGCTTCGCCCGCCAGGCGGAGGCCACTGGGCGCCACGAGGCGCGCGAGCGGCTGCCGTCGCTGAAGCTGCCGGTGCACGTGATCGGTGCGGAGCACGACATCCTGGTGCCGGCCTGGAAGTCGAGGGAGCTGGCCGAGCTCATTCCGGGCGCCGAGTTGACGATCATCGAGGGCGCCACGCACGGCCTCAACCTCGAGCGCGCGGACGACTTCAACGCCGCAATGCTCGGATTCCTGCGCTCCGCGCAGCCATCCCCCGCCTAGGCGCCTAGCGCTCAGCCAGGGTCTGCACCACGGCCTCGTAGAAGCCGTCACCGTTTCGACCCTCGGTGACCTCGACGTTCGCGGGCGCGCCGCGCATGATGTCGGGGTCCTTCTCCAGGCCGTTGCCCACCAGGAAGAAGCGGCCGACGACGGCGGCCACCCCGAGGTCCTCGCGCGAGTCGCCGAGCGCGATGCACTCGTCCGGCGAGTAGCCGCGGGCGCGCATGTGGCGCGCGACCGCGTCGGCCTTCGACGACTGGCGCGGGATCAGGTGGTAGACGTGCGGCGGGCCGGCGAGGTCCTGCAGCGTCTCCTTGGGCGCGATCGCGCCGTTGTCGACCAGCCTGAGGTTGCCGAAGCCGTTCTCCTCGAGCAGCGTGTCCGCCTCGAACGCGTCCACGAGGCCGCGGAACAGGTGCGAGATCTCGCGGTTGCGATGCCACGGCGAGTGGTACTCGAGCCGGCCGGGATAGCTGTCGAGCAGCAGCCTCGGAGCCCCCGAGTCCTCGATCAGGTCGTGGATCGTCTTGCCGTCGTGGGGCACGAGGTCGCCGGTGAGCAGCGTCTCCTCGCCGTCGATAACGAGGCCGCAGCCCATCTCGTAGATGTAGGCCGTCTGGCCGATCAGGCGCGCGCCCTCCATCACCTGCGCCTGGCGGCGGCCGGACTTCAGCACCACCTCGACGTTCGCCCGGAAGCACGCCTCGAGGGCGCGCGCCGGCAGCAGCGTGAAGGCGCCCTCGGCATCGCGGAACAGGGACGCCCCCGAGCCGAGCAGGGTTCCATCTAGGTCTGTGTAGACGCAGCGGAGCAACTCAGTTCTGGTTCTTGGTTCTTAGTTCTTGGTTCTTGGTTCTCAGTGGCTACGCTGACTCGGGTGGCGATCGTCAGCGAACAGAGGCCTTGGGCGGAGGTCCTAAACGGCGAGCAGCTTGTCACAACGAGCCGGCTCGGCGCGCGTCCCGCCGAGCTCGTGCCGTTGCCCGACGACCTGCATCCGGCGCTGCTCGAGGCGCTGCGCACAGGCGGCGTCGAGCAGCTCTACTCGCACCAGGCGGCGGCGCTCGAAGCCGCCCGCCAGGGCCACACGATCATCACGACGGGCACCGCCAGCGGCAAGTCGCTCGCGTTCAACATGCCCGTTCTCGACACGCTCGCGAGCGATCCGCGCGCCCGTGCCCTGTATCTGTATCCGACCAAGGCGCTCGCCCAGGACCAGGCGCGCAAGCTGTCGGAGCTGCGCGCGCCGTTCCTGCGCCACGCGATCTACGACGGCGACACGCCCACCGAGGAACGACGCTCGGTCCGCTCGCGCTCGAACCTGATCCTCACGAACCCGGACATGCTGCACGTCGGCGTGCTGCCGCACCACCGCAACTGGGGCGACGTGCTGGCCAACCTCGCCTGGGTGGTGGTGGATGAGGCGCACGTCTACCGCGGCGTGTTCGGCTCGCACGTGGCCAACGTGCTGCGCCGGCTGCGGCGGCTGGCCAACGCGTACGGCACCGAGCCGCGCTTCGTGCTCACCAGCGCGACGATCGCCAACCCGCTGGAGCTGGCCGAGGAGCTCACCGGCCTCGAGTTCACGCTCGTGCAGCACGACGGCGCCCCGCGCGCCGATCGCAAGATCGCGATGTGGAACCCGCCGCTGGTGGACGTGGACAAGGGCATCCGCACCTCGGCCCTGTCCGAGGCCGCCGCCCTCCTGGTGGAGCTGATGGAGCGCGAGGTGCGAACTATCTGCTTCCTGAAGTCGCGCCGCG
>DASXNY010000152.1:0-10185 GCA_036494715.1 Thermoleophilaceae bacterium
GAGCACGGACACCGCCGGGATCACCATGCCCCCGTAGCCCATGCTGCGCAGGAACGGAAGCGGGAGGACGATCAGCGCGAGCAGGCCGATGGCGACGGTCGTGCCGCTGAACACCACGGCGCGGCCGGCCGTGCCCATCGCGCGCACGATCGCCTCGTCACCCTCGTAGCCGTGCGCGCGCTCCTCGCGCCAGCGCACCACCACGAGCAGCGAGTAGTCGATCGCCACGCCAAGCCCGATCAAGGCGATCAGGAACTGGACGACGGGCGAGATGCCGGTGATCGTCGTGAGGCCGTAGACGATCAGGAAGCTCGTCATGATCGCGGGGATCGCCATCAGCAGCGGGACGAGCGCGAGGAACGAGGCGAACACGAACGCCAGGACGATGAGCGCGCCGAAACCGCCGACGAGCGCCTCCACGAGCACGCCGGGCCCGTTGCCGCCGCCGCCGGCCTGCGCCTGCAGCGCCTCGTAGCCGGTGAGGTGGACGGCGGCGCCGCCCACCGTCGCGCGCTGGAGCGCCTTGCGCAGGTGCTTCTCGGCGTCGGGGTTGCCGCCGAAGCTCTGGTTCGGATCCGCCGGCGGGTAGACGACCGCGAAGACCGTGTGCCCGTCCTTCGACACGAACGCCTTGCTGCCCGTCGAGCCGTAGCCCGCCACGCGCGCGCCCGGGATCACCCTTTGGGCGGTCCGCTCGATGCCCCGCAGTTGCGAGCGCACGGCCGCGTCGGAGACGGATTTGCCGGCGGGCAGCGTGACGACCGGCAGGAGCGGCGAGGTGTCGCTGCCCGTGTCGTCGTAGATGTGGGCGATCTCGGCGTTGGTCTGCCAGCCCTCGCGGCCGGGCACCGAGAACTTCTGGTCCATCGCCTTGGTGGCGCTGTTGACGGTGACGATGCCGATGATCGTGAGCGCGAGCCAGGCGATCACGACGAGACGACGATGACGGAGAGTCCAGCGAGTCATTTGTTCCATGAACGCTTTGTATCACAAACGATTGTCTCGACGTAATATTCTCGTTAATCATGTTGGGGGAGGACCGCCCACCCGAGGCTCTGGCGGGCTACACGGGTTTTCTCATGAACTGGGTCGGGGCCCGCTCGCGGGCCAAGTTCGCCGTTGCCCTGAACCGCCAGACGGGCCTGCACCCGCGCGAGTTCGGCGTGCTCAATGTGCTTTCGCGCAATCCCGGCATCACCCAGCAGGGGGTCGGCCACGAAGCCGGGGTGGACCCGAGCACGATGGTCGCCACGCTCGACTCCCTGGAAGCTCGCGGGCTCGCCGAGCGGCGCCCACACCCTGACGACCGGCGCAAGCGCGCGGTCTACCTCACACCCGAGGGCGAGAAGACACTGGCCGAGGGCCGCAAGCTCGCGACGGCGATCGGCAAAGAGGTGTTCGCCCCGTTGAGCGCGGATGAGCGCAAGCTGTTGCATTCGCTGCTGCGCAAGCTGAGCGGCCTCGACGGCGATTAGGGTTAGCTCGTGCGCCGCCTAGTGGTCCCGACGCTGGTGATGGCGGCGGCGCTTGTCGCCGCTCCGGCCGCCCACGTGTATCGGCTCCCGTACGGTGTGCCAGGGCGGGCAGCCGAGTCCCGGCTGCGGGCTGCTCGGCCTCAGCCACATCTCGCTGCTCGTGCAGGGCGGCATCAACGAGGTGCACCTGAGCGCGAGTGGGCTGAAGCCGAAGCCCGGCCTCTGCGTCGTGCCGACGCTGGCGTTCCCCTTCATGCCGGGAACCTTCTCGGAGAGCGGCGTCCACACGAGCTTCAAGGCCAAGGTGCCGAGCAGCCTGCTCAACCCGCGCAAGCACGTGGTGCTGATCCACGGTCTGGGCACGTCGACGGAGAAGGGTCAGCAGGGCGCGATCATCGTGGACAGCGCCACGACGACGCTGAAGTTCACGATGCGACTGGTGCGCGTGCGGCTTCGCTGAGCTCGTAGGCGCCCGGCTCGAGCTGGGCGGTACGGCGGCGGTGGGTCGTGCACAGCCACGGCCACTGGCTCGGGTCGTTGCCCTTGTCGTCGACGTACCAGCTCGTGCAGCCGGTGTGCCAGACGGAGCGGCTGAGCGCGGCGCGCAGCGCGCGGTCGAAAGCCGCGGCGGTCTCGCGCCTCACCTCGATGCGATTCGCGCCGCGGCTGTCGAGCTCCGTCAGCGCCGCGATCACGTGCCCGATGCCGGACTCGAGCGTGAAGATCACCGAGCCGGCGCCGCCGTTGGTGTTCGGCCCGTACAGCAGGAACATGTTCGGGAAGCTCGGCACGCTCAGACCGAGGTAGGCCCGCGCTACCTCGCTCCACGCGTCGGCCAGCGTGCGGCCGCCCTCGCCCTCGATCTCCAACGGCGCGACGAAGGCGTGCGACTTGAAGCCGGTGGCGAGCACGATCGCGTCCGCGGGGCGCTCGCTGCCGTCCGCGGTGCGGATGCCGGTCGGGCTGATCTCGGCGATGCGGTCGGTCACGACTTCTACGTTCGGCCGCGTGAGCATCGGATACCACTCGTCCGTGAGCATGATCCGCTTGCAGCCCATCTCGTCGGTCGGCGTGACCTTGCGGCGCAGCTCCGGGTCCTTGATCGCGCGGTTGATCTGCGAGCGGCCGACGGCGCGGAACGGCGGCATCAGCCAGCGGCGCGAGGTCATCGCCGCGGTGGCCGTCTCCATGAAGCCGTAGATGGCCGCGCGGTCGAGCCGCTGGAGCGCGGGGAAGTGCTCGAACAGCCGCTGGGCGCGCTCGCTGTAGGCGAAGTCGAGCTTGGGCAGCGTCCAGCCGGGCGAGCGCTGGTAGACGTCTAGCCGGCTCACCGTCGGCTGGATCGCGGGACCGCTCTGGATCGCGCTGCAGCCGGTGCCGATCAGCGCGACGCGCTTGCCGGTGAGGTCCACGTCGTGGCGCCACTCGGCGGTGTGGAAGGCCGGCCCCTCGAAGCTGTCGAGCCCTGGGAGCGGCGGCACGCTCGGCACCGACAGCTGGCCGCAGGCGGTCACGAGCACGTCGGCCTCGTGCTCGCCGGAGCTCGTCTGGAGCACCCACTTGGCGCGCCCCTCGTCCCAGCTCGCGCGCTCCACCTCGGTGTTCGTCTTGATCCGGTCGAGCACGCCGTGGCGCCGCGCTACGTCCTCGAGATAGGCCTGGATCTCCGGGCCGGGCGCGTAGCGGCGCGACCAGCGCGGATTGGGGGCGAACGAGAACTCGTAGAGGTGCGAGGGTACGTCGCAGGCCGCGCCCGGATACGTGTTGTGGTGCCAGACGCCGCCGACGCGGTCGCCCTTCTCGAACACGGTCACCTCGTCGTACCCCGCGCGCCTCAGCATCGTCACGGCCCCGACGCCGCCGAAGCCGCCGCCGACGACTGCGATTGAGCGAGGTGGGGTCGCGCCGTTCGTGCTCACGTGAGGCTGAGCCTACCCCTCCCGATCAGGCGCCGGAGACCATCGACTGCCGGCCCTTCCAGTAGGGCGCGCGCAGCTCGCGCTTGAGCAGCTTGCCGGCGCCCGACTTGGGCAACGGCTGCTCGCTGAACTCGACGCGCTTCGGCACCTTGTAGGCCGCGATCGCCACGCGGCAGTGCTGGATCAGCTCGTCCTCGGTCACGGGCGCGCGGAGCACCACGAGCGCGTGCACCGCCTCGCCCCAGCGCTCGTCCGGAATGCCGAACACGGCCGCCTCGAGCACCGCCGGGTGCTTGTAGAGCACGTCCTCGACCTCGGTGCTGTACACGTTCTCGCCGCCCGTCACGATCATGTCCTTCACGCGGTCGACGAGGAACAGGTACGCGTCGTCGTCGAGGTAGCCGAGGTCGCCGCTGCGATACCAGCCGCGCACGAGCGCAGCCTCCGTCTCCTCCGGCTTGTTCCAGTAGCCGGCCATCACGTTGGCCCCGCGGATCCACACCTCGCCGATCTCGCCGGCGGGCAGCGGGCGCCCGTCGATCGTCGCCACCTCCACGTCCACTCCCACGGCCGGCTGGCCGCACGACCCGGCGCGCGGGGTGTCGAGGATCCGCTCCTCGTGCTGGAGCACGGTGGCGATCGGCGCGGTCTCGGTGGCGCCGTACAGGTGCATCAGCTCGGCGTCGGGGAAGGTCGAGTGCGCGCGGCGAAGTGTGTCGGTGGCGGCGGGCGCGCCGCCGTGGGCGAGCAGGCGCAGCGACGAGATGTCGCGCGGGCGCGCGAGCTGCTCCTCGGTGATGGCGGCCAGCATGCTCGGCACCAGCAGGGTCGAGTTCACGCCGTGCCGCTCGATCAGGTCGAGGGCGACGGCGGGGTCGAACGACGGCAGAATCACGTGACAGCCGCCGTGCCAGACCGTGGCCAGCGCGGCGAACGTACCGGCCGCGTGGAAGAGCGGCGCCGCAACGAGCCAGCGCGTGTCCGGGCCGAACTGCCACCCGGCCTGGACGTGGAACGAGTTCGCCACGAGGTTGCGGTGGGTGAGCATCACGCCCTTCGCCGCGCCGGTGGTGCCGCCCGTGTAGAAGAGCCCGGCCAGCGTATCGTCGGGAAGCTCGGGGAGCTCGGCCGGCGTGGCGTCGGCGAGCAGCGCCTCGTAGCCGTCGTGCATGCTGAGGTCGATCACGTGCCCGACGCAGTCGGGCAGGGTGTCGACCTCGAACGAGCTGAACAGCACCTTGGCCCCCGCGTCGGCGAGGGCGTAGCCGAGCTCGGCGTCGCTGTGGCGCTGGTTGAGCGGCACGAGCACGCGGCCGGAGCCGGGCACCGCCTGGTACAGCTCGAGGTAGCGGTGGCAGTTCGGGCCGACCACCGCCACGCGCTCGCCCTCCCGGACGCCGAGCTGCTCGAGCGCGCCGGCCAGGCGGCGGCAGCGCTCCCAGGTCTCCGCGTACGTGAGCCGCAGTTCGCCGCAGCTCACGGCCGTGCGCTCCGCGGCGACCTGGGTGGCCCGCCGCAGCGGCGCGATCATCGACGGCATATGCGCAGCGTAACCGCGCCGCGATCTGGCATCTTGTTAAACGTGAGGGGACTCGTTGCCGCGCTCGTCGCGCTGGTTGTCTGTGCCGTGTTCGGGGCGGGTATGGCGGAGGCGCGTCTCACGGCTCGCGGCAGCGCGGAGCAGGTGCAGGCCACGGGCGTGCACCCCCACGCGCGGGTCACGCTGATCGGCGGCGGCGGACGCAAGGTCAAGTCGCGCCGGGCGGACTCGCTCGGTGGCCTGGTGTTCCGGAACGTCAAGCCGGGGCGCGGCTACCGGGTGCGCAGCGGCGGCGCGAAGTCGGCTCGCTTGACCGTGTTCTCCGACCGCCCGGCGCCACCGAGCACGAAGGCCTACAAGCAGCGAATCCCTGCCAACGGCTACGGCTACCTGACGACCCGCGACGGCACCAAGCTCGCCATCGACGTGCACCTGCCGGGCGGCTCCGGACCGTTCCCGACGCTCGTCGAGTATTCCGGCTACGGCTACGCCAACCCGGACGGGGCCCAGAGCTCGCTCGAGCAGATCGCCACGCTGCTCGGCTTCGCGGTCGTCGACGTGAACATGCGCGGCACCGGCTGCTCGGGCGGCGCGTTCGACTACTTCGAGCCGATGCAGGGTCTCGACGGCTACGACGTGATCGAGACCGTGGCGCGGCAGCCGTGGGTCCTGCACCACAAGGTGGGGATGATGGGCGTGTCCTACGGCGGCATTAGCCAGCTGTTCGTCGCGGAGACGCGGCCGCCGAGCCTGTCCGCGATCGCCCCGCTGTCGGTGATCGACAACACCGTTACGACGCTCTACCCCGGCGGGATCCTCAACACCGGCTTCGCGCTGTCGTGGGCCAAGGACCGCGTGCACGACGCCGAGCCCGCGTCGCCGACCGGCGGTCAGGCCTGGGCGCTCAAGCGGATCCGTGGCGGCGACAAGACCTGCAAGGCCAACCAGGCGCTGCACGCCGACGCGGTGAACCTGCTCGCCAAGACTCGGCGCAACAGCTACTACGTGCCGAAGGTCGCGGATCCGCTCGCGCCGGTCACGTTCGTGCACAAGATCGACGTGCCGACCTTCATGGCATGCCAGTGGACCGACGAGCAGACCGGCGGCCACTGCCCCGACCTCGCCGAGCACTTCACGGGCACGCGCCACAAGTGGTTCACGTTCACGAACGGCGTGCACACCGACTCGCTCGATCCGGCCACGTTCAACCGCTGGTACGACTTCCTCGAGCTCTACGTGGCGCGGCGGCGGCCACAGCTCTCCGACGGCACAAAGGCGATCGCTCCCACCCTCTACCAGACCCTGCTGGGCGTGCCGAACGTGACGCTGCCGGACGACCCGATCCGGTCGCAGCCCGACTATGCGAGCGCGCTAGCGGCGTTCGAGGCGCTGCCGCCGGTGCGTGTCCTCTTCGACAACGGCGCGGGCGGGTCGGCGCCGGGCCAGCCGCAGCCGGGATTCGAGCAGTCGTTCGCGCGCTTCCCGCTGCCGGGCACGCAGGCGCACTCGTGGTTCCTCGGCGACGGCGGCTCGCTGGCGGACTCGGCGCCCGCTGGCGCTGGCAGTGACTCGTTCGCGTGGAACAAGGCGGCGCGTCCCGCCACCGACTTCAGCGGCAACACCGGGGCGGGAACGAACGGTCTCTGGACCGCCACGCCACCGTACAACTGGGTCTCGCCGCCGGCGGGCAGCGCCGCCTCCTACGTCAGTGCACCGCTGACGTCGAGCGCGGTGGTGGTCGGCGCCGGCGCCTTGCAGGCGTGGGTCAAGTCCTCGACTCCGAACGTCGACCTCCAGGTGACGGTGTCCGAAGTGCGGCCGGACGGCGAGGAGACATTCGTGCAGGACGGCTGGCTGCGCGCGAGCCTGCGCAAGCTCGACGCCCGCAAGAGCACGCTGCTCGAGCCGGTGCTGAGCCTGCGGCGGGCCGACGCGGCGCCGCTGCCGCGCGGCCGCTTCACGAAGCTCACCGTGCCGCTCTATTACGAGGGGCACGCGTACCGGGCGGGCTCGCGCATCCGGGTCACCGTTGCCGCGCCGGGCGGCGACCAGCCGGTCTGGGCCTTCGGGAGCACGGTCCCCGCCGGCGGGAAGGCGACCGTGTCGATCGCGCATGGCGCCGGCATGCCGTCGCGGCTCGTGCTCCCGCTGGTGCCCGCTGTGGCGGTGCCCACGGCGCTGCCGCCGTGCCCGGGCCTGCGCGGCGAGCCCTGCCGGCCCTACCAGCCCTAGTCGCGCGCGGGGATCGCCTGCACGGCCCAGCCGTTCCCGTCCGGGTCGCTGAAGAAGACGAAGTCGCCCCAGGGGAAGTGCTGGACGTCGCTCACCGCGACGCCGTTCTCGGATAGCCGGCTGTGCGCGGCATCGATGTCGTCGACGACGACCTGGAGTCCCTGGAGCGAGCCGGGCTCCATCGTGCTGCCGAGCCCCGTGCCGATCGCGATCGAGCAGCCCGACCCGGGCGGCGTGAGCTGGACGAAGCGCATCTCGTCGCTCACCCGGTGGTCGTGGTCGAGGTTGAAGCCGACCTGGTCGACGTAGAACGCCTTCGCCCGATCGACGTCCGAGACGGGCACCTGAATCAGCTCGAGCTTCCAGTCCATGCGGTGAGGCGAGCCTATCGTTTGGCCATGCACGTGGTGCTGCGCCCGCTGGCCGAGGGTGACGAGGAGGAGCTGCTGCGGATCCACCGCACGCCCCAGGTCGCGCGCTGGTGGGAGGAGCCGTTCGACGGCTTCCCCTGGGACGAGCCCGAGTCGACGCGCTTCACGATCCTCGTGGACGACGGGATCGCCGGGCTGATCCAGTTCTCGGAGGAGACCGAGCCGAAGTACCGGCACGCGGCGATCGATCTGTTCGTCGACCCCGCGCTGCACAGCCGGGGCATCGGCACGGAGGCGATTCGGCAGCTCGTACGCATGCTGATCGACGAACGCGGGCACCATCGCATCACGATCGACCCGGCCGCCGAGAATGCCGCTGCCGTGCGCAGCTACGAGAAGGCCGGCTTCAAGCCGGTGGGCGTGATGCGCCAGCACGAGCGCGACGCCGACGGCAAGGGCTGGCACGACAGCCTGTTGATGGAGCTCCTCGCGAGCGAGTTCGAGCGATGAGGGCGGGGGCGGGCGGCTCTGCGCTGCTCAGCGGGCTGGTGGGAGCGCTCGCCGAGCGCTAGCGGTCACGAGCTCGTCCACGCAGGCGAGCTTCTCGATGACGGGTGGGCTGAGGACGAACGGGTAGAGGTCCTCGTGGCCCATGCTGCGGTTGATCTCGTTGAGCGCGTAGCCGAGCGCCACCCAGTCGCTCAAGAGTGTCCGCAGGTCCGCGTCCTGCACGAGCTGGGGCGCGGAGATCTGCGCGGGGTCCAGCTCGCCGAGGGCAGGGCCGGTGACGGTGACGCCGTGGGTGGCGGCGGTCTGGAGGGTGTCGCGCATGTGCACGAGGTGGGCAAAGGTCTCTGCCCAGTCCTCGGACGGGTGCATCGACGCGTAGGCACTGACGAAGCGCTCCGGCCAGTCGGGCGGCGGCCCCTGCGAGTAGTGGCGCTCGAGGGCCTGCTGGTAGTCGGCACGCTCGTCGCCGAAGACCGTGCGCGCCCGAGCGAGGTGCGCGTCGTCGCCGGCGGTCAGAACGCCGAAATAGAAGTGGCCGACCTCGTGGCGGAAGTGGCCGAGCAGCGTGCGGTAGGGCTCGCCCATCTCCTTCTGCACCTGGGCGCTGTGCGCGACGTCGGCCTCCGCAAGGTCGAGCGTGATGAGCCCGTCGGCGTGGCCGGTGGTGACGGTCTCGTACTGACTCGAGAGCAGGTCGAAGGCCAGCCCCTGCCCGTTTCCGTGCGCGCGCGCGGGAATCGGGAGAGCGAGCTCGCCAAGCTCGAACAGCAGCCGCCGCTTTGCGGCCTCTGCCTTGGCGAAGGCCTGGAGGCCGGCCTGGTCATGGTCCGGGGGGCGTGTCCTCGTGAGCGTGCAGCTGAAGCAGAGCTGCCCGTCGTGGTCCGGCGACCAGTTGCAGGCCGCGATGGCGGCGTTCGCGCAGCGTGGGGGTGGCGCGTCGGGAAAGGCGCGCAGCTCGCGCTCGGGCCAGGCGAAGGCGAGCCGCGCTTCGCAGCGGACGCAGGTCGAGCTCTCGAACGTCACGAGCAGGCCGCAGTTGTCACAGGCGAAGGCACGCACCCCGAGGAGTAAAGCCGTCAGGCGTCTCGGACGCGCTCGTAGCCGAGGTACGCGAGGCCGTCACCGAGGGTCTTGGTGTCCACCAGGCGCATGGGCTTCTTGTCGCTGGTCTCGCCGAACAGGCGCTCGCCGGCGCCGAGCACGACCGGGAAGACGACCAGCCGGAGCTCGTCGACCAAGTCGTGCTCGAGCAGCGTGCTGATGAGCCGATAGCTGGCGTAGACGAGGATTTCCCCGTCGAGCTCCTGCTTCAGCCTCGAGGCCTCGTCCACCACGTCGCCCGTCAGGACCGTCCCGTTGCTCCAGCGGGGCGCTCGCGCGGTCGAGGAGACGACGTACTTGGGCAGGCTGTTCAACTTGTCCGCCCACACGCCGGTCCCCGACAGCCAGCGCTCGGCGAACCACTCGTCGCTCCGCCGACCCAGCAAGAGGGCCTCCGCGCGCAGCGCCTCATCGGTCTCCATCGAGCGAGACGTTCGTGGTGATGACGATCTTTGCCATTTGATGCGCCTTTGGTTCGGCTCGCCCGCTGCGTCCGTTGAGGCGTCTGCCGCGACCAAAAGTGAGCGGCGAATTTCGAGCCGCCCAGCGATGTCCTCGGCTTCCGCGCGGCGGGGGTCGCCGAGATGCTCGACACCAGCGAGTCCTCGGTCAACAACCTGCTGCGCCGCGCGCGTGCGGCGTTCGAATCGCGCCTCCCGGCCGCCGGACGCGAACGAGCGCCGCTCCCGCACTCCAAGCTCGAGCGCGACATCGTCGGCCGCTTCGCCGAGACGGTCGAGAACGGCGGTCAGCAAGGCGACCATGCAAAGCGACGTCGCGCGGCCGTACTCGATGTTCGTCCTCACACTTCAGGACACCCAGATCTCCGCCATAACGTGGTTCGCCGACAGCAGCGTCTTTCCGTACTTCGGACTGCCACGGATGCTGCGGTAGATAAGGCGCCCGCCGGTTGCTAGCCGGCGTCGATCAGGACTGTCGCGAAGAAGTCGGCCAGTGCCTCGTGTCCGTTCAGTGGGAGGACATGTGAGACGTACTGGTCCGGACGCACGACGACGATGCATCCCGCCTCGCGGTTC
>DASXNY010000153.1:0-34312 GCA_036494715.1 Thermoleophilaceae bacterium
CAGCCGGGGCTGGCCGAGCGCTACGCCGCCGCGGCCGCGTCGCGCGAGGAGAAGGGCTGGCGCTGGAGCCCCGAGATGCGCGAGATCGCGGCCACGCTCGAGGCCGCCGGGCTACCGGCGGGCTTCCACGAGGCGGCAGCAGAGGTCTTCGCCGAGGGAGACCGCGTATGACACTTGACTTACGACCGTGTTTGTCTAGTCTCTTGCCGTGCCATCGAACAGGGTGACGATCTGATGGCCATGCTCGTCGAGCTCGACGGTGTGCGGCCCACGATCGGACGCGATGTGTTCCTCGCTCCGACCGCCGTGCTGATCGGCGACGTGCGCGTGGCCGACCGCGCCAACATCTGGTTCGGGGCCGTGCTGCGCGGCGACTTCTCCCACATCGAGATCGGCGAGGCCACCTCCGTGCAGGACAACACGGTGATGCACTGCGCGGGCGAGCTGCCGACGATCGTCGGCCGCGAGGTGACGATCGGCCACGGCGCCATCCTCGAGGGCTGCGTGGTGGAGGACCGTGCGCTAGTCGGCATGGGCGCGATTCTCTGCCAGCGCTCGCGACTCGGCTCCGGCGCGATGCTCGCCGCCGGCGCGGTGCTCTCGGAGCGCACGGAGATCGGTGCCGGGATGCTCGGCGCCGGCGTGCCGGCGCGCGAGAAGAAGGAGCTGTCGGGCTCCGCCAAGGCGTGGACCGAGTTCGCCACGAACGACTACCAGGGGCTGCGCATGCGCTACCTCTCGAGCGCCCGCTTCGAGCAGACCGACGACGACGTTCCCCTCCCCGGATAAGCCAGAAAGGAAGCGACCGCCAGTGCCACAGATGCTGATCGGAGGCGAACAGCGCCCCGCCGCCGCTAGCGCGGAGATCGAGGTGGTGAACCCCGCGACCGAGGAGGTGGTGGACAGCGTTCCTGCCGGGTCCGCCGAGGACGTGAACAGTGCGGTGGAGGCCGCCAAGCGCGCGTTCCCCGACTGGTCGAAGACCGACGTCGAGAAGCGGGCGGCGATCCTCGCAAAGGCCGCCGACCTGATCACCGAGAACGCCAAGGAGCTCGCCGCGGTGCTCACGGCCGAGCAAGGCAAGCCGGCGGCCGAGGCGATGGGGGAGGTCACGCACCTCGTGCACGGCGTGCACTACTACGCGGAGGCCGCCACCAAGGTGCGCGGCGTGCACCAGGAGCTGCCATCGGCGTTCGGGCCTGCCTACGGCATGGTGATCAGGCGGCCGCTCGGCGTCTGCGCCGCGATCACGCCCTACAACTTCCCGCTGACGCTGCTCGGCACGAAGGTCGCGCCCGCGCTGGCCACCGGCAACACGGTGGTGGCCAAACCGGCTTCCACCACGCCGCTCGCGACGCTGCGCGTAGCCGAGCTGTTCGCCGAGGCCGGCGTGCCGGACGGCGTGCTCAACGTGGTGACCGGGCGCGGCGCTGAGATAGGCGACGTGCTCGTCGGCCACCCTGACGTGCGCCGCGTGGCCTTCACGGGCGAGACCGAGACCGGCCGCCACATCATGTCGATCGCGGGCCCGGGCCTTAAGCGCGTCACGCTTGAGCTGGGCGGCAGCGACCCGGTGATCGTCTGCGACGACGCCGACGTCGAGGCCGCGGTGAAGGCCGTCATCATCGGCCGCTACTGGAACGCCGGGCAGGCATGCCTCGGCTGCAAGCGCGTGTACGTGCACGACTCCGTCTACGACGACTTCGTCTCACAGCTCGTCGAGCGTGTCGGTCGCTACGAGCCGGGCGACGGCACGGTGAAGGCCGAGAAGCCGCGCCTGCGCATGGGCCCGATCCACAAGAAGAGCGCCCGCGACGAGCTGCTCGAGCAGATCGAGGACGGCGCGGCGAAGGGCGGAGAGGTGCTGATCGGCGGAGGCGACGGCGGCCACGACAAAGGCTGGTTCCTCGAGCCCGCCGTAGTGGCCGAGCCGGGCGAGGACTCGCGGCTCGTCACCGAGGAGGTGTTCGGCCCGGTGCTGCCGGTGTTCCGCTACTCCGACTTCGACGACGCCATCCGGCGCGCGAACAACACGCGCTACGGGCTCGGCTCCTCGATCTGGACCCACGACGTGCGCAAGATCCACCGCGCCGCCGAGGACATCGACTCGGGCATGACCTGGGTCAACCAGATCCACTACGGCTACGACGAGCTGCCGTTCGGCGGCATGAAGGACTCCGGCTTCGGCAAGGAGCACGGGCTCGAGGCGCTCGACAACTACGTCGAGCTCAAGTCCGTCGTGGTGGGAGGGCTCGGCTGATGGCGGTCACCTACGCGAGCGGGCAGATCCTGCTGGACAAGCCGCCCGCCAACTCCTACGACATCGACTTCATGCGCGAGCTGGGGGCGGCCGTGGACGCGGCGGACTCCGACTCGGATGCACTCGTCGTGGTCGTGCGGAGCGCGAGCGAGAAGTTCTTCTCGGCGGGCGCCGACATCAAGGCGTTCCTCGCGGGCGACGTCGAGGCCAACATGGAGATGATCCGCGTGGCGCACGACTCGCTGGGGCGGATGGCGGAGTCGGACAAGCTGTTCATCGCGTGGATCGCGGGGCACGCCCTCGGCGGCGGCCTCGAGATCGCTTTGGCGTGCGACCTGCGCTACGGCCTCGAGACCGGCTACCGGGTGGGCACGCCCGAGGTGACGCTGGGCCTGCTGCCCGGCAACGGCGGCACGCAGCGGCTGCCGCGGCTGATCGGCCTCGGGCCCGCGCTCGACCTGTTGCTCACGGGACGCCAGCTCGAGCCGGCCGAGGCGCGCTCGCTCGGCGTGCTGAGCGGCCTGTTCGCGAGCGAGGACGATTTTCTAGCGCACGTGGGGCGGCTCGCTGCCGGGGCGCCACTGGCCGTGGGCAACATCAAGCGAGCCGCCTACCAGGGCAGCCAGGTGTCGCTGGAGAACGGCCTGGCGCTCGAGCGCGACCTGATCGAGCAGCTGTTCCGCTCGAACGACTCGCGCGAGGGTCTCACCGCGTTCACCGAGAAGCGCGCGCCGGCGTTCACGGGCGGATGAGCACGCAGGCCACAGCCGAGGCAGGCGGGTTCGTCGCGGGAGCGGTTCACCAGAACGGCGGCGCGCCGCTGCCGGTCACGAACCCAGCGGACGGCAAGGTGTTCACCGAGGTCGCGTCAGCGACAGCGGCGGACGTCGATACGGCGGTGCGCTCGGCGCGCGAGGCGTTTGCCGAGTGGTCCGCGCTGGCGGTGTCGAAGCGCGGCGAGCTGCTGGCGGCCGCCGCGCGCCGCGTGCACGACCACATCGACGAGCTGGCGCCGCTGCTCACGCGCGAACAGGGCAAGACGCTGCGCGACTCGCGCATCGAGCTGGGCCGCGCCGTCGAGACGCTCGAGCACTACGCCGGACTGTCGAAGGCGCTGCGCGGCGGCTTCGCGCCGCAGCTCGACCCGGGCACGGACGGCCTCGTGCTGCGCCGTCCGCTCGGCGTGGTCGGCGCGATCGTGCCGTGGAACTTCCCGACCACGCTGCTCTGCAACAAGCTCGGCCCGGCGCTGATCACGGGCAACACGGTGGTGGCGAAGCCCGCGGACACGACGCCGCTCACCAGCCTGCGCTTCGTAGAGCTGCTCAGCGAGGGCGGCCTGCCGGCGGGCGTGGTCAACGTGATCACCGGCAGCGGGCCCGAGGCGGGCGAGGCGCTCGTCACACACCCGGACGTGCGCAAGGTCGCCTTCACCGGCTCGACCAAGACCGGCGAGCGGATCATGGGGCTCGCCGCGAGCGGCACCAAGCGGCTCACGCTCGAGCTGGGCGGCAGCGACCCGCTGATCGTGTGCGAGGACGCCGACCTGGCCAAGGCGTCGAGCGCGGCGTCGATGGGTCGTTTCTACAACTGCGGCCAGGCGTGCCTCGCGGTGAAGCGCGTGTACGTGGTCTGGTCCGTGGCCGACGAGGTGGTGGAGGCGATCACCGCCAAGGCCAAGAAGCTCCGCCTGGGGCGCGGCGACGCCGACGGCTCGCAGATCGGCCCCATGCACAGCGCGCGTCAGCGCGAGCTCGTTGCCGGCCAGGTGGAGCGCACGCTCGCACAGGGCGGCGAGCTCCTCTGCGGCGGCGGTGTGCCCGAGGATCCCGAGCTCGCCGAGGGCTTCTTCTACTCGCCCACGGTGGTGCTCGACCCGCCGCACGACTCGCCGATGGGCACCGAGGAGGTGTTCGGGCCGGCGCTGCCGATCTGGCGCGTCCGCGACCTCGACGAGGCGATCGAGCGCTCGAACGCGTCGCAGTATGGGCTCGGTTCGTCGGTCTGGACGGCGGATCTCGAGCGGGCGCGCGCGGCGGCCGAGCGGCTCGAGTGCGGCTACACCTGGATCAACTCGCCCACGAAGGTCTACGACGAGCTGCCGTTCGGCGGGATCAAGTCGAGCGGCTTCGGCAAGGAGCACGGGGAGGAAGCGTTTGACTACTACACGGACAGCAAGTCGGTCGTGGTCCGCGGCGGCTGAGCGCTACAACGCGAGCCTCATCCTCGACCAGAACCTGGCGGCCGGGCGCGGCGACAAGCTCGCCATCCGCACGCCCGACGCGGTCGACCTCACCTACGCCCAGCTCGCCGCGCAGGTCGCGCGCGCGGGCAACCTGCTGAAGGACCTCGGCGTGCAGCCGGAGCAGCGCGTGCTGCTCGTGCTCGACGACACGCCCGCGTTCCCGGCGGCGTTTCTCGGCGCAATCCGCATCGGCGCGGTGCCGGTGCCGGTGAACCCCCTCGACAAGGCCGAGCACTTCCGCCACTACCTGCGCGACTCCGAGGCACGCGTGGCGATCGCGGAGGCGTCGCTGATGCCCGCGATCGTGGACGCGCGCGGCGACGGCCAGGCGCTCCTGATCGTGGCGAACGGCGAGGCCGAGGGCGCCCTTCCGCTCGAGGAGGCGATGGCGGAGCTGCCCGCCGAGCTCGATCCCGTGGACACCCACCGCGACGACCCGGCGTTCTGGCTCTACAGCTCGGGCTCGACGGGGTTGCCCAAGGGCGTCGTGCACCTGCACCACGACATCGCCTACACGTGCGACACCTACGCGCGCGAGATTCTCCAGATCAGCGAGGGCGACGTCACGTTCTCGACCACCAAGCTGTTTCACGCCTACGGGCTCGGCAACGGCCTCTCGTTCCCGTACTCGGTGGGCGCGACGACCGTGCTCGCGAGCGGGCGCAACACGCCGGCGCGCGCGCTCGAGCTCGCGGTCAACTTCAAGCCCACGCTCTTCTTCTCGGTGCCCGCGCTCTACCGCGGGATGCTCGACCAGCCCGCGGTCGACCTGTCGTCCGTGCGCATGTGTGTGTCCGCCGCCGAGCCGCTCCATGCGTCGATCGAGGAGCGCTGGGAGGAGCGCTACGGCGTGCCGATCGTGGACGGCATCGGCTCGACGGAGATGCTGCACATCTACTGCTCGAACCGCTTCGGTGACGTGCGCCGCGGCACGAGCGGGCGGCCCGTGCAGGGCTACGAGATGAAGCTGCTCGATCTCGACGGCAAGGCGCCGCCCGACGGCGAGTCGGGCCAACTGTTCGTCCGCGGCGACAGCTGCGCCGCCTACTACTGGCGCCAGCACGAGAAGACGAAGCGCTGCATGGTGGGAGAGTGGTTTGCCACCGGCGACCGCTACCGCGTGGACGCGGACGGCTACTACGTCTACGAGGGACGCATGGACGACATGCTCAAGATCGGCGGCCTGTGGGTGTCGCCCACCGACATGGAGACCGCCCTGATGCAGCACCCGGGCGTGACCGAGGCGGTGGTGATCGGCGTCGAGATGGACGAGGTGAGCCGCATCAAGGCGTTCGTGGTGGCGGCCGACGGCGAGGATGACGGCGACGCGCTGGCGGACGCGCTGCGTGCCTGGTGCAAGGAGCGGCTGCGGCGCTACGAGTACCCGCACTTCGTCGAATTCGTCGACGATCTGCCGCGCACGGTCACCGGCAAGGTGCAGCGCTTCAAGCTGCGCGAGCGCGAAGCCTCGCGATGAATTCCGCGATCGCGGCAGGCACCTCGTCCGGGTGGTCGAGGTGGGGCGAATGACCGCCGCTCACGATCAGCTTCTCCACCGGCCCGCTCACCCCGCGCTCGATCGCCTCGACCTGGGCGAGCGTGCCGTACTCGTCGTCGCGCCCTTGGATCAGCAGCGTGGGGGCGTCGATCCGTGGCAGCAGCGGCTCGAGGTCGAAGGCGCGGAAGGCCGGGTCGAGCCAGACGTCGCACCAGCCGGAGAAGGTGACCGCGGGGTCGTCGTGGTGGCGCGCAATGCGCTCGCGCAGGCCCTCGTTCTCGAACGCCTCGCGCGTCACGCGGATGGCGTCGACGCACATCTGCTCGACGAACACGTGCGGCGCCATCAGCGCGAGCCCGCTCACCGGGTGGCCGGCGGCGTAGATCAGCGCGATCGAGGCGCCGTCGCTGTGGCCAACCAGCACCGGCCGCTCGAGCTCGGCGGCGCGCAGCACCTCCGGCAGCACCTCGAGCGCCTCCTCGTGCATGAAGCTGGGCGTGCGCGGGCGCGGCGGGCGGTCCGAGCTGCCGTGGCCGAAGCGGGAGAACGCGAGCACGCGCGCGCCGGTGAGCTCGTGAAGTCGGTCCGGCAGCCCGCGCCAGAGTCGCAGCGAGCCGAGGCCCTCGTGCAGGAGCACGAGCGCGGGCTGCGCCGCGTCGCCTTCGAGGAACTGTGCCTCGAGCCGCCCGTCCGGGACATCCAGAAACATCCGGGCAAACCATGAACGACCAGCTCAGAAGACGCTCGCTGGGCGCGCCGGCCGCTCGCTCGATTCTGCTCACCGTGCTAGGCGAGTACGTCCTGCCGCGCGGCGACCCGGTCTGGCAGGAGACGCTCGTGGCGGCGCTCGGCGCGCTCGATTACAGCGAGCACGCGGCACGCCAGGCGCTCGCGCGCAGCGTGCGCGACGGCTGGCTCGAGAGCGAGCGCCGCGGTCGCCGTGCGCGCGTGCGCCTCACGCCGGCCACGGCGGAGCTGCTGAGCACCGGCGCGGGGCGCATCTACGCCTTCGGCGAGCCCTGGGAGTGGGACGGCGAGTGGCTGATCGTCGTGGTGCGGGTACCGGAGGCGCGCCGCGAGCTGCGCCACCAGTTGCGCACCCAGCTCGCATGGGCGGGCCTCGGCTCGCTCGGCGGCGGCGTCTGGCTCACTCCGCACGGCGACCGCGAGCAGGAGCTGAGTGCGCTCGTCGACGCCGAGTCAGCCGCCGAGGTCGTCTCGTTCCGCGGCCACATCGGCAGCCTCGGCGAGCCGCGCAAGGTGGCCGAGGAGGCCTGGGACCTCGACGCGGTGGCCCAGCGCTACGAGGACTTCATCGCCCGCTTCAGCCGCGCGCGGCCGTCCTCGGCGGCGGGCTGCTTCCGCGCCCAGACCGAGCTCGTGCACGAGTGGCGCCGCTTCCCCTTCCTCGATCCGGACCTCCCCGGGGGCCTACTGGCGCCGGGCTGGCCGCGCCGGCGCGCCCACGACCTCTTCCTCGACCGCCACCAGCGCTGGGCCACCGCGGCGCGCGACTACTTCGAGGGACTCGAGGACGGGGTCGTCGCCCCCGGCGCTGCGGCGTAAGTGCTTTACATTTTTGGGCCATGACCGACACGGCCGATACCCGCACGAGCCCCGCCGACATCACCGCCACCGTCGTCGCCAGCTTCGAGGGCGCACCCGACGCACGCCTGCGCGAGCTGATGCAGGCGTTCGCGCGCCACCTGCACGCGTTCGCATCCGAGGTGGGGCTCACCGAGGACGAGTGGGGGCAGTTGATCGGCGAGCTCACGGCCACCGGCCACATCACCGACGAGCGCCGCCAGGAGTTCATCCTCTGGTCCGACTCGATGGGGCTGTCGATGCTGGTCGACGCGCTCGCCAACCCGCTGCCCGAGGGCGCCACGGAATCGACGGTGCTCGGCCCGTTCTACGTGCCGGGTTCTCCCGCGCGGCAGTGGGGGGAGAACATGGCGCGCGAGCCGGCGGGCACGCCCGCCTGGGTGCACGGGCGCGTGCTCAGCGTGGACGGCTCGCCGATCGTCGGCGCCGAGCTCGACGTCTGGCAGAACGGTGACGACCAGCTCTACGCGGTCCAGCGGCCCGAGGCCGAGGAGGACCACCTGCGGGGCCGCTACACGACGCGCGAGGACGGCAGCTACGCGTTCCTCGCAGTGCGGCCGGTGCCGTACCCGATCCCCTACGACGGACCGGTGGGCAAGATGCTCGACGCGACGGGCAGGCACCCGTGGCGGCCCGCCCACATCCACATGATCGTGCGCGCGCCGGGCTTCAAGTCCGTGACCACGCACCTCTTCGACCGCGAGAGCGAGTACCTCGACTCGGATGCCGTGTTCGCGGTCAAGCCGTCGCTGCTGCGCGACTTCATCACGCACGCGGGCGACGACCCGGACACGCCGGCGGGCGTCGACGGCGACTGGGTCTCGGTCGAGAACGACATCGTGCTCGCGCCGGGCGCGGACGGCCGGGCGATCGTCGACCCGGGCCGCACCGGCTGACCGGCGCTTGCAGCGGCAATAACGGCGGACGTGGGGCACGTTGAGTGCCCATATGTCCCGCAACGTGCCCCACGTCCGTCTCAGTCCGCGCTTGGCACGATCACCGCCGGGTCGAGTGGCTCGGTGTAGAGGCGCGCAACGAGCTCAGCTCGGCGCGCCAGCACAGCGCGCTGGTTCACGTAGCCCTTGTCGGTGATCTCGCCGGCATCCATGCTCGCCGGCTCGTCGAGGAGCAGCAGTCGCTCGACGCGGCTGGCAGAGCCAACGCCGTCGTTCATGCGCGCGAGCGCCTCGGCGAGGTGGGCGCGCAGGCGGTCGGGATCGCCGCCGCAGAGCCGCTCGGCCTCGCCCGCGTTGAGCCAGGCGAGCGCGCTCACGAAGGCCTCGTCGTGCCCGGCGATCACCGCGTCGGAGAGCACGCCGCCCGCGGCGGATACGAGCGCGCCCTTGACCGCGCCCACGCCCACGAAAGTGCCGCTCGAAAGCTTGAAGTTCTCCGCCAGGCGGCCGTCGAACATCAGGCCCTGGTTGGGGTCGTCCTCGTCGACGAGGCGGCCGGCGTCGCCGGTGCTGTAGAAGCCCTCGTCGTCGAAGGCCGCGGCGGTGGCGTCCGGGTCGCGCTGGTAGCCGGGCGTGATGTTCGGCCCCTTGACGCGCATCTCGAGCCGGTCGCCCACCGGGGCGAGCTTGAGCGTGACGCCCGGTATCGGCACGCCGATGCAGCCGCACCGCGCCGAGGCGAAGTGCGCGGTGGTCGCGCCCGGGGCGGTCTCGGTGGTGCCCCACGAGGCGGTCAGAGGGATGTGCTCCGGCGTGACCGCGCGGAGCCTGTCCCAGAGGCCCTGGGGGAGGGCCGCCGCCGCGTAGAACACAAAGCGCAGCCGCGAGAAGAAGGTGGCCGCGAACTCGGGGTCGTTCTCCAGCTCCGGCGTGAGCAGGGCGTAGCCGGCCGGCACGTTGTAGTAGACGGTGGGGGGATGCTCGCGCAGCGCGGCGAGCGTGCGTGGGAAGAGCGGCGGCGCGGGCTTGCCGTCGTCGATGTGCAGCGTGCCCCCGTGGACGAGCACCTGGTTCACGTTGTGGTTGCCGCCGAAGGTGTGGCTCCAGGGCAGCCAGTCCACGAGCACCGGTGGCTCGTGTGCGAGGAACGGCCAGGTCTGCAGCAGCATCTGCTGGTTCGAGCACAGCATCCGGTGCGTGTTGATCACGCCCTTGGGCGAGCCGGTCGAACCGGAGGTGAAGAGCAGCTTGGCCACCGTGTCGGGACCGACCGAGTCGAGTGCGCGCTCGACTGCGGGCCCGGGCGTGGCTGCGATCAGTTCGTCGAAGCCGGGGGCGCGCGGAACGGTTCCCTCGAGCGCGCCGAGTGCGCCACCGAACTGCTCGGCGTCTTCCGCCCACGCCAGCCCCGGCGTGCAGCGCTCCGCCAGCGAGCGGATGCGGGCGTGATCCTTCGACATCAGCGAGTACGCCACGCTCACCGGCATCACGGGGACACCGGCGGTGAAACAGCCCAGCATCACCACGAGGTGCTGTATCGAGTTGCCGGACAACACCATCAGCGGTTGCTCGGGGCTCAGATCTAGGTCGAGCAGCGACTGCGCGACGGACTCGGCCTGGGTGCGCGCCTCGGCGAAGGTGATCGAGCGCCCGTCCGGCTGGGTGGCCAGCACGCGCTCTGGATGCTGCTCGGCACGCCGCCTCACCACATGCGCGATGCTGCGCTCATGCTCGCCCAGCGGCTCCTCGGAGCAAAGCAACAGCGATCCGTCCGAGCGCCTCTCCAGGGTCACGCGCGGGCGCGCGAAGAGCTGCGTCTGAGCCGGTGCCGTCACTCCTGATAGGAGACTAACCTGTCACGGGCGTTCGTCAAGTGTCATGCGAGCAGTTAGCCAAACACCCTCCACCAACCTGACCACGCTCGAGGCCGTGCAGGATCGCGTGCTCTGGCTGGCCACGAGCATCGTCCACCACGCAAACCGCGTGAGGAGCACCGAGTCGGGGGTGAAGGTCGGCGGCCACCAGGCGTCCTCGGCGTCGGCGGTGAGCATCATGACCGCGCTCTGGTTCGACCACCTGCGGGCGCCCGACCGCGTGTCGGTCAAGCCGCACGCCTCGCCGGTGCTGCACGCGATCGAGTACCTGCTCGGCAAGCTGGACCGCGACTACCTCACAACGCTGCGCGCGTACGGCGGGCTCCAGAGCTACCCGAGCCGGCTCAAGGACCCGCTGCCCGCGGACTTCTCGACGGGCTCGGTGGGCATCGGCGCCACCGCGCCGGTATGGAGCGCGATCGCGCACCGCTACGTGGCAGGCCACTTCGACGTGCCACGCGGCGGCCGCCAGATCGCGCTGCTCGGCGACGCCGAGCTCGACGAGGGCGCGTGCTGGGAGGCGATCGTCGACCCGGTGGTGCCGCACCTCGGCGAGGTGCTCTGGATCGTCGACCTGAACCGCCAGTCGCTCGACCGCATCGTGCCCGACATCGCGGCCGGCCGGATCGCCTCGATGTTCGAGGCCGCGGGTTGGCACACGATCACCGTCAAGTACGGGCGGCGGCTGCAGGCGCTGTTCGAGCGCGACGGCGGCGCCGCCCTGCGCGAGCGCATCGACCAGATGCCCAACGAGGAGTTCCAGCGGCTCCTGCGCGCCACGCCCGAGGAGCTGCGCGAGCGCCTGCCGGGCAACGGCAGCGGCAGTCGCGACGTCGCCGCGCTGATCGCCGACCTCGACGACGCCGAGCTGGCGCGCGCGATCCGAGACCTGGGCGGCCACGACATCGCAGAGCTGCTTGCCGCGTACGCGGAGGCGGACGCCGTCAGCGACCGCCCGTCGGTGATCTTCGCCTTCACGATCAAGGCTTGGCGCCTGGCCACCGAGGGCCACCCGGGCAATCACTCCGCCCTGCTCACGGTGGAGCAGTGGGAGCAGCTCGCGGAGGAGCTGGGCGCGGACCCACGCGATCCCTGGGCCACGTTCGAGCCGGGCACGGCGGAGGCCGAGCTCTGCCGCGCCGCCGCCGAGCGGCTCGAGCGGCCGCGGGTCGAGCTCGCGAAGGCGCCGGTGGTGCCCGCCGAGGTGGGACGGAGGCACACGGGCAAGGAGTCGACACAGCAGGCCTTCGGCCGCTTCTTCGTCGACCTCGCGCACGAGGCGCCCGAGGTGGCGGCGCACGTGATCACGGTCAGCCCGGACGTCGCCTCGTCCACCAACCTCGGCGGCTGGATCAATCGCGTCGGGGTGTGGCAGCTCGGCGAGCGGATCGACTGGTTCGCGGACGACACCGACACGCTGGTGCGCTGGCGCGAGTCGGGACACGGCCAGCACATCGAGCTCGGCATCGCCGAGGGCAACCTCGTCGGGCTGCTCGGCGAGCTCGGCCTCACCTGGTCGCGCGACGGCCAGGCGCTGCTGCCGATCGGCACGCTCTACGACCCGTTCGTCAACCGCGCGCTCGAGCCGTGGTCATTCGGCATGTACGCCGGCGCGCAGTCGATCCTGATCGGCACCCCGTCCGGGGTCACGCTCGCGCCCGAGGGCGGCGCGCACCAGTCGATCATCACGCCGTCGGTCGGCCTCGAGCAGCCGCGCTGCATCGCCTGGGAGCCGGCGTTCGGCCAGGACGTCGAGTGGACGCTGCTGCGTGCGCTGTCCCTGCTCGGCAAGCCCGGCGGCACGTCCTCGTACTTCCGCCTCAGCACGCGGCCGCTCGACCAGGAGCTGGCGGCGGTCCCACGAGACGCGGGCGAGCGTGAGCGCCGCAGGAAGCTCGCCCTCGCCGGCGGCTACCCGCTGCTGCGCAGCGACGCTGCCGCGAAGCCGCAGGTGGTGCTTGCGGGCAGCGGCGCGATCATGCCCGAGGTGCTGGCCGCCGCCGACGAGCTCGACGCCGCGGGTGTGGCCTGCGACGTGATCTGTCTGACGAGTGCCGACCTCGTGTTCCGCGCGCTCCAGGCGCGCCAGGGTCTCGGTGAGGGCGGCCACGAGATCCTCGACGAGCTCTTCCCGCCTGACCGCGCGGCGCCGATCGTGTCGGTGCTTGATGGCCACCCTCACACGCTCGCCTTCCTGTCCGCGATCCGCTGTGTGCCGATCGCCTGCCTGGGAGTGGACGACTTCGGTCAGTCCGGCGACGTTCCCGACCTCTACCGGGCCTTCGGGATCGACGCCGACACGATCGTGGGCGCGGCGAGCGATCTCCTGGGCTGAAGCGGCCGGCCGGGCGCGGGACTAGCATCGCCCGCTCATGACGCGTGCCCCGGGAGTCGTCGCAACCGTCGTGCTGCTCGGAGCGCTGCTCGCCGCTGCGAGCGGCTCGTCCGCCCGTTCGGGGCGCCAGACACCGTCCCCGCCGGCTCCGCCGGTGGTGATCACGCCGCCGCCGCCCAACGTCTGCGACAACGGGGCGCTCCACCTGCGCTGCCCGGACCTCGTCATGTCGGCGCCGTTCGACCTCGAGTTCGACCGCCACACCTACCCGGGCCACGTGCTGCTGCGCGCGTCGAGCTCGATCAACAACCACGGCGCGGGACCGCTCGAGCTGCGCGGGCACCGCGCGCGCGGAGCGGGCTTCATGCGGGTCTCCCAGATCATCTACCGGAGCAACGGCCGGCGGCTCGTCGTGCCGACCAAGGCGCGGCTCGGCTTCAAGTTCGTCTCCGGCAACCGCTACGGCTTCGCCACCGGCAACGCGAGCTACTGGAAGTACCGCGGCGCCGCGCGCTTCATGCTCTGGCAGCTCAACAAGAGGAACCAGCCGATCAAGCGCGTGCGCACCGGCCCCAAGCTCTTCTACTGCTTCCGCGACCTCGACCACACGCGTTCGTCACGCCGCTCTCCGAAGAGCGCGCATTACCCCGCCTGCAGCCAGAACCGCTACCAGCGCAAGGACACGCTCGGCACGTCGGTGGGGTGGTCGGACGTCTACCCGTACTCGTATCCCGAGCAGTACGTCGACGTCACCGGGCTGCGCGGCCGCTTCGCCTACGTGCAGCTTGCGGATCCGTTCAACAACATCGCCGAGTCGAATGAGCGCAACAACATCTCAGAGGTGATCCTGCAGCTGCCGTCGGGGCGCGTCCTGCACAGGCGCACCGGGGTGTCGCTGCCGTAGCCCGGTCGTCCCGCTAGTCGCGGCGCATGAGCACTCGCACCACGCTGCCGCTGGGGAAGGTGCGCATCTGCATGAGGTCGCAGAGCTGGTTGACGAGCCAGAGGCCGTGACCGCCGATCTGGCTGGCGTCACGCGGCTCGCGGCCGGCGAGCGGGCGGTCGATCTGGCCCCGGTCGCGCACCTCGGCGATGAAGTGGTCGTCGTCGCTCCAGGCGCTGAGCACGCCGTGGCCGCCGCCGTGCCGGACGCTGTTACTCGCCAGCTCGTTCACGGCGAGCACGACGTCGTCCCGCCTGTCGCGACCGAGTCCCGCCTCCGCAGCGCACACCGCAACGAAGCCGCGTACCGTGTCGAGGCTCGACAGGTCGAAGGCGAGCTCGGGCGCTCCGATGGGAGCGGAGGGCAGCGGCTTGCCGAACGGCGCGGCCGCGGCTTCGACGCCCTCGTAGCGCGCACAATCGACGAAATTGCCGTCGCGCAGGAGCACCGGATGGCTGCGCAGCGCCTCCTCCACGACGGCGGCGCCGAGCACGCGCTCGTCGTACGGGCAGAGCAGGTCCATCGGGGCGCCGTCGGCGAACGCCACGTTGATCAGCTCCTCGTGGTGCTGGCACTCCACCAGCTCGTCGGGGGAGCGCTCGGCCCAGATGGGTTCGCCGATGCCGCGGACGCGCCGGCCGGGCGCCGCGCGGTCGCTCACGAAGTCGCGCCAGGCCGGGATGATGCGCGCCGGGTTGGCCCCGACCTCGGCCATGTCGGCGAAGTGGACCGCATCCGCGTCGGCGCCAAGTGCCTCCCTGAGCAGGTCATTCTTGCGCCCGGGCACCATCACCAGCGCGGGCTCGCCGGCGTCGACGCCGCCCCTGATGAAGGGCACGAGGCCGTCGACATAGGCGGCCTCGCCGTCATAGAAGAGCGCGGCGTGCCTGAAGTCCGAGTCGTGCGAGTGAGGGGTCATCGCGTGCGCCTTCAGCGTGCAGTGCGGTGACCGCGTTCGCCACCGGAATGTCATCTACCCACATTCCCCTGGATTCAGGCTAATTCCGGACAATTTGGACACATTGGCCGGGCGCCTGCCCAGGCGTGCGCAGTTCGGCGCAACCGTGAGCGGGTTGAGAGCAGTTGGTCAGACGGGACGCAGCCGCAGCCGTGACAGCACGCGCCGCCGCGAGCGCCGCTCGCGGATCACGGGAGCGTGCGGGCGCGCTGAGGTTGCCAGAGCGGATGACCGCTCGTGTACGAAGAGTGCTGAGATTGGGTCGTGCATGGGTGCCTCCTATTGGGTCCTCTCCCATCCTGGACTAAGGCCCGCGCTCCGACATCTGGCAAATGGAGCCTCTTGGCGGCCCGCACCCCTTACTTGCCAAGCTCCGCTCTGTGAAGCTGAATCTGCTCCTGATAAGTGGAAGCGTGCGCGCCGGATCGACCAACACCGCGGCCCTGCGGACCGCCGCCGAGCTGGCCGGCGACGGCGTGGGCACCGTGCTGTACGAGGGCATGGCCGCATTGCCGCACTTCAACCCGGACGACGACGCCGAGGGCGCCGCGCCGCACCCTGCCGTCGCGGAGCTCCGGCGGGCGGTGGCCGAGGCCGACGCGATCCTGATCTGCACCCCCGAGTACGCGGGCGCGCTCCCGGGGGCGCTCAAGAACCTGCTCGAGTGGACCATCGGCGACGGCGGCACCTACGGCAAGCCCGTTGCCTGGATCAACGTCTCGGGCCCCGCGGCGCCCACCGGCGGCACCGACGCGCACGACTCGCTGCGCAAGGTCCTGAACTACTCGGGAGCTGACATTGTCGAGGCCGCGTGTATGCGGGTGCCGCTCGAGCGCAGCGCGGTGGGCCCGGACGGGCTCGTCTCAGATCCGGCGGCGCGCGAGGGCATCGCTCGGGCGCTCGACGAGCTCGTGCGGCACGTCCGTTCGGCAGCGGCCTGAGTCTGTTCTACTCCGCGCATGCGCGCGGATCTGATCGACCTGCTGTCGGCGCTCGTCGCGATCGACTCGGTCAACCCGTCGCTCGTCCCGGGCGGAGCCGGCGAGATGGAGATCGCCTCCTACATCGCCGACTGGGCAGACCAGGCCGGGCTCGAGGCAGAGCTGATCGGCGAGACAGCTGGCAGGCCGAGCGCGCTCGTCCGGGCCGTGGGGCGGGGCGGCGGCCGCACGCTGCTCCTGTGCGGCCACATCGACACCGTCAGCGTCGAGGGCATGACCGATGCCTTCGTGCCGCACGTCGAGGGCGACCGCCTCTACGGTCGCGGCGCCTACGACATGAAGGGGGGCGTGGCGGCCGCGTTGGTGGCCTGCCGCGATGCCGCCAGGCTCGGCCTTGCCGGTGACGTGGTGGTGGCGGCGGTCGCCGATGAGGAGCACGCCAGCTTCGGTGTGCAGGAGGCGCTGCGCGCGGTCAGCGCCGACGCCGCGATCGTCACGGAGCCGACGGAGCTTGCGATCGCGGTCGCCCACAAGGGCTTCGTCTGGGCGGAGATCGAGGTGATCGGCAAGGCCGCGCACGGCTCGCGCCCGCAACTGGGCGTCGACGCCATCGTCAAGACCGGCCCGATCCTGAGCGCACTTGGCGAGCTCGACGCCATGCTCGGCGAGCGCCGCCATCCGCTGGTGGACCGCGGCTCGGTGCACGCGTCGGTGATCGCGGGCGGCGTGGAGCTGTCGAGCTACCCCGAGCGCTGCGTGGTCGGCCTCGAGCGCCGCACGCTCCCGGGCGAGACCGCCGCGGACGTCGAGGCCGAGCTGGCCGCCCTACTCGACCGCTGTCGCGCGGCCGACCCGCACCTGCTCGTGGAGCAGAGAATGGGACTCGTCCGCGAGCCCTTCGAGGTCGCGCACGACGCCGAGATCGTGGCCGCGGTGACGGCGGCCGCCGCCGAGGCCGACCGTGGCGCGCACCCGGTCGGCGGCGTCAGCTACTGGGCCGACTCGGCGTTCATCGCCGCGGCGGGCGTCCCCACAGTGCTGTTCGGGCCCGGCGGCGAGGGCGCGCACGCGCAGGTGGAGTGGGTCAGCATCGACGACACCGAGACGGTGGCGCGCACGCTCGTGGGAGCGGCGTCGAGGATCTGCGCTTGAGCGTGCCGCGTGCGCTCATCAACGTCGCCGCAGACCGTGCGCGGGTGCCCGCCGCCAACCACGACGCCGCCGCCTTTCACGCCGGCCTCGACGGCTACGAGCCGACGCCGCTGCGGGACCTGACCCAGGTCGCCGGCGAGCTCGGGCTCGCGGCGGTGGCGGTCAAGGACGAGTCGAACAGGCTCGGCCTGCCGGCGTTCAAGGTGCTCGGCGCCTCGTGGGCGGTCGAGCTCGCGCTGCGCGAGCGCTCCGACATCGGCACGCTGGTCGCTGCCAGCGCCGGCAACCACGGCCGCGCGGTGGCGCACGTCGCGGCTCGCCGCGGCCTGCGTTCCCGCATCTACCTGCCCGCTCGCGCCGCACGCCCACGCCGCGAGGCGATCGAGGCCGAGGGCGCGGAGGTGGTGACGGTCGAGGGCAGCTACGAGGACGCCGTCGCCCGCGCGGCGGCCGACGGCGAAGAGCCCGGCTGCCTGGCGCTGGCGGACGTCGGCGACGCCGGCCCGGCCCGGTGGGTGATCGACGGCTACGCCACGCTGTTCGCCGAGGTCGCGGCGGCGGCCGACTTCGACGTGATCCTCGTCCCGGCCGGCGTGGGCTCGTTGGCCGCGGCCGCCGCGCGCTTCGGCGCCGAGCAGGAGGCGAAGGTGATCGCGATCGAGCCGCTGAGCGCGGCCTGCGTCACGGCCTCGCTGGCCAGCGGCGAGCCGACTGTCGTGGCGACGCCCGGCACGGCGATGGCCGGCCTCGACTGCGCCGAGGTGTCGAGCGGAGCCTGGCCGAGCCTCCACGCCGGCATCCACGGGACGCTGACCGTGAGCGACGCCGAGGCACAGGCCGCGATGCGCGAGCTCGCCGCCGCCGGCCTCGCGATCGGGGACTGCGGTGCCGCGCCCCTCGCGGCGCTGCGCGCGCTCGCCACCGAGGACGCGTGCCGCCCGCTCAGAGAGTCGGTCGGCCTCGCGCCGCAGAGCCGCGTGCTGCTGATTGCCACCGAGGGCCCGACGGAACCCCAGGCGTACGAGCGGGTGCTCGGCGGCTAGGACGCGTCAGGCCAGGGGCTGTCGGCGCGCACGCCGTCGCCACCCTCGGGCTTGGGCCCGCCGACGGCGATCAGGTCGAGCCCGTCCGGGCCGGCCTCGAAGGCACGCACAACCTCAGGCGCGACGCGGACCACGTCCCACTGACGGATGTCGTGGATCTCGTCGTCCAGCCGCACGCGCCCCGAGCCTGCGGCCACCACGTAGGCCTCCTCCTGCTCGCGATGGCTGTGGCCACCGGGGTTGCGCGTGTTCGGCGTATAGCGGAAGTGACTCACGCCAATGTCGCGCGAGCCGAGCTTGCTGCGCCCGAAGCGACCCTCCATGCCGGGCACCCGTCCCTCCACCGAGTCGTCGAGCTCAAGCAGGTTCACGATCGTGTAGTCGGGCATGGAAGCTCCTTCCGGGTGGCTAGGTGTCGCCGGCTTCGGCCAGCTCTTCAAACATCACGTGCAGGCGTTCGAGCACCGCGGCCGCGGTGCGCAGATCGGCTTCGCTCACATCCTCGAGCGCGCGCTGCCAGCGCGGCTCGAATTGAGCGCGCCGCTCCTCGACCAGTGCGTTGCCGCGCTCGGTGAGGGCGCTCAGCACGACACGCTTGTCGTGCTCCGAGCGCTTGCGCTCCACCAGTCCGGCGGCCGCAAGGCTGTCCAGCATCTGGGTGACGGAGGCGGGGGAGAGGTCGGCGCTGACGCAGAGGTTGCGGGCCGACAGCTCGCCGCCGTGCGCGAGCCCGAACAGCAGCGTGTACTGGGCGTAGCTCAGCTCGCCGGGGCGGTGCGTCTCGCGGCCACGCAGCCGCCTCACGGCAGCCATCGCGGACTTGAACGACCGGCCGAGCTGGTCGAGCGCCTCGACGCGGGCGGGGCAGGCCTTGGTGGTGGTCATGCGGCCACCGCCTCGGCCAGCACCTCGGGCGGCGTGCCCTGCTCGTCCTTGAGCGCCCGCGCGGCTCGCTCGGCGCGCAGCAGGATCACGCACGGGACGATCGCTGCCGCCGTGAGGCCGGTGGCGAACCAGAACGCCGTGCCGTAGGCATCGGCCTGCGCGCTCAGGGTGTGCGCGCCGATCAGCGCGCGCTGGAGCACGACAGCGAGCACGGCGGTGCCGATCGACCCGCCCACCCGCTGCAGCACGTTGAGCTGCGGCGTGGCGTGCGTGAGCTCGGAGCGCTGGAGCGACGCGAAGGCCGCCGCCATCGCCGGCATGAAGGCGAAGCCCACGCCCATGCCGCGCAGGAACATCGCCACCGACAGCCAGACGATGGGCGTGTGCGCGCCGATCAGCGCGAAGGGGACCGTCATGACGGTGGTCACCGTCACGCCGAGTAGCGCGAGCGGCCCGCCGCCGACGCGGTCGGTGAGCTTGCCCGCCAGCGGCATCACGAGCGCCATGCCAAGCCCCATCGGGGCGGTGAGCAGGCCGGTGTCGACGACGCTCTCGTGTCGGATCTGCTGCCAGTAGAGCGGGAGCAGGATCATCGAGCCGAAGAGCGCGGCGCCGAGACAGAACATCGTGAACGACGCCGAGGCGAACGTCGCCCGCCGGTAGAGGCGGAGGTCGAGCAGCGGGAAGCGCACACGCAGCGCGTGCCAGATGAACACCCCGACGAGCACGATGCCGAGCAGCACGGGAACGATGACCTTCGTGCTGCTGACGCCGCCCGTCACGCCGATCTCGGCGAGGCCGTAGGTGAGCAGCGGCAGGCCGGTGGCCATCAGCAGGAAGCCGAGGACGTCGAGCGGGTCGGACTTGCCGCGCTCGACGTTGGGGAGAACGCGCCAAGCGGCCACCATCGCGATCGCGCCGATCGGCACGTTGACGTAGAAGATCCAATTCCAGCTCGCGTTGTCGAGGATCAGGCCGCCGATCGTCGGCCCGAGGATCGGCGCCAGCATCGCCGGCACGGCCACGATGCTCATCACGCGGCCCATGCGCTTGGGCCCTGCGGCCTCGGCCATCATCAGCTGGCCGATCGGCAGGATCATGCCGCCGCCGAAGCCCTGGAGCACGCGGAACACGATCAGCTCGGTGGTGGAGTTCGCGAGACCGCACAGCGCCGAGCCGGCGGTGAAGAGGACGAGCGACACGAGGTACACCCGCTTTGCCCCGAAGCGGCGGGCGGCCCAGCCGGTGATCGGGATCACCGCGGCCAGCGACAGCATGTAGGCGGTCACGACCCACTGGATGTTCGCCACGGTGTCGTGCAGCTCGCGGCCGAGGGTGGCGATCGCGACGTTGACGATCGTGGTGTCGAGGATCGACATGATCGAGCCCACGATCACGACGGCGCTGATGCGCCAGACGTAGGCGTCGATCTTGTCGGGTTTCGAAGGAGCGGAAGTGGAATTCATAAGGTCCCGAAATGTTAGCAACCGAACGATTATTCATCAGGGGCTACTAGCTCGACACGTGAACATCCCGCGAACGTGACGGCGTTCATCGCCGACCGCCGTCTATCGTGGTCTGATGCATGACCACGTTTGACGAACTGGGGTTGGCCCCGGAGCTCCTCGAGTCGATCCGCGATGTCGGCTACGAGTCGCCGAGCCCGATCCAGGAGGAGGCGATCCCGCCGCTGCTCCTCGGCTCCGACGTGATCGGCCAGGCGCAGACCGGTTCGGGCAAGACCGCCGCGTTCGGGCTGCCGATGCTCCAGTACGTCGACCCCTCCGAGCAGGAGGTGCAGGGCCTCGTGCTGACCCCGACCCGGGAGCTGTGCATCCAGGTGACGCAGGCGCTGCGGGCGTATGGGAAGGGGAAGGGCGTCGACGTGGTCGCCGTGTTCGGTGGCGCCCCGATCCGCACCCAACAGGCGCAGCTCCGCGCCGGCGGCCACATCGTGGTGGGTACGGTGGGACGGGTCAAGGATCTGATCAGCCGTCACTCGCTGATGCTCACCGCGACGCGGTTCGTGGTCCTCGACGAGGCCGACGAGATGCTCGACCTCGGGTTTCTCGAGGACGTCGAGCGGATCCTGTCGCTGACCCCCTCGAGCCGGCAGACGGCGCTCTTCTCGGCGACGATGCCGCCGGCGATTCGCCGCCTCGCCGACCAATACCTCTACGACCCGGTCACGATCAAGGTGAAGACCGCGACGCTGACCGTGGACACGGTCGAGCAGTTCGCGCTCGAGGTCAAGCCGCGCGAGAAGGCCGACAAGCTGGTCGAGGTGCTCCAAGCCGAGCGGCCCGAGCAGGCGATCGTGTTCGTGCGGACGAAGATCCGCTGCGACCAGCTCTACCGCACGCTGCGCGACCGGGGCATGAACGTCAAGGCGCTCCACGGCGACATGAGCCAGGGCGCGCGTGACGGGGTGATGATCTCGTTCAAGGACGGGCGCCTGCCGCTGCTGGTGGCCACCGACGTCGCCGCGCGCGGGCTCGACATCGCCGGCGTCTCGCACATCATCAACTACGACGTCCCGACCTCGCCGGACGTGTATGTGCACCGGATCGGCCGGACCGGCCGCGTCGGGCGCAGCGGCCGCGCCATCACCTTCTACGAGCCGCGCCAGCAGCGGGAGATCCAGGCGATCGAACGCCACGCCGGGGTCAAGCTCTCGCCGTGGGTCGAGGGCGCCCACGTCGCTCCGACCCCGGCCAAGCCGAAGAAGCCGCGCCGGCACTCCAAGCCGCACGTGTCGGTGAACGGCGCCGGCCCCGACCGCAAGCTGATCGTTTCCGCCGGCCGGGCCGCGGGGCTCGAGCCGTCGGACATCATCCATGCGATCACCGCTGCCACCGGGCTCGACGGAGAGTCGGTGCGCAACGTGCGCGTGCTCGAGCGGTTCACGTTCCTCGAGGTCCCGGAGAGCGTCGCCGACAAGGTCGTCGAGCAGGTCAGCGGCACCGAGCTCGGCGGCCACGCGCTGCGGCTCGAGCTCGCCAGGTAGCCGCCGCGAGTAGGCTGACCCGATGAGCACAGCCAACATGAACACCAGCCACGGCACGATCGCGCTCGAGCTGTTCGACGACGATGCCCCGAAGACCGTGGAGAACTTCCGCAAGCTGGCCGGCGACGGCTTCTACAACGGGATCATCTTCCACCGCGTGATCCCGGACTTCATGATCCAGGGCGGCTGCCCCCAGGGCACCGGCACCGGCGGCCCGGGCTACACGTTCGAGGACGAGTTCAATAACCACAAGATCGTGCGCGGTGCGCTGGCGATGGCCAACGCCGGTCCGAACACGAACGGCTCTCAGTTCTTCATCGTCACCACCGACGCCGCCCCCTGGCTCGACGGCAAGCACACCGTGTTCGGACAGGTGACCGCCGGGATGGACGCCGTGGACTCGATCGAGAGCACTCCGACCGGCCCGCGCGACCGACCGGTCGATCCGCCCGTGATCGAGTCGATCGAGCTCGACCCGGCGTAGCCACAGGCCACTGGCGCCAGGCCCCGCTACAGGGCGGCCAGTCCGCCAGGCTCAGTTGCGCCAGCAGGGAAGGCGTACCCAGCGGTAGCGTGTGCGCCGGGATGCAACGCGACAGCCGACTCTGGCACCCATTCGCGGACATGGGTGCGGTCCGCCGCGACGAGCTCGTGATCGAGCGCGGGGAGGACGTGTGGGTGTGGGACCGCGACGGCCGGCGCTACCTCGATGCCACCGCGAGCCTGTGGTACTGCAACGTCGGCCACGGCCGCCCGGAGATCGCCGCCGCCGTGGCCGAGCAGATGCACAAGCTCGAGGCCTACTCGGCGTTCGGTGACTTCGCCAGCGAGCCCGCGCTCGAGCTGAGCGAGGCGCTCAACGAGCGCGCGCCGATGGACTCCCGGGTGTTCCTCGGCTCGGGTGGTGGCGACGCGATCGACACCGCGGCGAAGCTCGCTCGCCGCTACTGGTACGAGCTCGGCCAGGGCGACCGCACGGTGCTGATCAGCCGCTCGGGGGGCTATCACGGCACGCACGGCTTCGGCACGGCGCTGGCCGGGATCCCCGCCAACCGCACGGGGTTCGGCCCGCAGGCCGAGTCGATCCAGGTCCCCCGCGATTCGCTCTCCGCACTAAAGGACACCATCGAGCAGATCGGCTCAGAGCGCGTCGCCGCGATCTTCGTCGAGCCGGTAATCGGCGCCGGCGGCGTCTATCCGCCGGCCGAGGGCTACATCGAGGGCGTGGCCGAGATCTGCGAGCGCACCGGCGCGCTGCTGGTCATCGACGCCGTGATCTGCGGATTCGGGCGGCTCGGGACCTGGTACGGGGTGGAGCGCTGGGGCGTGGTGCCCTCGATGATCGTGTTCGCCAAGGGCGTCACCAGCGGCTACCTGCCGCTCGGCGGCGTGATCGTCTCCGAGCGGATCGCGGAGCCCTTCTTCGAGTCCTCGGGCGCCCCGGTGTTCCGCCATGGCCCGACGTACGCCGGTCACGCCACCTGTTGCGCGGCGGCGCTCGCCAACATCGAGCTGCTCGAGCGCGACGGCCTGCTGAACCGCGGCCGCGAACAGGAGCAGGCGCTGCTCGACGCGATCGCGCCTCTCGCCGACCGCGAGGAGGTCGCCGAGGTGCGTGGCGGCACCGGGACGTTGGCGGCCGTCGAGCTCGACGCCGGGCTGCTCGAGCGCGATCCGAGCGCGGTGGGCCGCGCCGCCGCCGGCGCGCGCGAGGTCGGCGTGTTGGTCCGGCCGCTCGCCCGCGGCCTCGCCCTGTCGCCGCCGCTGACCGCCGAGCCCGAGCACTTCGCGCTGGCCGCGGAGGCGATCGAGCATGGTCTGGCCAGGCTGGCCGGCGAGCCCAGCCTGCACTGACGCAGACGGGTCAGGTCGTGACGCAGGCGGGGACGCCGAGCGTGCGCCAGGCGCCGTCCTCGGTGGCCTCGAGCGGGGCGAGCTTCGTCTGGAGCGTCTTCCACGCCACCACCGGATCCTCGCCGGAGTGCAGCTTGTGGACGGTCTTCTCGAGCTCGTCGAGCTGCTTCGAGAAGGCCTTGACCGTCGCCGCGTAGACGTCAGCAACGTCGTCGGGCGCGTGGAGCGCGCGCAACCCGGCGAGCTCGGGCTTGAGCGCGGCGATCCCGCGACTCAGGAAGTCGGCCCCCTCGGCCTCGTCCCTCGGCGTGGTGATCCGGCCGGCCCGGCGGGCCGCGGTGGCGCACAGCTTCGTCGCCCGCGTCTGCAGCTGCTTCTCCGACAGCGATGTGGTGCCCCCACACCCGGCCAGCGTGAGGGCGAGCAGCGCGCCGAGACCCGCCGTCCGCTTCATCGCAGCTCGACGCCGAGCAGCCGCTCGAGCTCGGGGATCGTCTCCTCGGCGCTGGTGTGGTGAACCGTGGCCATCCCGAGCTCGCGGGCCGGCTTCAGGTTGAAGGGGAGGTCGTCGACGAACACGCACGACGCCGGCTCGACGTCGATCGCCTTCGCGCCCATCTCGTAGATCTCGGGCGCCGGCTTGCGGATCCCGACCTCACCTGAGATCACGATCCCGTCGAACAGCTCCGCGAGCTGCGCGCGGTCGTAGCGGCGCGTGCCCCACGAGTTCGAGATGAGCCCGGTGCGGATGCCGGCCCCGTGTGCTGTGCGCACCGCCTCGACCATTCCCACGTCGGGACGCGAGCCGGCGAACAGGCTGTCGATCAGGCCGGTGGAGGGGACGCCCAGCATCGCCGCGAACTGCGGCTCGAACTCCTCCTCGGGCAGCGTGCCCGTCTCGAGTCCGATCAGCAGCTCGCGGCTGGCCTTGTCCTCGCGAAAGCGCCGCCCGATTTCGTTCGGCTCGATTCCCGCCTGCACGCAGAACGAGTTGAACGAGTCGAACAGGTTCGTGGTCAGCACGCCGCCGTAGTCGACGAGCAGTCCGGTGTATGCGCCGGCGGCGGTCATCTGTCTGACCTGTTCGCGGGAGCGCTCAGAACCCCTCGCGGGTGACCGCGAGCGCCCGCTCGGCGAGCTCCAGGACGCCCTCGCCGAAGGACTTCAGGTACGGGTCGTCGGTTGAGCCGGAGACGGCGCGCTTGTAGTTGCCCTCCATGAACACGACGGCCTTCCACAGCGCGAGTGCCACGTACCAGTCGAGGGCCTGCATCGAACGGCCCGAGCGCTCCTCGTAGCGCGCGATCAGCTCCTGCCGAGTCGGAAAGCCCGGCCGGGTCGTGACCGCCTGGAGGTTGAAGCGGCCGACCGGGTCGTCGGGCTCGATCCAGTGGATCATCGTGTAGCCGAGGTCGGCGAGCGGGTCGCCGATCGTGGCCATCTCCCAGTCGAGGATCGCGATCAGCCGGGCCGGGGCGCCGGCGGCGAACATGGTGTTGCCGAGGCGGTAGTCGCCATGCACGATCGTCGCCGGTCCGGACTCGGGGAGGTTGTCGGCGAGCCACTTCCCGACCTCCTCGACGGCGGGAACTTCCCGTGTTCGGTTGTGCTCCCACAGGCCGTTGAACCGGCGCAGCTGGCGCTCGAGATAGCCCGTCGGCTTGCCGAATCCCTCGAGGCCGACGGCATTCCAGTCGACGTCGTGCAGCTCGACGAGCGAGTCGACCAGCTCGTCGGCGATCACCCGGCGCTGCTCTGGGGTGTCGAGAGCGTCGGGGATCTCCGAGGTGATCACGTCGCCGTCGATGCGCTCCATGATGTAGAAGGGCGCGCCCATCACCTCGGTGTCGTCGCAGACCGCGAGCACCCGCGGGGTGCGCACCGGCGTCGGCTCGAGCGCCCGCAGCAGCCGCGCCTCGCGCAGGACGTCGTGAGCGCTCGGCGGAAGCGGCCCGCGCGGGGGGCGGCGGAGCACCACGCCGGTCGAGAGCTCGAACGTGACGCACGAGTGGCCCTCGCCGATCGGCTCGGCACCGAGCCGTGAGGGCGCGTCCAGCCGATGCGCGCTCAGGAACTCGCGCAGCGGGTCGAGCACCAGCAGCGGTTCGCGCTCGTTGGCCTCACCCTCCTCGCGGGTGCTGACGACGTCGTCGGGTGCGAGTGTGGTGGCCATCTCGAAGCGCGGAGGGTACCGGCGCGAGAGGCCGGTTGGCGACAACCCTCAAGCTACCCTCAATCAGCGAGATGCCTGAGCTGCCCGAAGTCGAAATCACCGCCCGTCTGATCGGCTCGGCCACGGCCGGCGCGCGCATCGAGTCCGCCCTCGCCCCGGGCATCAACGCGCTCAAGACATTCGACCCGCCGCTGACTGCGCTGACCGGGCGGACGATCGAGGGCGTGCGCCGCCGCGGCAAGCTGTTCGTGATCGAGCTCGACGGCGATCTCGCGGTGCTGATCCATCTGATGTCGACCGGGCGCCTCCAGGTGTTCGACACGCGCGCGTCACTGCGCGATCGCACCTCGCGGCTGCTGATCCGCCTCGAGGACGGCCGCGAGCTGCGCCTGCGCGAGTTCGGCACCAAGCAGCGCGCTTGGGCGAAGGTGCTCCGCTCCGAGGACCTCGAGCGCGACGAGACGCTCGCCGAGCTCGGCCCCGAGGCCTGGCCCGAGCCGCCCGAACTCGAGGAGCTGCTCGACCAGCCGCGGCCGCTCTACGCGCTGCTCCGCGACCAGCACGTGATCGCCGGGATCGGGCGCTCATGGGTCGACGAGATCCTGCACACGGCGAAGCTCTCGCCGTTCAAGCGCGGCAACGATCTCGACCCGGACGAGGCCGAGCGCCTCCGAGCCTCGATCGCCGAGCGACTCGACGGCGCGATCAAGCACTACGAGCAGAAGATCGCGCTGCCGATCCCCGACAAGCTGCCGATGCCGCTCACGGTCCACCGCCAGAACGGCGAGCCCTGCCCGCGCTGCGGCGATCAGCTCGAGGCCGTGTTCTACGAGGACTACGTGATGTGTTACTGCCCCACGTGCCAGACCGAGGGCAAGCTGATGAAGGACCGCAGGCTCTCGCGGCTGCTCAAGTAGGCTGCGGCGCATGGCCCTGAACCCCGGCGATCCCGCGCCCGACTTCACGCTGCCCGACCAGCATGGGAACCCGGTCACGCTCTCGTCCTTCCGGGGCAGGCGCGTGATCCTGTACTTCTACCCCAAGGCGGATACCCCCGGGTGTACGACACAGGCGTGCGGCATCCGCGACCACCGCGCCGACTACGAGCAGGCCGACGCGGTCGTCCTCGGCGTGTCGCCGGATGCGCCCAAGAAGATCGCCAAGTTCGACGAGAAGTACGGCCTCGGGTTCACGCTGCTGGGTGACGAGGACCACTCGGTCGCCGAGCAGTACGGCGTGTGGGTCGAGAAGTCGATGTACGGGCGCAAGTACATGGGCAACGAGCGCACGACGTTCGTGATCGGTCCCGATGGGGACGTGCAGGACGTGCTCCGCGCGGTCAAGCCGGCGCAGCATGACGAGCTCGTGCTCGGCTCACTGGCGGGGCTCTAGGCCCGCGCGCGCTCGGGACGCCTGGCTACGCGTGTACTAGGAGAGGCCCTCGCGCGCCTCGCGCACGAGTGTCACGGCCTCGGGAAAGACCGTTGCCATCACCGAGCGCAGCTGCTCAGCCTGCTGCTCTGTCGTGCCCTGGATGTTGGCGCGATTCATCGCCGCCACGGTGAGGTCGACCGCGAGCTTGATCGCGTTGTCGGCCCACGCCAGCCGCTGCGCGCCCTGCATTTGCTCGGCGAACTCGCCGAGCCGCCGCTGCAGGTCATCCGGATCGCCGAACAGGTTTCCGAATCCGCTTCCTTCCATACGCTCCATGCTAGCGGGGGCCTTCAGCGGGCCCGCGCCAGCACCGCGATCGTTCCGCCGTAGCCGCGGCGTGCCGCCAGCGATTCGAGCGCCGCGGCAACCGGAGCCAGCGGGATGGCGGCGAGCGTGACCGCCAAGTCGCGCGCGTCGAGGGGGGCGTTGCGCTTCAGCAGGTTGTAGAGGTATGAGGGGTGCTTGGTCACCCGGGTGACCGCCGACTGCCACATGCCGAACGGGTTGTGCTCGAGCAGGCGGTGCTCGGCGCGCAGGACGCGGAACCCGTGGCTGGTGAGCAGCGCGTCGAGCCCCGGCGGCGTGAAGTGAATGCGGTGGCGTGGCACGTCGAGGTGGTACCACCGGTTGCCCCCGATCCGGGCCTGCCAGCTGGCCAGGTTCGGGACGCCCACGAGCAGGCCCCCGCCAGGACGCAGCCAGCCGTGGAGCCGGTCGAGCGCCGGGGCGGGCTCGTCGAGATGTTCGAGCACGTGCCACAGCGTGGCGACGTCGACCGAGCCCTCCTCGATCTCGGCGTCTTCGAGTCCGGCTCGGCGCACGTCGGCGCCGATCGTGGCAGCCGCCTCACTGCCGCGGGCCGAGGGCTCGATCCCGAAGGCGTCATATCCCGCCCGTGCCGCCGTGGCCACGAACCGGCCCCGGCCGGCGCCGGCGTCGAGCAGCCGGGCCGGGGGCTGGGCCACCTCGCGCACCAGCTCGAGGCGCCGCCGGTCGAACCGGGCCAGGATTGGCCGGGCGGCGGCATGCAGGCGCGGAGTGCCGCCACCGTATGCGCCCGAGTCGTGGAGCTCGGCGACCGGCGGGCCGGCCGTCACGGCGCTCCCGCAGGCGCGGCACCGCAGCAGCTCGAAGTGGCGGGGGCCGAGCACCGGCTCGGCGCTCGGGACGGAGCGCCAGGCCGCCAGTGCTCCCCCGCAGGCGGGGCAGGTGTGCACGCGCGGACCGTACACTGGCCCCGTGGCCGGCTCCGTGCCCAACGTCAACCTGCGCCGCCGGATCGAGACCGGGATCCGGGTGGTGGCGCCGCTGCTCGACCTGGTGCTGTTCGTCGGCGACCGTGTCTCACGGCTGCTCGAGCCCGATGACCCCGACTACATGCCGGCGCGGATGGCCCGCGAGGGCGAATCCGCGCCCCGAGGACTGCGGCCGCGCTGAGCGGCCGGGCGGCACTACCGGTACCGGTCCGACCACTACCATGGGCTCGGCGATGACGCCGGACGAAACGCTCCTTTACGAAACGCGGATCCGACCGCGGCAAGCGATCGTCGCCGGACTCGCGGCGCTGCTGCTGGTGGTCGCCGCCGTCGTCCAGGTGATCGGGCCGCAGGCCAAGGTCGCCGAGCTGACCGTCCAGCTGATCCTGATCAACAAGCGGTTCCCGCTCGACATCATCGGGTCGATCCTGCAGGGAGCCGGGTTGCTCGCCATGGTGTGGACGCTGGCGTTCCTGTTCGACGCCGCGAAGGCACGCCGCCCCGAGATGCAGCCTCTCACCAAGTACGTGGCGCTGACCGGCGGAATCGTGTCCGCGGTCGGCGGCGTCATCTACGCGGTCATACTGGCGATCAAGGCCCATCAGTTCGTCACCACCGGCCTCCAGACCTACCAGCAGGCCAACAGCCTGACCAAGGGGGCGGCGCTGCCGGTACTGCAGACGCTCGACATCGCCGCCCAGTTCGCTCTGGAGATCGGCCTGATCCTGATCGCGCTGAATGCCATGCGGGTGGGCCTGCTCACCCGGTTCCTCGGTTACACGGGGATGGTCGTGGGGGTAGCGGGGATGCTGCTGGTCGGGTCGGCACCCGCCGCGGCGATCCAGGTCTTCTGGTTGGGCGCCCTGGCGTACCTGCTGGTCGGCCGGTGGCCCGGCGGCGACCCGCCGGCATGGCGCACGGGCCAGGCCGAGCCGTGGCCGTCGGCTGCCGCCGCGCGCGAGGAGCGGATGAAGGAAGCCGGGCAGTCGGGACGCGGATCCTCGCGCAAGAAGGCCGCGCCACCACAGCCCGCGCCGGAGGCTGTGGGCGCGTCAGGGCCCGCGCCGGCAGCCGCTCGCACCCGCGCGGGCACGCCGAAGCGGAAACGCAAGCGCCGGCACTGACGGCTGCGATCCTCCGCTAATCGGACATTCGTCGATTTCGCTAAACCGCGGGCGGGCGTTTGCCGAAACGCTCTACACGGATCACTGACCGAACAGCAATCTCTCCCTCCCCGAAATCGCTGTTAGGGCATGACTCCTCTCCCCAACGTTACCCAACCTCCCTCGACGCTCAAGTCTGACGATTTCCGTCGTCGGGCTCGCCCCCGGCGTCGCGACGGGTAGCGCCCCGGCCGAGACTGCCCCAGTCCCCGTCCACGCCGGGGGCTGGGGTTGCGGGGCGGCCTCTTGTAGCGACTGAGAACGCGCGAGCGGCTGCCGTTCGTCGTGCCGAGACGGCCGTTCAGCGCACCGGAGCGCCGTCCATCGATCTCCCAGTTGCCGGACCGGAGCGCCGCCATCAACCTGCCGCCGACTCGTCAACGTCCGAGTAGGAGGATTCATGGAAGCTAGTCGTCCTGGCCCCGGTCCGGGTCCTGGTTCTGTTCGACGGGAGGCAGACGTCGCGCCCGATCCCGACCCCACCGGAGGTCGGCTGGCCGGGTGGACGCCGGCGGATCCAGGGCCGCTCGGCCTCGCCGCCTTCGCCGGCACGACATTCATGCTCAGCATGATCAACTCCGGGCTTGTGGGAACCCACCTCGCACCAGGTGGCGGGCTCCTGCCGATGGTCGCCGCGCTGGCGCTCGCCTACGGCGGTATCGCGCAGTTCGCCGCCGGGCTGTGGGAGTTCCGCACCGGCAACACGTTCGGCGCGGTGGCGTTCTGCTCCTACGGGGCATTCTGGATCTCGTTCTTCTTCATCGTCCAGTCCGTGGGCAAGAACGTGCCGACCCAAGTGTTCAGCGGCCTTGGCCTGTATCTATGGATGTGGGGCATCTTCACCGCGTACATGTTCTTCGCGTCGCTACGGACCACGGGGGCGGTTGCGCTCGTGTTCCTGTTGCTTGCGATCACATTCATCATCCTCGGCATCGGGAACTCCGCTCTCGCGGGCACCCATAGCGCCATCAACGGCACCATCAAGCTCGGCGGGTACGTCGGCATCGCCACGGCGATCGCCGCTTGGTACGCCTCGTTCGCGGCCGTGATCAACTCGACCTTCGGTCGGGTGATGCTGCCCGTCTTCCCGCTCAGCCGAGCGTAAGGGCTGTGTCGGGGAAGCCGTTCGGGTAGAACTAGGAAAGAACAAATCGCCGCATACCTGCGGTTGGGCCCAGGCGCCGGCTTCATTTCAGCCGGCGCCGCGGCCTGCCGGGTGTGAGACGCCAGTCCAGAGGAAGGGAGAGGCATCCAATGGCAGAGACGGCAACCCCCCCGGCCGGTGACGAAACGCTCGAGTCGCAGCTGGAGCAGATGCTCGACATCGAGACGTTCGAGCCGCCCGAAGACTTCAAGAAGAACGCGCTCCTGAACGACCCGTCGGTCTACGAGGAGGCCGAGAAGGACTGGAAGGGCTGGTGGCTGAAGCAGGCCAAGGAGCTGCACTGGTTCAAGGAGCCCGAGGAGACGGTCGACGACTCGAACCCGCCGTTTTACAAGTGGTTCACCGACGGCAAGATCAACGCCTCCTACAACTGCCTCGACCGCCACGTCGAGGCCGGCAACGGCGACCGGGTCGCATTCCACTGGCGCGGCGAGGAGGGCGAGGAGCGCGACATCACTTACGCGGACTTCCACCGCGACGTGCAGAAGTTCGCGAATGCGCTGAAGGATCTGGGGATCGAGAAGGGCGACGTCGTCGGGATCTACCTGCCGATGATTCCCGAGGTGGTCGTGGCGATGCTCGCGTGCGCGCGGATCGGCGCGGTCCACAACGTGGTGTTCGGGGGCTTTTCGGCCGGCTCGGTCCGGGAGCGGATGGAGTTCTCCGAGGCCAAGGCGCTCGTCACCGTCGATGGCGCGCGGCGCAAGGGCAAGACGGCGCCGATCAAGCAGCAGGTCGACGAGGTGATGGAGGACCTCGGCACGCTGAAGAACATCGTGGTCATCAAGCACACCGATGAGGCGTGCGAGATGAAGGACGACCGCGACGTCTGGTTCCACGAGCTGATGGACAAGGCCGACGACGACTGCCCAGCCGAGGAGCTCGACGCCGAGCATCCGCTGTACGTGCTCTACACGAGCGGCTCGACTGCGAAGCCGAAGGGCGTACTGCACACCACCGGGGGCTACCTCACCGGTGTGAAGGCGACGCACAGGTACGTGTTCGACTTGAAGCCCGAGGATGACGTGTACTGGTGCGCCGCCGACGTCGGCTGGGTCACCGGACACTCCTACATCGTCTACGGCCCGATGTGCAACGGCGCCACGAGCGTGATGTGGGAAGGCGCTCCGGACTACCCCGACAAGGACGTGTGGTGGGACATCGCCGAGCACTACGGCGTGACGATCTTCTACACCGCGCCGACGGCGATCCGCGCCTGCATCAAGTGGGGCGCGAAGTACCCGGAGAAGCACGACCTCTCGAAGCTGCGCCTGCTCGGCACGGTGGGCGAGCCGATCAACCCGAAGGCGTGGCGCTGGTCCCACAAGGTGGTCGGCGGCGAACGCTGCCCGATCGTCGACACCTGGTGGCAGACCGAGACCGGCGCGATCATGATCACGCCACTCCCGGGGATCGTGGCCACCAAGCCGGGGTCGGCGACCAGGCCGTTTCCGGGCATCGCCGCGGAGGTGGTCGACGAGCGCGAAGGGAAACCTGTCGACGACGGCCAGGGGCTGCTCATCCTCACCCGGCCGTGGCCCTCGATGCTCCGCACCCTGTACAAGGAGGACGACCGCTTCGTCGAGACCTACTTCGACAAGTTCGGCAAGGAGACCTACCTCGTCGGCGACGCCGCCCGCAAGGACAAGGACGGCTACTTCTGGGTCATCGGGCGGATCGACGACGTGGTGAACGTCTCAGGCCACCGCCTATCGACGGCCGAGGTCGAGTCCGCGATCGTGTCGCACCGGCGCGTTGCCGAGGCGGCGGTGATCGGCCAGAGCGACGAGGACACCGGCCAGTCGATCTGCGCGTTCGTCACGCTCGAGGGCGACGAGGGCGAGGGATCGGACGAGCTGATCGAGGACATTCGCGGCACGGTCGCGAACCGGATCGGGAAGTTCGCGCGGCCCAAGCGGATCATTTGGGCCGACGATCTCCCGAAGACGCGCTCCGGGAAGATCATGCGCCGGCTTCTGCGCGATATCGCCGAAGGGCGTGCGCTGGGTGACGTCACCACGCTTCGTGACCCGGACGTGATGTCGCAGCTCGAGGGCAAGATCAAGGAAGAGCAGTCGGCAGAGGAGTGATTCCGCGATCGGAGAGCACTCGCTCCCTTGATTGAAGGGTCAGAGGGCGCTCGCGCGGTTACGCGAGTGCTCTCCGATCGGGAGGCCACCCCTCTGACAAACGCTGAGATCGCCGATCGACTCGAGGCGATGGCAGCCGTGCTCGAGCTGGGTGATGCGAACCCGTATACGGCGCGGGCGTATCGGAGAGCCGCCGAGACCATCCGCTCCGCTCAGCATCCGGTTGAGGCGCTGGTGCGGGCGGGGCGGACGCGGGAGTTGCGGGGCATTGGGGCGAGCATTGATGGGAAGCTGCGGGAGCTGGTCGAGACGGGGCGGATCGCGGAGCTGGAGGAGCTCGAGCGGGAGCTAGCGCCGGACCTGGTTGGGCTGGGGCGGTATCTGGGGCTGACGGCGCAGCGGTCGGTCAGCATCGCCCGGGCGCTCGGGGTGCGGACCGCGGATGAGCTGCGGGAGGCCGCGGCCGAGGGACGGCTCACGGACGTGCCGGGGATCGGGCCGAAGATGGAGGCGCAGATCGTCGAAGCGCTCGACCGCGAGGGGGAGCCGCGTCCGCGGCGGGGGCTGCTGCTGAACCGGGCGATCGAGCTCGTGGGCGGGATCGCGGCGGTGCTCGGTGGCGAGCCCGCGGGAGATGTGCGGCGATGGCGGGACTCGTGCGAGACGCTCGCGGTGGTGTGCACGGCCGACGACGCCGCTCCGCTGCTCGCGCGGTTCGGCGAGCTGCCGCAGATCGTGGCCGTGATCGAGCAGGACGGACAGCGCTCGGTGGGGGTGACGATCGAGGGCGTCCCGGTGGAGCTTGTGGTGGCCTCGTCAGCACAATTCGGGACGGAGCTCGTGCGGGCGACCGGCGCGCCCGCCTACGTCCAGGCGCTTGAGCCGCTGCCCGATGCCCCCGACGAGCGCACGGTGTACGAGCGGCTGGGGATTCCGTGGTGCCCGCCCGAACTGCGCGAGGCGCCGTTCGACGGCGAGCCGCCGCCGCTGGTCGGGCTCGACCAGATCCGCGGCGACCTGCACTGCCACACGACGTGGTCGGACGGACGGTTCAGCGTCGAGGAGATGGCTCGCGGGGCGATCGAGCGCGGCTACGAGTACCTGGCGATCTGCGATCACACCCCGGCGGTGGGCGCCGTCCAGGGGCTCACCCCCGACGACGTCCGGCGCCAGGGCGAGGAGATCGCCGCGGCGAATGAGCTGCTGGCGCCGTTTCGCGTCCTGCGCGGGATCGAATGCGACATCCTTCCCGACGGCCGGCTGGACCTGCCCGACGACGTGCTCGCGGAGCTCGATTGGGTCCAGGCCAGCGTGCACGGCGGCCAGCGGATGCCGCGAGAGAAGATGACGCGGCGCGTCGAGGAGGCGCTCCGCAATCCGTACGTACGCTGCCTCAGCCACCCGACCGGCCGCTACATCAACCGCCGCCCGGAGAACGCCGTCGATCTCGACCGGATCTACGAGCTCGCTGTTGCCGGAGGGGTCGCGATCGAGGTCAACGCGCTCCCCGACCGCCTCGACCTCAGCGGCGCGCA
>DASXNY010000154.1:0-34760 GCA_036494715.1 Thermoleophilaceae bacterium
CGCGCGAAGGAGACGCGCGACCGCGCCGACCAGGAGTCCGCCGAGCAGCTCCAGCGCGTGCAGGAAACGGCCACGAAGATGCTCGAGCGAGCGGCGACTCTCGAGGCGGAGCTCAACACCCTCGTCATGGGAATCCACGACGGCGCCGGCGGACTGGTCGAGAGTCTCCGCGCCGGCGCCGGCGACATGGAGACCGAGCTCGCCTCGATACGCCAGGAGCTCATCACCATCCGCCCCGAGCCCGAGCCCGAACCAGAGCCCGAGCTGACAGCAGCCACTGAGCAATTCGACGAGCTGCCACCCACGCCGGAACCCACGGCCAACGGAGCAAGCCACGAGCCAGAGCCCGTGGCGGAGACCGCGGCGCCGGAGCCCGAAGCCCCGCCACCCGCCACCCGCCCCCCGACACCCGCCGGCCCCGAAGGGGCCCGCCTGGTAGCCCTAAATATGGCGCTGAACGGCACTCCGCGCGAAGAAGCCGCCCGTTACCTGGCGGACAACTTCCAGCTGGATGACCAAGAGGCCATCCTCGACGACGTCTACTCGCGTGTAGGCGGCCGCGCCTAAGCCGCGGCCCGCTCGGCGCGCGGCTCGACGTACGCCATCAGGTCGGGAATGACCTCGACGCGTCCGTGAGGGCGCGTGTAGCGCGGGTAGTGCGCGCGGTAGCCGAGCGCACGGCCGATCGGCGCGAGCGTGGCGAGCATCAGCCGCTGCACGAAGCGCGGCGGGCTCCTGAACTCAATGACGTCCCGGAACTCGTCCGCGATCACCGCGCGCTGGAGCAGATGCGGCATGCCCTTGTCGTTGGTGAGGCCGTCGCCGGCCAGGCCGAAGGTGGTCGTCAGCAACAGCTCGAAGCGCGCGCCGGGGTCGATCTCAACGACCACCTGCGCCTCGACGTCGCCTGCGTTCCACCAGTCGTGCGGCGTCCCGGGCTCGATCGTCACCTCTTCCCCGGGCCGCAGCAGCCGCTCGGCGCCGTTCACCTTCACGCAGAGCTCGCCCGAGACGAGCCGGAAGCGCTCGCGGAGCGACGGGTGAACGTGCTCGCCGGCCACCGCGCCGCCTGGGCGCACGCCGACATACGCGACGATGCGGCCGTCGCCCGAGTCCTCAGTGCCCTCGAGCACGATCGCGCGCTCGCCGGTGACGTCGTTCTGGAAGACGTCGCCGCGGCGGCACTTGCGCATGGGGAGGGGCTGAGCCATGCCCCAGATGATCGCCGCGTGTGCGTGTCGGGACAATCGCGGCACCCGGCGGGTCGCGGTGCGGATTTCCGCACCGTGCGTGGAAAACGCCTGGGGAACATCCGTTCGTATGCCTAGACTTAATCGAGTGAGGCCACAGGGCGAACTAGTCATCGCCGGCGCCCGCGAGCACAACCTCAAGGACCTCCACCTGAGGATGCCGCGAAACGCGCTGGTTGTCATAACCGGGTTATCTGGCTCCGGCAAGTCGAGCCTCGCGTTCGACACGATCTATGCCGAGGGCCAGCGCCGCTATGTCGAGTCGCTGTCCGCGTACGCGCGGCAGTTCCTTGGCCAGATGGACAAGCCCGACGTGGACTCGATCGAGGGGCTGTCGCCGGCCATCTCGATCGACCAGAAGACCACCTCGCGCAACCCGCGCTCGACGGTCGGCACGGTCACCGAGATCTACGACTACCTGCGCCTGCTGTGGGCCAGGATCGGACATCCCCACTGCTACAACTGCGGCCAGCCGATCGCCGCCCAGTCGGCCGAGCAGATCGTCGACCAGGTGATGACGTTCGAGGAGGGCACCAGGTTCATGGTGCTCGCGCCGATGGTCCGCGGGCGCAAGGGCGAGTACGGCAAGCTCTTCGACGAGCTGCGCGCCGAGGGCTTCACGCGCGTGAAGGTCGACGGCGAGCTGCGCCGGCTCGAGGAGGAGATCGTCCTCGACAAGAAGTTCAAGCACGACATCGCGGTCGTGGTGGACAGGCTCGTGATGCGGCCCGATCTGCGCAAGCGACTGGCGGACTCGATCGAGACCGCCGTCGGGCTGGCCGAGGGGATCGTCGAGGTGGAGCTCGTCCGCTCGGAGGGCGGGGGCTCGCGAAGCGAGGTCCCCCCGACCGAGGGTGAGATAAGGACCTACTCCGAGCGCTTCGCCTGCCTCAACTGTGGCACCTCGATGCCCGAGCTCGAGCCGCGCATGTTCAGCTTCAACTCGCCGCACGGCGCCTGCCCGCGCTGCACCGGGCTCGGCTCGCAGATGGAGATCGACCCCGAGCTGGTGGTCCCCGATCCGTCGCTGTCGCTGGGGGAGGGCGCCATCCTGCCCTGGTCCACGAGCGCCTCCAACTACTACGAGCAGATGACCCAGGCGATCGCCGACCGCTACGAGGTCGACATGGAGACGCCCTGGGAGGACCTCGACGAGGAGGTGCGCGAGTGCTTCCTGTACGGCACCAACGGCGACCGCCTGTACATCTCGTACCGCAACCGCTACGGCCGCCGGCGCTCGTACACGACGAGCTTCGAGGGCATCGTCACCAACCTCGAGCGACGCTACCGGGAGACCGACTCCGAGTACTCGCGCGAGAAGATCGAGGAGTACATGTCGGTGCGCCCGTGCCCGGAGTGCAAGGGCGCACGGCTGCGGCCGGAGAGCCTGGCCGTAAAGATCGGCGGACTCGGGATCAACGAGCTCACGCGGATGTCGGCCAAGCGGGCGATCGAGTGGTTCGGCGCGCTGGAGCTGTCGGACACCGAGCGGCAGATCGCGCGGCTCGTGCTGCGCGAGATCGAGGAGCGGCTGCGCTTCCTCGAGAGCGTGGGCGTGGGCTACCTGTCATTGGAGCGCGCGGCCGGAACGCTGTCGGGTGGCGAGGCGCAGCGCATCCGCCTGGCCACGCAGATCGGGTCGAGTCTGGTGGGCGTGCTGTACATCCTCGACGAGCCGTCGATCGGCCTGCACCAGCGCGACAACGAGCGCTTGATCGCGACGCTCGAGCGGCTGCGGGACCTCGGCAACACGGTGATCGTCGTCGAGCACGACGAGGGCACGATGCGCGCGGCGGACCACCTCGTGGACCTCGGGCCGGGCGCCGGCGAGCACGGCGGCCACCTGGTCGCCCAGGGCACGCCCGAGGAGGTCATGCAGGTCGAGGACTCGGCCACCGGCCAGTTCCTCGCGGGCACGCGCTCGATCGACGTGCCGAAGAAGCGGCGACGCCCGACCGGCTACATCGAGATCGAGGGCGCGAGCCAGCACAACCTGCAGAAGATCGACGCCAAGATCCCGCTCGGAGTGTTCTGCTGCGTCACCGGCGTGTCGGGCTCGGGCAAGTCCACGCTCGTCAACGAGGTGCTCTACAAGGCGGTCGCGAACCGGCTCCACCGGGCCAAGATGCGGCCGGGTTCGCACAAGCGCGTGAGCGGGCTCGACCAGGTCGACAAGATCATCAACATCGACCAGTCGCCGATCGGGCGCACGCCGCGCTCGAACCCGGCCACCTACACGGGCGTCTTCGATCAGATCCGCGACCTGTTCAGCCGGACGCAGGAGGCGCGGGCGCGCGGCTATAAGCCCGGGCGCTTCAGCTTCAACGTCAAGGGTGGACGCTGCGAGGTCTGCCGCGGCGATGGCCAGATCAAGATCGAGATGCACTTCCTGCCGGACGTCTACGTGCCGTGCGAGCAGTGCCACGGCAAGCGCTACAACCGCGAAACACTCGAGGTGCGCTTCAAGGGCAGGACGATCTCGGACGTGCTCGAGATGCCGGTGGAGGAGGCGCTCGAATTCTTCAAGCACATCCCCAAGATCAAGCGGCGGCTGCAGGCGCTGCACGACGTCGGGCTCGACTACATCCGCCTCGGCCAGCCGGCCACCACCCTGTCGGGCGGTGAGGCGCAGCGCGTCAAGCTCGCCACGGAGCTCCAGAAAGTGGCCACCGGGCGGACGCTCTACATCCTCGACGAGCCCACCACGGGACTCCACTTCGCGGATGTGCAGCGGCTGCTCGAGATGCTCCAGCGGCTGGTGGACACGGGCAACACGGTGGTCGTGATCGAGCACAACCTCGACGTGATCAAGACTTCCGACCGGCTGATCGACCTCGGCCCCGAGGGCGGCGAGGAGGGCGGCACGATCGTCGCCGCCGGCACCCCGGAGGAGGTGGCCGCGGTGCCCGAGTCCTACACGGGCCGCTTCCTTGCCGAGCTGGTCAAGCCGGCCGCGCGCGGGCGCAAGCGCGCCAGCGGCCGCAAGAAGGTCCCCGCGGCGGCGTGAGCCCATGCGAGCGGTGGGGTACCCGTGCGCCGTCGCCGCGCTCGGGCTGCTTGCGCTGCTGAGCTCCTGCAGCGGGGGCGCGAGCAAGAGCCGTACCGTCGCCGCGGCGCCGACGTCCTCGGCCTGCACGGGTCAGGGCACGCGCCAGCGCTCGTTCACGTTCGTGCTCGAGAGCGGCGGGCGCAAGCGCAGCGCGCTCGTATACGTGCCGCCGCACGCCGGGCGGGCCAGGCTGCCGCTGCTCCTCGTGTTCCACTTCGCGGGCGGGCCGGCACGGGCGATGGAACTGTCTACCGGTCTGTCGGGCCTGGCCAGCCGTAAGCGCTTCATAGCCGTCTATCCCAACGCCGCTCCGCCCAACCACTTCTGGAACATCTCGAGCGCCGGCTCGCGCGCCGACGACGTTGGCTTCGTGCGCGACCTGCTCGCCAATCTGGGCGCCCAGGTGTGCTTCGACCCGGCGCGCGTGTACGCCACCGGCCTGTCGAACGGCGGCGGCATGGCGGCACGCGTGGGCTGCGACCTGAGCGACGAGATCGCCGCGGTGGCACCGGTATCCGGCGGTTACTCCACGCTGCCCAAATGCACGCGCCCGCAGCGCGCCTCGCTGCTCGAGATCCACGGCACCGGCGATCCGGTGGTCCCCTACACCGGCCGCGGCCCCTCGCACGCCGGCGACGTGATGACGTTCGTGAGGGGCTGGGCTGCGGCCGACGGTTGCGGCGCCACGCCGGCGCGCACACGCCCCGCCAAGGACGCCGTCCGCTTCGACTGGCCGGGCTGCCGCTCCGGCACGCACGTGGCCCACGTCCGGCTGCTCGGCTTCGGACACGGCTGGCCGGGCGCGCCCGGCCCGGTGTTCCGTGGCAAGGACTCGAGCTTCCCCGCCAACGCGGCGATCTGGCGCTTCCTCAGCGCCCAGCGGCTGGCCGCGCCATGAGCCGCTAGGCGGCGGGGGCGAGGCCGTCGCGCGGCGCGTACTCCGGGTACGCGGCCAGGTCGAGCTCCTGCGGCGCGACCGGACCGGCCGCATCGGCGTAGACCCTGACCAGCGGGAGCTCGAGACACACGGGCGGCACCGACACGACGATGGCGCGGCGTCCATCGGCCAGCACGATCTCGCTGCCCGGCGGGTACGGCGCGACAAGCTTGCGGAACGTGTCGACGATCTCCGCGTCGAACTGCGTCCCTGCGTTCTCCACGATCACGCGCACGCCTTTGCTCGCGGGCTGGGCGGAAGCGTACGGGCGCTCGCTCGTGATCGCGTCGAACACGTCGGCCACAGCGGCTATCCGCGCGAACTCCGGAATGGCGAGACCCGCGACTCCGTGGGGGTAGCCGGCGCCGTCCCAGCGCTCGTGGTGCGAGCGCACCACCGACTTTGCGAGCGGCCCGACCATGTCGCCGGGCAGCAGCTCGATGCCGACCTGGGGGTGCGTCCGCATCAGGGCCATCTCGTCCGCGTCGAGCGGACCGGGCTTGTTGAGGATCGCGTCGGGGATGCTCACCTTGCCGACGTCATGGAGGAGCAGCCCGACGCCGAGGAGGACGAGCTGGCGGTCGATCTGGTCGAAGCCCCGCTTGCCGAGTGGCGCCGGATGCCCGTGGGTCTGGAAGCGGGTGCGCGCGATCAGGATGCCGAGCGCGGTCACGTCGATCGAGTGCTGCAGCGTGTACTGGTCGGCGGCGGCGAGATCGCTGAACGCGAGGACCGCATCTTCGGCGCCGGCGAGCTCGGTGCAGATCAGCTCCGCCACGGTCGCGAGCTCGGCGATGCTCGACTCCGGGAGCGCATCGCCCGCCGCCGCCAGCGCCGGCGCCTCTCCGAATGAACGCTGCAGCGCCTTCGTGGCCTTCTCGCGGGTCTGCTCGCTGAGCGTCTGAGGCACCTCGATGCCGGCTCCCAGCTCGTCCTCGACGTACACCGCATGGACGCCCGCGTCGCGGAGCGCCTGCTGGTACTCGGGCCGAAGCCGCACGCCGGCGCGCAGCAGCGGAAGCTGGCCGTGCACGCCGGTCACGACGTCTCGCCCGAGCGTCATCTCGGGCGTGAGGCGGTTGGTGGCTACTAGGCGCATGAGAAGGTGACGGGGGCGTCATGCCCTTAGGGAGTTAGATCGTCCGCATTTGCCGGGGCTTTATCGCTCAAGCGGGTCTGAAAAGCTTGCTGCGTGAGCGACGGCGCGGCGAACGCGAAGCTGTGGTGGCAGAAGTGGCGCTGGTACGAGCGCAACGCTCTGCCCTGGAATCGCCTGCGCATCCACCGCCACATGGCCCGGCGCCGCTCGTTCATCCGCTTCCCGGTGCAGGGAAACGTGCTCGAGTGCCTGGATGACGGTCGCCTTCAGATCGGGCCGCACACGCTGCTCGAGCCGGGCTGCTGGATCACGATCGGCGAGGACGCTCAGGTGAGCATCGGCGAGGGCTGCTTCCTCAACCTCGGCACGATGCTGGCGGCGGTCGACCGGATCGAGATCGGCGACCACGTGATGTTCGCCAACCACTGCTTCGTCGGCGACGGCGCCCACCGCTTCGACGACCCTGACACCCCGATCACCTGGCAGGGCTTCAGCTCCAAGGGACCGGTGAAGATCGGCTCGAACTGCTGGTTCGGCGTGAACTGCGTGGTCACCAGCGGGGTGACGATCGGCGACCATTGCGTGATCGGCTCGAACTCAGTCATCACGCGGGACCTGCCGCCCGGCGTGATCGCCGCGGGCGCTCCGGCTCAGATCATCAAGGAGATTGAGTTCCGCACAAATGTGGAGGGCGCCCGGCCTTGACGGCCGGACGCCCCTCCGCACGTGGCATCGAGGGCGGACGCTAGGGTGTCAACACCTTCGACGCCGTGGCCGCAGTCCCGACGCCGTCCACGCCGGCTACGACCTGCATGACCCGGCGCCGGGGGCGCCCTTCACGCCCACTGTGGCAATACGGGTCAGGCTTGGTCCTCTGGGTAGAGGGGAGCGGCAAAGTTTGTCTCCAATACGAAGGGTCTGTGCCTTGGGGCGGATTTCGCCCCACATGCGCCCGAAGGTAACACGGGTAGGCGCTATTTCGCCACTCTTTGCCGTTCTACGCACGCCCTTTCGCAAACTGGCCCGTCGCCGCCCTAACATCCAGCGTCGCGTCTGAGGCGGAATCCGGATGAAACCGCGGTCCCGGCGCGTCTTTATCTGAAGGAGTGCGCCAACAGCTCGACATAGAGAGGGATCTTGCCCGCCTGGCGGATGGAACGCTCGCCCCTGAGCGGGCTCGCGAGCTCGAAGCCGAGGTAGCGGAATCGCCCGAATTGAGTGCCCTGCTCGCCGAGCAGCGGCGCGCGCTCGCGGCTGTCGGCGGCCTCGACGACAGCGCCCCGATGGCGCTGCGCGAGCGGGTCGACTCGCTCCACACCCGTCCGGCGCCCCGGCAGCGGCGCAGGCGCTACGGCGTGATCGGCGCGCTGAGCACGGCCGTCGCCTGCGTGGCGGTGGCGCTCGCGGTGATCCTCGCGGCCGGCGCCGGTGGACCGACCCTCTCGCAGGCCGCCGCCTACACGCTCAAGCCGGCCGCCGGCCCCGCGCCGGGTCACAGCTTCGACGGCATCCTTGACCTCAACGTCGACGGCGTCCCCTACCCATACTGGGACGACGACTTCGGCTGGGAGGCCAGCGGCTCGCGCGTGGACAAGATCGACGGACGCGAGGCCACGACGGTCTTCTACAGCAACGGCAACCGGCGCATCGGCTACACGATCGTCACCGGCAAGCCGGTCTCTCTGCCCGGCTCCGCGAAGACGACGGTGCGGAAGGGCATCACCTTCCACAGCGCTCCGCTCCACGGCGCCACCGTGGTCACCTGGGAGCGGCGCGGCCACTCCTGCATCCTGTCGGGCTACAACATGAGCCGCGCCCAGCTGCTCAAGCTTGCCGACTGGCAGGACGCGGGGCAGCTCCCCTACGCGCACGGCTAGCGGCCACTACTCGAGCGCCTTGGCCACCCGCGCCCGCGCCCGGAACAGGCGGCTAGTGATAGTCCCCTGGCGCACCTTCAGCGCCTTCGACGCCTCTTCATAGGAGAGGCCGACGACGTCGATGGCGACCAGTGCCTCGCGCATGTCGTCGGGCAGCTCGGCGATCGCTGCGTACACCTCGCGCGCCTCGGCGGCCTCGTCCGGCTGCACGGACGGCAGCGCCTCCACCGGATCGGTCTCCTCGTCGAGCCCAACCGAGGTGCTCTTGCTCGCGAGCGTGCGGCGCTGGCTCAGGAAAACGTTGCGCAGCGTGCGCAGCAGGTACCAGAGGTCCTCTTCGCCGCGCAGAAAGCGCGGCCGCGTGAGGATCTTCGCGTACGTGTCCTGCACGAGGTCCTCGGCGTCCTCGCGCGACCCGGTGAGCGCCCACGCGGCCCGATATAGCCGATCGAGGTGATCGCCGAGCCTGTCTGGGTCAAGCTCTCTCACGTTCGCGCGCAGGATATGCGCGCGGCGCCGATACCTACCAGTCGCCCGAGAAGGGCTCTCGAGCGTGCAGATCGTGCTCGAGAAGTTCCTTGAGCCGAGCCGCTTCGTCCGGCGCCATCGTATAGCCGTGGTCGGGCTCCGGGTAGCGCCGCGTGCGCACGTCCTCGGCGAAGCTCGCCACGCCGTCGATCATCGCCTGGCGGATGTCCGCGTAGCGCTTCACGAAGCGCGCCGCGTGGCCGTCGAAGATTCCGAGCAGGTCGTGGAACACCAGCACCTGGCCGTCGGTGGACGGGCCCGCGCCGATCCCGATGATCGGGATCTCGAGCTCGCCGTGCACCGCCTCGGTGAACGCCATCGGCACGGCCTCGAACACGATCGCGAAGCAGCCGGCCTCCTGCAGGGCGACGGCATCGCGCGCGACATCGAGCGCCCGGTCCGCGGTGCGGCCCTGAGAGCGGTAGCCGCCGAGTGCCGTGGCCGTCTGCGGCGTGAGCCCGACGTGGCCCATCACCGGGATGCCCGCGTCCACGATCGCCTTGGCGCGCTCGACGGAGCTGCCGCCGCGCTCGAGCTTGACCGCGTCGCAGCCCGCTTCCTTGACGAAGCGCTGGGCGGTGAGGATCGCCTGCTCGTTCGAGGCCTCGTAGGAGGCAAACGGCAGGTCGCCGACGAGCAGCGGGATGTTGAGCCCGCGCCGCACGGCCGAACAGAGCATCAGCATCTCGTCGATCGTCACCGGCACGGTGCTCGGGTAGCCGAGCACGGTCATCGCGCCCGAGTCGCCCACGAGCACGACGTCCACGCCGGCCTCCTCGGCCACCTGCGCGCTCGGATAGTCGTAGGCCGTGACCATCACGATCGGCTCACCGAGCGCCTTCTTCTCGGCGAGCTTCGTCAGCGTGACCCGTTGGCGCTTGGCCGGCGGGCCGGGCGTGATGCGGGGACCTGAGCTCATGAGGCCACCTCCAAGACGTCGACGTTCGAGTTCACATCGACAATTTCGTTGTTCGAGTTGACGTTCATCTATTTCCCAGCAGGGTGTTGTCGATCAGCCGCGCCCGTCCAACGCGGGCGGCCACCGCCAGCAGCGTCGAGCCGTTCACGCGCTCGACCGGCGAGAGGTCCTGTATCGAGCGAAGCTCGAGATACTCGGGCTCGATCTGGGCGGCGTCGAGCTCGGAGCGCGCGGCCGCGAGCACCTTGGTGGAATCGCGCTCCCCGCCGCCCACGAGCTGCTCAGCTGCGCGCAGCGCGCGCGACAGCGCGGCGGCGCGCTCGCGCTCCTCGTCGCTGAGGTAGGCGTTGCGCGAGCTGAGCGCGAGCCCGCTCGGCTCGCGCACGGTGGGGCAGACCCTGATCTCCACCGGGATGTCGAGGTCGCGCACGAGGCGCCGGATCACGAGCACCTGCTGCGCGTCCTTCTGCCCGAAGTAGGCGCGCTCGGCGCCGGCCATGTTGAACAGCTTGGTGACGACCGTCGTGACGCCGCGGAAGTGCTCACGCCCGCGGTGCCTCGGGTCGCCTTCGAGCGTGTCGGTGAGGCCGCCCACCTCGACGCTCGTGTCGAAGCCCGCGGGGTAGACCTCTTCCACCGGCGGGGCGAACAGGACGTCCACGCCGAGCTCCTCCGCCCGGCGCGCGTCGCTCGCCTCGTCGCGGGGGTAGGCGCCGAAGTCCTCCGCGGGACCGAACTGCGCCGGGTTGACGAACAGCGAGACCACCACGGTCTCGTTCTCCGCGCGCGCGGCACGGATCAGCGAGAGGTGCCCCTCGTGAAAGGCGCCCATCGTGGGTACGAGCCCGACGGGCCGGGCCGCGCCGGCCAGCGCCTCGCGCAACTCCGGCACGCTGCGCACGACCCTCACGCGGTCACCTCGTGGCGGGCAAGCGCCTGCGCGCGCCCGACCATCACGTCGAAGAGCGCCTCGAGGTGGGGCGCGGTGGCCCGCACAGCGGCGCGCTGAGCGGCAACGGTGAGCTCGTCGCCGCGGGCCACGGGCCCCGTGAGCGCGCGCTCGGGGCCTAGCGCGGCCCAGTTCTCCACGGTGGTGCGGACGAGCGGGGCGAGGGCGGCGCGCGCCTCCTCCGGATCGAGCCCGGCGCCGGCGGCCACCTCCTCCGCGGCCGCCTCGAGCGCCACCAGGAAGTTGGAAGCGATCGAGGCCGCCGCGTGGTAGGCGGGCCGCTGCTCATCGCGCAGCTCGAACGGCGCCATGCCGAGCGAGCGCGCGATGCCGAGGGCAGCGTCGAGCGCGTCGGCGCTCGTGCCGCCCACGGCACATCGACAGCCGCGGAAGCGTTCGGCGTCCTGCGGCGAGCCGCTGAAGGTCTGGAGTGGGTGAAGCCCAAAGCGACCGGCCGCGCCCGACGGCTCGAGCGCGCTGAGCCCGGTGGCTCCGCTCGTGTGGCCGACGAGCGGCGCCGCGCCCGCCAGCGCGGCGGCAGCGGAGTGAATCTCCGCGTCGGGCACGCAGAGCACGATCGCGTCCACGCCCGCAGGCGCCTCGCCGCGTCCGGCGGGACCCACAACGTCGCGCCCCGCGCTACGCAGGGCGTCCGTTAGGGACGTGCCAAGCCGGCCACGCCCGACGACTCCAATACGAAGATCACTCATTTTGCGGTCCGTTCCGCTATGGGTAACGGCCTCACGGGCAATTCTATCTACCCCCGCGGCTAGGGTTTCATTCCCAGATGGGACGGCCCGCCTCAGAGCGCCGAGACGAGCTCGTTGAGCTCTACCACGAGGTCAAGAACTGCCAGCGCTGTCCGCTTCACCTCACGCGCACGCAGGTGGTCTTCGGCTCGGGCAACGCCGACGCCGGCCTGATGTTCGTCGGTGAGGCGCCCGGCTTCCACGAGGACCAGCAGGGCAAGCCCTTCGTGGGCGCGGCGGGCAAGCTGCTCGAGAAGCTGCTCGCCGAGATCGGCATGACACGCGACGACGTCTTCATCGCGAACGTCCTCAAGTCGAGGCCACCGGGCAACCGCGACCCCGAGGTCGAGGAGATCGAGGCCTGCAAGCCGTTCCTCACACGCCAGATCGAGCTGATCGAGCCGCGCGTGATCTGCACCCTCGGCAACTTCTCCACCAAGCTGCTCACCCGCCGCCAGGACGGCATTACGCGCGTGCACGGCCAGCCGCAGGACCACGTGATCGCGGGGCTGCCGATCCGCATCTACCCGATCTACCACCCGGCCGCGGGGCTGCGCAGCACCTCGATGCTCGAGACCCTGCGCGAGGACTTCCAGAAGCTGCCCGAGCTGCTCGAGGCGGCGCGGCCGCAGCCCGACGAGCCCAACGAGCCCGCGCCGGACCCGGACGACGAGGCGACCGGCGGCGGCTCGGCGGAGCCGCTGGCGGCGGCCCAGCTCGATCTGTTCGGCTAGCCAGACCTAGAGTTCTCGGGCCGTGAGGCGCGAGACGCAGAGCCCAGAGGAGACCGAGGCCGCGGGCGCGGAGCTGGCGGCCCACCTCGAGCCCGGCGACGTCGTGCTCGTGGCCGGCGAGCTCGGCAGCGGCAAGACCACCTTCGTGCGCGGCGCCGCGCGGGCGCTCGGCGTGACCGATCCCGTGACGAGCCCGACGTTCACGATCGGCCAGGTGTACGGCGGCGGGCGGGTCGAGGTCGCGCACATCGACCTCTACCGGCTGCGCTCGCTCTCCGGCGAGGACCCCGCGCTGCTCGACGACTACCTCACCCCCGAGCGGATCGGCTTCGTCGAGTGGCCGGAGATCGCGGCGCCCGAGCTCGGCCGCCCGGCGGCGCGCGTGAGGATCGAGCACCTCGGCGGCGACCGCCGCGCGATCGAGGTCACATGAACATCCTCGGCTTCGACACCTCCACGGCCGCGACGAGTGCCTGCCTGCTGCGCGACGACGGCGAGGCGTTCGAGGTGATCCCGGACGATGCCGCCCTGCTCGGCCCGCCTGGCCACGCGCGCGAGCTGATGCCCGCGTTGGCGGCCGTGCTCGGCGATGCCGGTCTCGGATACGGGGAGCTCGACGGGCTCGCCGTAGGCGTCGGGCCGGGCACCTTCACCGGTCTGCGCATCGGCGTCGCCACCGCCCGGGCGCTCGCCCACGCCGCGGGAATCGGCGTGCATCCCGTCTCGTCGCTGGCCGCTCTCGCCCGGGGCATCGACGCCGAATTGCGCCTGCCGCTGATCGACGCGAAGCGCGGCGAGCTGTTCGCGGCGCTCTACCGCGACGACGAGGAGCTGTGGCCACCATTCGCCGCCACACCCGAGCGCCTGATCGAGCGGCTCCGGGAAGCGGGGTTCGGGCCTATGGCCGTGGGTGACGGCTCGCTACGATTTCCAGATCAGCTAGCAGCGGGCGGAATCGAGGTTGGACCCGCCGGAGCCCACACGGTCCGAGGGCTGCATATCTGCCGCCTCGCCGCCAGCGTGCCGGCTGTCCCGCCCGACACAGTCCTGCCGAACTACCTCCGAGACCCAGACGCCAAGCCACAGCGATGAGTGAGCCGCTCAAGATCCGCCGTCTGACCTACGCGGACCTGCCCCAGGTGATCGCGGTCGAGCGCCGTGCGTTCCCCACGCCCTGGTCGCTTGCGATGTTCGTGCTCGAGCTGTCCAAGCCGAGCGGCATCTGCCTCGCCGCCACGCGCGGCGAGCGCGTGGCGGGCTACCTGGTGTGCTCGCGCTACGACCGCGTCTGGCACGTGATGAACGTCGCCGTCGACGACCGCCAGCTGCGCCAGGGCATCGCCACCGCGCTGCTCGCGCGCCTGTTCGAGATCGCCGATCGCCCGGCCGAGCAGTACACGCTCGAGGTCCGCGAGTCGAACCACGGCGCGATCACGCTCTACGAGCGCTTCGGCTTCAAGTCCGCCGGCCTCCGTCCCGGCTACTACCACGACAACAAGGAGGACGCCGTGATCATGTGGCGCACGGCGGCCGTCGGCGAAGCCGTGGAGGAAGAGGCGGAGGGCGCCCGCCCGGCGCACGCGTGATCCTCGGGATCGAGACGAGCTGCGACGACACGTGCGCCGCGCTCGTCACTGAAGACGCGGAGATTCGTTCGAATGTCGTCGCCTCGCAGGGCCTGTTGCACGAGCGCTACGGCGGCGTCGTGCCCGAGATCGCATCACGCCGCCACCTCGAGCTGATCGACGCGGTCACCGCCGACGCGCTCGAGCGCGCGGACGCCTTACTCGATGACGTGACCAGCGTGGCCGTGACCCGCGGCCCCGGGCTGATCGGCGCGCTGCTCGTGGGCGTGTCGAGCGCGAAGGCGCTGGCCGCCGCACGCGGGCTGCCGCTCGCGCCCGTCAACCACCTGCACGGCCACGTGCTGGCGAGCACGCTCGGGCCGAACCCGATCGAGCCGCCGTTCCTCTGTCTCGTGGCGAGCGGCGGCCACACATTCGTCGCGCGCGTGGACGATCCCGCCGAGCACACGCTGCTCGGCCAGACGCTCGACGACGCCGCCGGCGAGGCATTCGACAAGGGCGCTCGCATACTCGGCCTCGAGTACCCAGGCGGCCCGGTGATCGACCGGCTGGCGAAGGAGGGCGACCCGCACGCGTTCGACTTCCCGCGCTCGCTCCCCGGCGACGGGCTCGACTTCAGCTTCAGCGGACTCAAGACCGCGCTCCTCTATCGCGTCCGCGACCTCGGCGAGCAGGAGGCGGGGCGGCGCCGCGCCGACCTGGCGGCGTCCTACCAGCGCGCGATCGTTGACGTACTGGTGGCCCGCGCGCGCAGCGCGCTCGAGCGCGAGGGGCTCGCGCGCTTCGCGATCGGCGGCGGCGTGGCGGCCAACAGCGAATGGCGCGAGCGCGCGCGGGAGCTCGGGGTGGAGCTGTGGGTGCCGGAGATGGCGCTCTGCACTGACAACGCCGCGATGATCGCCGGCGCCTCGCGCTTCCAGCGGCCGCTCGCCTACCCGGACTACCTGGACCTCGACGCCTCGGCGCGTCCCGCGGCATGACCGTCGTCACGCTCTACGGCAAGCCCGGCTGCCACCTCTGCTTCGACGCCTTCCAGGCGATCGAGCAGGTGAGGCGCAGGCGCGACTTCGAGCTCGAGGAGGTCGACATCACGATCGATCCCGGCCTCAATCGCCAGTACGGCGAGCGCATACCGGTGGTCGCGGTCGACGGCATCGAGCGGTTCGAATTCTTCGTCGACCCCGATGCCCTGGTGCGGGCGCTCGATAGAGTGGAGCCGTGACGTTCAACGACTCGCTTCAGGGCGGGCTGGAGATGGCCGAGCGTGGTGAGCGGCTGTCGCTCGGCGTCGCCGCCCGGCTCTCACGCTATCTCCAGGTGCTGACACAGGCGAAGAAGATGGGCAAGGAGACGATCTCCTCTCAGGAGCTGGCCGACTACACGCACGTCAACTCCACCCAGATCCGGCGCGACCTGTCCGGCTTTGGCAAGTTCGGCAAGCGCGGAGTCGGCTACAACGTCGACTCGCTGGTGTCGCAGATCCGCAAGATCCTGCGCACCGCGGGCCAGCACAACATCGCGCTGTTCGGCGCCGGGCACCTCGGCCAGGCGATCGCCAGCTCGGACATCTTCGCCGACCATGGCTTCCGGGTCGTCGCGATCTTCGACATCGACGCGAGCAAGGTCGGCCAGCCCGTCGGGCCGGACGGCAAGCAGGGGCGCCTCGTGGTGCGGGGCTACAACGAGCTCGACCGGGTGGTGGAGGAGGAGGACATCGTCGTCGGCGTCCTCGCGGTGCCCACGGAGGCGGCGCAGAAGGTGGCGGACGACCTCGTCGAGGCAGGGGTGAAGATCATCTTCAACTACTCGGAGGCGCTGCTCCAGGTGCCGCCGGACGTGACGGTCCACACGTCGAGCCCCGCGGTGGACCTGCTCTACGCGCTCTACTTCTATCTGACCTAAACGGCACCGTGGACACGGCCGGGATCAGGGAGATCTTTGAGAGCTCCGACGACTTCACCGTGGGGATCGAGGAGGAGTTCGGAATCCTCGACCCGCGGACGCGCTCGCTCGCGCAGCGCTTCGAGGAGCTCCGCGACGGGGCAGTGGCGACTGACCCGCAGCTCGCCGAGTCGATCGCCGGCGAGCTGATCTCATCGGAGATCGAGATCCGCTCGGGTCGTGGCGCCACTCTCGCCGATGCGCTCGCCACGCAGCGCGAGATGCGCGCACGCCTGTTCCGGCTCGCGGCCGACCACGACCTGCTGCTGGCCGCCACCGGTACCCACCCGTGGAGCCCGTGGCAGGAGCAGCACATCATCGACACCGAGCACTACCGCCGCGTCGAGGACGGGCTCAAGTACGTCGCCTGGCGCAACAACACCTTCAGCGTCCACCTGCACGTCGGGATCCGCGGGGCGGATCGCGCGGTCGCGGTCTGTGACCGCCTCCGGACCGTGCTGCCCGAGCTGCTCGCGGTCTCGGCCAACTCGCCCTTCCTCGACGGGCGCGACTCGGGCCTCCACTCGGTGCGCACGCAGATCTTCACGAAGAGCTTCCCGCGCTGCGGGGTGCCAGACGTGTTCGGCAGCTTCGACGCCTACAAGGAGTACGTCGATTTCCTCATCCGCACGAACTGCATCGTCGAGCCGACCCAGCTCTGGTGGAGCGTGCGGCCGCACCACTCGTTCGGCACCGTGGAGTTCCGCATCTGCGACGCGCAGACCACCGCCGACGAGTCCACCGCCCTCGTGTCGCTGATCGCCGCCTGCATCGCGCAGGCCGCGCTCGACTACGACGAGGAGGTGCTGCCGGAGCCGCCGCCGCGCCGCCTGATCGAGGAGAACTTCTGGCGCGCGATCCGTTATGGGCTCGACGGCAAGATGATCGACCTCGAGCGAGGCGCGGAGTACCCGGCCGCGGCGCTGCCCGACCGCCTGCTCGCCTGGACGGCGCCGGCGCGCGCGGCGCTCGGCGGGATCGAGCCTGCGCTGCCGGCGGAGAATGGTGCCCAGCGCCAGCGCCGCGCGCTCGAGTCGGGCGCGAGCATCGAGGACGTTTACGCCGCCGAGGTCGCGGCCACCCAGCGAACGTATGCCGGCGAGGGAGTGAGGACATGACAGACGAGCCACAGGCGAGCGGGCAGCCGACCGAGGAGGAGCTGCGCGCCGCGCTCGAGGAGCAGATGAAGCGCATCACCGTGAAGGACGTGCTGCTGCAGACGGTGATCACACTGATCAACGTGTCGGCCCGCAAGCTCGGGCTGGCCGGGGACGAAGCGGAGAAGGACATCCCCCAGGCGCGCGCGGGGATTGAGGGAGTGCGGGCGCTCGTTCCCCTTCTGCCTGAGGAGGAGCAAGCCGCCGTTCGTGAGCCACTGTCCCAGTTGCAGATGGCGTATGCCAGGGAAGCCGGGGGGAGGGCAGCGGGCGGGGGGCAGGGGGCAGAAGAAGAAGCCCCGCCACCCGCCACCAGCTCCCCGCCGCCTCAAGACGACGACGAACGCGCAAAAGCGCGCTCCAAGATCTGGACGCCGCCGGGAACGTGAGCGACGCCGGTCCGCATACCGTCGGCGTCTTTGGCGGCTCGGGCTTCTACAGCTTCCTGGACGAGGTCGAGGAGCTGGCGATCGCGACGCCGTACGGACCGCCCTCGGCGCGCATCCGGATCGGGGAGATCGATGGGACCCGGGTGGCGTTCATGCCTCGGCATGGCGACCATCACGAGTTGCCCGCGCATCGCATCAACTACCGCGCCAACGTCTGGGCCATGCGCGAGGCGGGCGCCACGCGCATCCTCGGTCCGTGCGCGTGCGGCTCGCTGAAGCCCGAGCTCGAGCCCGGCACGTTCGTGCTGTGCGACCAGTTCGTTGACCGCACGCGCGGCCGCGAGGACACCTTCTACGACGGACCTCAGACCACGCACGTGGCCGCCGCCGACCCCTACTGCGACGACCTGCGCGCCACGCTCGCGGCCGCCGCGCGTGAGCTAGAGATACCGATGACGGACGGTGGGACCGTCGTGGTGATCGCCGGGCCGCGCTTCTCTACGCGGGCGGAGTCGCGCTGGTTCGGTGCGGCGGGCTGGGATGTCGTCAACATGACCGCCTACCCCGAAGCGTGGCTCGCCAGGGAGCTCGAGCTCTGTTACGCGAATGTCAGCCTGGTGACCGACTACGACGTCGGACTCGAGGGGATGCCAGGCGTGGAGCCGGTCTCCGCCGAAGCTGCGCTGCGGGTCTTCGCCGACAACCTCGATAGACTGCGCGCCCTCTTGTTCCGGGCTGTGCCAAGAATCGGGCCACAGCCCAACGACATCTGCGCCACTGCGCTCAGCAGCGCAATCGTGCATTAGCCGACACACGACGCCGGTTCTCAAAACCGGCTCTAGCACTTTCGGAGGGCCTTTCCTTGACTAAATTTCTGACCGATTGGGGAGTCGTCATCGCGCTGGCTTGCGCCGGCTGCGCCGTGATCTACGGGGCGACCACCTCACGTTGGCTGCTTGCCAAGTCGCCGGGCAACGAAGAGATGCAGCGCATCTCGGCCGCCGTGCAGGAAGGCGCGTCCGCGTACCTGCGCCGCCAGTACACGATCATCGCCGGCGTAGCCGTGGTGCTGTTCGTGGTCCTCGCCGTGGCGATCGATCTTCGCACCGCGCTCGGCTTCGCCATCGGCGGCCTGCTCTCCGGCTCCGCGGGCTTCATCGGCATGAACGTGTCCGTGCGGGCGAACGCGCGCGTGGCGGAGTCCGCGCGCCAGGGGGTCCCCGCCGCGCTCGAGGTGGCCTTCAAGGGTGGCGCGGTCACCGGCATGCTGGTTGCCGGCCTGGCGCTGCTCGGCGTGGCGGGCTACTTCGGCGTCCTCGTCCTCGCCAACGTCAGCGACAAGGACGCGGTCAACGCCCTCGTGGGCCTCGGCTTCGGCGGCTCGCTGATCTCGGTCTTCGCCCGACTCGGCGGTGGCATCTTCACCAAGGCCGCCGACGTGGGCGCCGACCTCGTGGGCAAGATCGAGGCCGGCATCCCGGAGGACGACCCGCGTAACCCGGCCGTGATCGCCGACAACGTGGGCGACAACGTCGGCGACTGCGCCGGCATGGCGGCGGACCTGTTCGAGACCTACGCCGTCACGGCCGTCGCGGTGATGCTGCTCGGCGTCCTCACCTTCCGGGAGTCGCGTGAGGTGGCGATCTTCCCGCTCGTGATCGGCGGCGTGTCGATCCTCGCGTCGATCATCGGCACCTACGCCGTGCGCTCGCGCGCCGGCAACGTGGAGCGGGCGCTCTACCAGGGCCTGATTGTGTCGGGGATCCTCGCGGCGGCGGCGTTCTACCCGATCTGCCACTGGCTGATGGGCGACGTCCACCTCAAGGCGAACGTGCCGGCGCTGCTGTCAGGCGCGCGCGGCGCCACCGGCGTGGACTTCTGGCTTTGCAGCCTGATCGGCATCGGCATCACGGCCGGCCTATTCGTGATCACCGACTACTACACGTCGACGCGCTTCCGTCCGGTGCGCACCACGGCGCGCGCATCGCAGACCGGCCACGCGACAAACATCATCCAGGGCCTAGCGCAGGGCTTCCAGTCCACGGCCGCGCCCGCGCTCCTGATCGCGCTCGGAATCCTCGGGGCCAACCAGCTGGCCGGCATCTACGGCATCGGCGTCGCCGTGATGGCGCAGCTGTCGCTCACCGGTCTGATCGTCGCGCTCGACGCGTTCGGCCCGATCACCGACAACGCGGGCGGCATCGCCGAGATGGCGGACCTGCCGCAGGAGGTCCGCGACATCACGGACCCGCTCGACGCCGTGGGCAACACCACCAAGGCCGTGACGAAGGGTTACGCGATCGGCTCCGCCGTGCTGGCGGCGCTCGTGCTGTTCGCCGCCTTCATCCAGGGCCTGCACGACGAGGCCGGCCCGGGCAAGGTGGTCAAGAGCTTCGACATCTCACAGCCGCCCGTGCTGATCGGCCTCTTGATCGGCGGCATGATGGTCTACCTGTTCGCCGCGCTCGCGATCGAGGCGGTGGGCCGCGCCGGCGGCGGCGTGGTGGAAGAGGTGCGTCGCCAGTTCAGGGAGAAGCCGGGGATCATGGAGGGCACGGAGCTGCCCGACTACCGGCGCGCGGTGAGCATCGTCACCGCGGCGGCGCAGAAGGAGATGATCCTGCCCGCGCTGATCCCGATCGTGGTGCCGCTCGTGGTGGGCCTGATCTCCTACCAGGCGCTCGGTGGCCTCCTGATCGGCGTGATCGTCGTCGGCTTCTTCGCCGCCGTCTCGATGACGTCAGGAGGCGGCGCCTGGGACAACGCGAAGAAGCTGATCGAGGACGGCGAGTACGGCGGCAAGGGCTCCGAGGCCCACGCCGCGGCGGTCACCGGCGACACCGTCGGCGACCCGTACAAGGACACAGCCGGCCCGGCGATCAATCCGATGATCAAGGTCGCGAACATCGTCGCTCTCTTGATCATCCAATTCATTATTTAGCGAGGCCCATGGCCCGCCGCGCGGAGTAGCTTTGAGCTAGCGATGGCGGAACGGCGTCCCAAGCATCAAGGCCTGGAGCGCGTCCTAGGGACGGGCGCGCTTTTCAGTACCGCATACGGCAACGTCGGCAGCTCGATCTACTACGCGCTCGGGCTGGTCGCGGTGCTCGCGCTCGGCATGACGCCGGTGGTGTTCCTGATCTCCGGTCTGATCTTCGCCGCCACCGCCGCCACGTACGCCGAGGCCACCGCGATGTATCCCGAGGCGGGCGGCTCGTCCTCGTTCGCGCGGCACGCGTTCAACGAGTTCTGGTCCTTCTTCGCCGCCTGGGGCCAGATGCTCAACTACATCATCACGGTCGCCATCTCGGCCTTCTTCGTGCCGCATTACCTCAGCGTCTTCTGGCCGGCGCTGCACCACTCGCCGGGCGACATCATCGGCGGCATCGCCGTGGTGGTGATCCTCGGCGCGATCAACATCGTCGGCGTCAAGGAGGCGGCGGGACTCAACATCTTCCTGGCGCTCGCGGACTTCGCCACGCAGCTCGTGCTCGTGGTAGTCGGGCTGGTGCTCGTGTTCTCGCCAAGCACACTGGTCCACAACGTCCACCTCGGCACGTTCCCGACGATCTCGAACTTCCTGATCGCGATCCCGGTCGGAATGGTCGCCTACACCGGCATTGAGACGATCTCGAACATGGCCGAGGAGGCACGCGACTACGGCCACACCATCCCGCGCTCGATCGCGGGCGTGGTGATTGCAGTGATCGCGATCTACGCGTTCCTGCCGTCCGTGGCGCTGTCGGCGATGCCGGTGGTAAACGGCCACACGCAGCTCGCGACCACCTACGCCGCCGACCCGATCCTCGGTGTCGTCAAGAACATCAACCTCGGCGCTCTGCAGCGCCCGGCCGAGATCTACGTCGGCATCCTCGCGGCGACGATCCTCTTCATCGCCACAAACGCCGGCGTGATCGGCGTGTCGCGCCTCACGTACTCGATGGGCCAGCACCGCCAGCTGCCCGAGCGGCTGCGGCAGCTGCACCCGAAATACCGGACGCCCTACATCGCGATCATCATCTTCGGCGTCATCGCCTGCGTCACGATCCTGCCGGGGCAGGCCGATTTCCTCGGCAAGATGTACGCGTTCGGCGCGATGTTGTCGTTCACCATCGCGCACCTCGCGGTGATCAAGCTGCGCACGAAGGAGCCGGACCGCGAGCGCCCCTACCGCGGTCCAGGCGAGGTCACGATCAGGGGCCACAAGCTGCCGCTGTTCGCGATCTTCGGTGGGCTCGGCACCGGCATCGCTTGGGTGGTCGTGACGGTGCTCAACGTCTCCACGCTGATCTTCGGCACGATCTGGCTCGCGATCGGCATCAGCACGTATGTGCTCTACCGGCGCAACCAGGGCCTGACTCTCACTCAGACCGCCAAGGTGGTCGTACCCAAGCCAATCGTCGAGCGGGAGGTGGAGTACGAGTCCGTGCTCGTGGCCTTCGAGGACGACGATTACTCACCCGAGGCCGTGTCCACGGCGGTCAAGCTCGCGGCACGCCGGCGCCGTGGAATCCACGTCGTCGTCCTCATCACCGTGCCGACCACCGCTCCGATCGGCGCCGCGATGCCCGGGCAGGAGTCGCGCGCCACCGCGACGATCGACTCGGCGCGCGTGATCGGCGGCAGGCGCGTGACCGGGCACTGGGAGAAGGTGCGTCCGGGCGAGGCCGGCAGGCGCATCGTCGAGGAGGCGCGGGCGATTCGCGCGCGGGCGATCGTGATGTCGGCGCCCAAGCGCCGCACGTCGGGCTCGCTCTTCGGCCGCACGCTCGAGACCGTCCTCGCCGAGCGACCCTGTCGCGTGATCATCGAGACTTCACCCAACGGCGCTTCCGCCAACGGAAGCGGCTCGGACCGCGCCGCCAAGGCGCGCGCCGCCGCCGTCTGAGCTCTTTACAAGCGCCGCAAGTGGCCGCTCTAAGATGCGCCGAGTGCAGCGCCTTTACAGGGAGTCCACGCGTGCCGTGGGCGCCATCATCTGCTTGGTCGGCATCGCGATGATCGTCGTCACGCTCGCCCGCGGAGGCGGTCCGCTCGCGCTCGGCGTCGTGGTAGGCATCGCGTTCGCGGCGCTCGGCGCGCTGCGCGTGGTGATCGCCAACCGGCTCAGCCCGCCCGGCGGCAAGACGTGAACTCCGGACGCGGCTTCGGCGTCCCCGCGATATTCGCCATCGCACTCGGGGCCGCCGGGTCATCGATCTACTTCATCCTCGGCGTCGTCGCCGGCTATTCGCTCGGCCTCACGCCGATCGTGTTCTTCGCGGCGGCGCTCTTCTTCGTGCTCACGATGATGACCTACGTGGAAGGCAACGCCCTCCACCCGGAGCGCGGCGGCGCGTCGACGTTCGCGCGCTACGCGTTCAACGAGCTCTGGAGCTTCGTCGCGGGCTGGGCGATCCTGCTCGACTACCTGCTCGTGATCGCGATGGGCTCGTTCGCGATCGCGCACTATCTCGCCGCGTTCGGCGGCTGGATGGACGACAAGGTCGCCGAGCACGCGATCGCCGGCGCCGCGATCGCCTGGGTCGCGTTCTCGAACATCCGCGGGCTGTCCGCCGAGCGCTACCGCTTCGTCCTGCGCCTCGGCTTGCTCAACCTCGCGTTGGCACTCGTGATCGTGGCGGTCGGCGCCTTCAAGGTCTTCGACTTCGGCAAGATCACCGACTCGATCCACCTGGGCAGCACGCCCACCTGGAGCAACCTGCTGGTCGGCGCGGTGATCGCCACCGTCGCGCTGACCGGCATCGAGGCTGCCTCCGGCCTCGCGGGCGAGCTGCGGATGCGCGGGCCCGACCTGAAGCGGCTCGTCGGGCTCGGCACGATCACCGTGCTCGTCTGGTTCGTCTGCATCTCGATCATCGCGCTGATGGCGCTGCCGGTGGTGGGCGGCCACACCGCGCTCGCCGACAAGTACCTGGAGGCGCCGATCCTCGGCGTGGTGTCGGCGTACTCGCCGGACTGGCTGGTGCACGTCCTGCGTTACGCCGTGGGCGCCACTGCGGCGCTGGTGCTGGCCACGGCGCTCAACGGCCAGATGCTTGGCCTGTCGCGGCTGTCCTACTCGCTCGCCACGAACCGGCAGATCCCGAGCGCGGTCGGCAAGCTGCACGGCGACCCGCCCGCGCCTTTCATGGCGATCCTGATCGCGGCGGTGCTGGCCTTCGTGCTCGTCCTGACGATGAGCCTCAAGCTGCTGGCCGGGATCTTCGCCTACGGCGCGATGCTGGCCTTCACGATCGCGCACTGCTCGATCATCGCCCTGCGCTTCCGCGAGCCCGAGTTCGAGCGGCCGTTCAAGGTGCCGCTGTCGTTTGAGTTCCGCGGCCGCTCGGTGCCGGCCCCCGCACTGCTCGGCGCGCTCCTGTCGTTCCTCGCCTGGATCAGCGTGCTCGTGCTCCACTCGGGCGCGCGCTATGTCGGCAGCGCCTGGATGGTCGGCGGCATCGTGCTTTACGTGGTCTACCGCAAGAGCCAGGGCAAGTCGCTGCGGCGGCGCTTCACGATCCCCGCCGCCGCCCTGTACGAGCCGCCCGAGGTCGAGTACGGCAGCATCCTCGTGCCGGTATTCGGCGGCACGCTCGACGACGACATCATCGGCACGGCCGGTCGGCTCGCGTCGGAGGAGGGCGATCCGGGCGAGGGCGGCACAGTGATCGAGGCGCTGTACGTGCTCGAGGTGCCGATGTCGCTACCGCTCGACGCGCGCGTCCCCGACGACCGCATCGCCGCCGCCCGCCGCGCGCTCGCACGCGCGAAGGAGGTGGGGGAGGAGTACGAGGGCGTCGAGGTGGCCACGGCCGTCGTGCGCGCCCGCTCCGTCGGCGCCGGGATCGTCGACGAGGCAAAGCGCCGCGGCGTCGACGCAATCGTCGTCGCCGCCGAGCAGCCGAGCCGGGTGCGCGGCGGCGCGATCCTCGGCGGGCGCGGCGGGCCACGCGAGCGCTTCGTCGGCGACATGACCCGCTACATCGTCGAGAAGGCGCCCTGCCGGGTGATTCTGACGGCGGCGCCGAGCGGTGAGGACGGGATCAGGGAGGGCGTAGCGCCGTAAAGTCGACGGTCCACGGTCCACGGTCCACAGCCACGACTGAGCCGCTGACCTGCGGACTGTGGACTCTGGACTGTGGACGGAGCCACGCTCACAACAGGGCCCTGGCGACGCTATTGTGGGCTCCATATGTTCGTCCTTATTGTCGGCTGCGGCAGGGTCGGCTCGACTGTGGCACGCAGCATGCTTCAGGAGGGACACGAGGTCTCCGTTCTGGATGAGGACGCTGAGGCGCTCGCCCTTCTAGAGAAGAACCAAGACCAGGCGTGGGAGGACCTCGGCGGCTCGTTCACTGTGGGCACCGCGCTCGAGATCGACGCGCTGCTCGAGGCGGGCATCGAGCGCGCCGACGCGTTTGTGGCCGCCACCGACGGGGACAACACCAACCTGGTGATCGCCCAGCTCGCCAAGCGCCGTTTCAACGTCCCCACTGTGGTCGTGCGAGTGCTCGACCCGGCGCGGGCGCAGTGGTATAGCGAGCAGGGCCTGAGCACGGTGTGTCCGACCGCCGTCGCGATCGAGATGCTCCAGGATGCCGTGCGCTTGGAGGTGAAGAGCTGAGGCCATGTACATCGTCGTCGTAGGCGCCGGGAAGGTCGGCTGGAACCTCGCGCGCGAGCTGATCGGCAAGGGCAACGAGCTCACGGTGATCGAGTCCGAGCCGTCGCGCTTCGCGATGGTCGAGGAAGAGCTCGAGCACGCCGTCCACTACGGCGACGGCTCCGAGCTGTGGGTGCTCGAGCGCGCCGGCGTGGCGCGGGCGGACATGGTGATCGCGGTCACGGGCGACGACGAGGACAACATCCTCATCTGCCAGGTCGCGCGCGAGAAGTACGGAGTCGAGCGCGTGATTGCCCGCTGCAACAACCCGCGCAACCTGCAGCACTTCGAGCTGCTCGGCATCAAGCCCGCCGTGTCCGCCACCGACCTGATCCTGCGCCTGATCGAGCACGAGGTGCCGCGCTACGGCTTCCTGCACCTGCTCGACCTGCCGCAGGAGCGCCTCGAGATCATCGAGATCGAGGTGGCCGAGGGCTCGCCGGCGGCCGGCGCGATGGTCAAGGACCTCGGCCTGCCGGACGGCTCCCTCGCGATCGCGATCCTCCGCCACGGCACCGGCTTCGTGCCGCTGTCGGACTCGGTGATCGAGGCCGGCGACGAGGTGCTGATCGTGCTCGACACCGGGCTAGAGACCAAGATCACCGAGCGTTTTCAGCCGCCCGCCGAGGCGGCTTGATGGCCGACCGCTCGGTCGACTTCCTGCTGATCGGCGGCGGCCTGGCGGCGGCCAACTGCGCGCGCTGGCTGCGCGAGGAGGGCGCCAACGGCACGATCATGCTCGTCGGGCGCGAGAACGACGCGCCCTACAACCGGCCGCCGTTGTCGAAGGGCTTCATGCAGGGCAAGGAGTCGCGCGAGGACACGCTGTTCCGTCCCGATAACTGGTGGACCGAGCAGACGATCGAGCTCGCCACGCGCACGAGCGTGCTCAAGCTTGACGCAGGCGCGCGCGTCGCAACGCTCTCCACCAAGGAGGAGATCGAGTTCGACAAGGCGCTGATCGCGACCGGCTCCAACGTCAAGCGGCTGAATGTCGACGGTTGCGACCTCGAGGGCATCCACTATCTGCGCACGTTCGGCAACAGCCAGGCGATCCGCGACGACGCGGAGAACGCCGAGCGAGTCGTGCTGATCGGCGGCAGCTACATCGGCACCGAGGTGGCGGCATCGCTGACCCTGCTCGGCAAGAAGTGCTCGATCGTGATGCAGGAGGACGTGACGCTCGAGCGCTTCTACGGCGAGGAGGTCGGCCGCTTCTTCCAGGGCGTGCTCGAGGAGCACGGGATCGAGATCCACGGCGGTGACGAGCTCGCTCGCTTCGAGGGCGATGGGCGAGTGTCGAAGGTGATCACGAAATCGGGCAGGGAGCTCGACGCGGACATGGTCGTGATCGGCGCGGGGGTCAACCCCGACGTGTCGCTCGCGAAGGCCGGCGGCCTCGAGATCGGCGACGCCGGCGGTGTCAAGTGCTCGTCCACGCTCGAGAGCTCGGTGCCGGGGATCTGGGCCGCGGGCGACATCTGCGAGTACGACAGCCCGGTGCACGGCTCATACATGCGCATCGAGCACTGGGACGTGGCGTTCAACCAGGGCAAGACGGTCGCCATGAACATGCTCGGCAAGGAGACGCCGCACGACGTCGTGCCCTACTTCTTCTCGGACCTCGCCGACTGGGTCGGCTACGAGTACGTCGGCCCGGGCTCCGGCGAGACGGTCATCCGCGGCTCGATGAACGACGGCAAGTTCACGGTCTTCTACCTCGGCGACGACGACGCGGTGAAGGCCGCGCTGACCGTCGGCCGCTCGGACGACCTGGAGCACGCCAGCCGTTTCATCAAGGACAAGACGGCGCCCGACCGCGCCGAGCTGGCTGACGAGAGCACGGACCTCGGCTCGCTCTGAGCCGGCTCCGGCGAGCCCGGAGCGAAAGCTGGGGAACCAGGACTCGAACCTGGACTAACGCATCCAGAGTGCGTCGTGCTGCCAATTACACCATTCCCCATCGAGAAACGGGCGAATTTAGGATCCACCCGAACTCGCGGATTGTAGCCAGCAGGAACTAGCGGAATCCGGGAGCCCAAACACCTTAGTCGACCGTTTCCGTCCGATCCTAATGCGAACGTATGTTCGTGTCAAGGAAGGGCGAAACACGGGAGATGGTGCGGGCGCTGCTCGATGCGGGACTCTCTCGCTCCGCCGTCGCACGCAAGCTCGGCATTTCGCGACCGACGGTCACCTACCATGCCCGCGTTCTCGGACTGCCGTCGGACTCGCGCTGTAACCGGCGCTACGACTGGGCAGAGGTGCAGCGTTACTACGACGCGGGGTACTCGATCACCGACTGTCAGCGGCATTTCGGATTCGCGCGCAAGACCTTTGTCGATGCAGTCAAGCGCGGTGCCGTCAGGTCGCGTCCTCAGGTGCCGCCGGCGATCACGTACCTCACCGTCGGCCTGCTTCAGTCCCGCGGCACCGTCAAGCGCGCGCTGCTACGTGAACGGCTCAAAGAGGGCGAGTGCGAACGCTGCAGCATCCGGGAGTGGCGCGGCGCACCCTTGTCGCTGGCGCTCCACCACGTCAACGGCAACGGGTGCGACAACCGGCTCGAGAACCTTCAGCTGCTGTGCCCGAACTGCCACAGCCAGACCGAGAACTTCGCCGGCCGAAACATGGGCAATGGAGCGAGCCCGGATGCGAGCCCTTAGGAAGCCGCGGCCTGGTCCGCCCAGTCGCGGTAGAGCGCCGCGTAGATGCCGTCGAGCTCGAGCAGCTCGTCGTGGGTGCCCTGCTCGGCGATCCGGCCGTGCTCCATCACGAGGATGCGGCCGGCGCCGCGGATCGTGGACAGGCGGTGGGCGATCACGATCGCCGTGCGCCCGGCCAGCAGCCGCCGCAGTCCGTGCTCGATCTTCGCCTCGGTCTGCACGTCCACGTTCGAGGTTGCCTCGTCGAGGATCAGGATGCGCGGATCGGCCACCGCCGCGCGAGCGAATGCCACGAGCTGCCGCTGGCCGGCCGAGAGGTGGCCACCGCGCTCGCCCACCTCCGTGTCGTAGCCGTCCGGTAGGCGCTCGATGAACTCGTGCGCGCCCACCGCGCGGCCCGCGTCCTCGACCTCGGCGTCGCTGGCGTCGGGGCGGCCGAAGGCGATGTTGTCCCGGATCGTGCCCGAGAAGAGGAAGCCTTCCTGCGGCACTACGCCGAGCTGCGAGCGCAGCGAGCGCTCGGTGACGTCACGGAGGTCGTAGCCGTCGACGAGGATGCTGCCCTCTGTGGGGTCGTAGAAGCGAGACACGAGCTTGGCGAAGGTCGACTTGCCGGCACCCGTCTCGCCTACGAGTGCGACCGTCTGGCCGGGCGGGACAACGAGGTTCAGATCGCGCAGCGCGTAGTCGCCGCCTCCATAGGAGAACCAGACGTCGTCGAAGCGGATCTCGCCGCGCACCGGCGGGAGCTCGACCGCGCCCGGCCGCTCGACGATGTCCGGCTTCTCGTCCAGCAGCTCGAACACCTTGTCGAGCGCAGCCATGCCCGCCTGGTAGGTGGTGTACAGCTGGGAGAGCTGTTGGATCGGGTCGAAGAAGCTTTGGAGGTAGAAGACGAACGAGGCGAGCACGCCGATCGTCACGCCGTTGCCGCTCACGACCTGGTGGCCGCCGTAGAGCAGCAGCACGGCGGTCGCTACCGCGGACAGGAACTCGACCGACGGGAAGTAGGCCGCGTTGAGGTTGACGGTCCTCATGTTCGCGGCGCGGTTCTCCTCGTTGAGGTCGGAGAACTGAGACAGGTGGCGGGGCTCCTGGCTGAAGGCGCGCACGACGCGGATGCCGGACAGCGTCTCCTGCAGGTAGGCGGTGACGTATGCGATCTTCTCGCGGGTGAGCCGGTACGCCTCGGCGGAGACGATGCGGAAGATCAGGCTGCCGATGAAGAGCAGCGGGAGGATGGAGAAGGTGATCAGCGCCAGCCTGACGTCGAGCAGCAGCAGGATCGCCGCGGTGCCGAAGAGCGTGAGCCCGGCGCTGAACAGCGTCACGACGCCGTCGGTGACGAGCTGGTCGAGCGCCTCGACGTCGTTCGTGAGGCGCGAGATCACGACGCCCGCCTTGTTGCGCGAGTAGAAGCCGATCGACAGCTTCTGGAGATGGGTGAAGATCTGCAGCCGCAGGTCCTGGAGCGCGCGCTGGCCGACCCACTCGACGAGGTAGGTCTGCGCCCAGCTGCTGAGCCAGTTGATCACGGCGCTCAGCACGAACAGCCCTGCGATCACGTCGAGCGCGCTGACGTCGTGGTTCTTGATGCCCGAGTCGATCGCGCGTCCCGCGAGGTACGGCGGAGCGAGGCCGGCCGCCGTGCCCACCACGAGCACGAGCAGCGTCAGCGTGACCCGCGTGCGGTACGGCCGCAGCAGGTCAAGCAGGCCGCGGAGCTTGCGCGCCCGCTGGTCCTCCTGGCGGCGCAGGAGGTGCCAGAGCGTGGTCAACCGCTCCCTCACAGCCCCACCTCCTCGGCTCGCTCGAACGGCTTGCGGTTGAGGAACACCTGGTCGGGGAGTCCCTTCTCGGCGATCTCGCGGTAGAGGTCCGAACTGTCGAGCAGCTCCTCGTGCGTGCCCTGCGCGGCTATGCGGCCGTCCTCGAGCACGACGATTTCGTCGGCGAGCGCGATCGTCGAGAGCCGGTGGGCAATGATGAACGTCGTGCGCCCGCGTGTGAGCTCGTGCAGCGCGCGGGTGATGCGGCTCTCGGTGGTGGCGTCGACGCTCGAGGTGGCGTCATCCAGAATGAGGATGCGTGGGTCCTTGAGCAGGGCGCGCGCGATGGCGATGCGCTGGCGCTGGCCGCCGGACAGCGTGTAGCCGCGCTCGCCGATGCGCGTCTCGTAGCCCTCCGGCAGGTCGTCGATGAAGTCGACCGCGCCGGCGCGCCGCGCCGCGTCGAGCACCTCCTCGTCGGTCGCTTCGGACCGTGCGTAGGCGATGTTGTCGCGCACGCTGGCAGAGAAGAGGAACGGGTCGTCGGAGACGAACGCCACCTCGCGCCGCAGCGAACCGACCTCGACATCGCGCACGTCCGCGCCATCGACGAGCACGCGCCCGTCGGAGACGTCGTAGAGACGCGGGATCAGCATCACGAGCGTGGACTTGCCCGAGCCCGTCGCCCCGACGAGCGCGACCGTGCGGCCCGCCTCCACGGTCAGGTCGATGTCGTGCAGGATCGAGCGGCCCTCGCCGTAGCCGAAGGTGACGTCGCGGAACTCCACGCGCCCGTTGCCGGTCGGCAGCGGCGCCGCGTCGGGGGGTGAGACGAGCTGCGGCTCGCGGTCGAGGATCTCGAGCACGCGCGCGCCAGAGGCCACCGCGCGCTGCGCCAGCCCGAGCGCGATGCCCAGCATCCGCATCGGCCCGGTGAGCAGCATCACGTAGCCGTAGAAGGCGACGAAGTCGCCGATCGTGATCGTGCCGTTGATCGCCTGGCGGCCGCCGACGAACAAGAGCGCTGCCAGCCCGAGGTTGGGCAGGAAGCCGATCAGCGGTGAGTAGAACGCGCTCAGCCGAGTCGACACCATCGATTGGTCGAACACGCGCTTGACCGAGCTCCGGAAGCGCGCGAGCTGGCGCTCCTCCTGGGCGAACGCCTTGACCACGCGGATGCCCGACACGTTCTCCTCCGCCTCGGCGGTGAGCTCGGCGATCCGCTGCTGCACCTCCTGCGACGCAGGCCGGTTCTTGCGCCCGTAGACGAACGCGATCCAGACGACGAAGGGCGTGGGCGCGAGCGTGACCACCGCGAGCGCTGGGTTGACGGCGAGCATGACGGCCGCCGCGATCAGGATCGTCAGCGCCGATTGGACGATGAAGATCAGGCCGTAGCCGAGGAAGAAGCGGACCGCCTGCAGGTCGACGGTCGAGCGCGACATGAGCTGCCCGGTCTGCTGCTCGTCGAAGAACGCGAGCTCTAGCGACTGCAGGTGGGCGTACATGAGGTTGCGCAGGTCGAACTCGACGCCGAGCGACACGCGCCCGGCGACGAGCCGGCGCGCCGCGCTGAGCACGAAGCGCAGCGCCGCGGCCGCCAGGATCGCGCCGGCGAGCGGCCAGAGGTTGACCGTGCCGTCTCGCACCTCGTCCACGGTGCGGCCGACGAGGTAGGGGATGAGCACGCCGGTACCCATCGCCAGCCCGGCGAGAAGGAACGACCACAAGACGGCGCCCCGGTAGGGGCGCAGGAAGCCGAGCAGTCTCCGGAAGACCTTCACGTCTTAATACTTTACTTAATGAAGTGGCGAGGCCGGTGGGTAAGCAAGACCACTGAGGATACGTCCCCTTGTCGGGCGCTCCCGCGGCCGGTTAGGGTCGCCAAGGAGGCCGACCAAACCCCGTACAAAGGAGGCCCAATGGCGAGCCTTGAGGTAAAGAGCTTCGATTCGCCCGACGAGACGCGCCGCTTCGAGGGCAAGGGTCAGATGGATGTCGTGCAGATCGGAGGCGGGTTCGTCGGCCGCGCGACGTTCGAGCCGGGTTGGCGCTGGTCGGTCAACGTGAAGCCGATTGCCGGCACCGACACATGCCAGACACATCACCTTGGCTACGTGGTGTCCGGGCATATGAAGGTGTGGCTCGAGGACGGCAGCGAGGGCGAGGCCGGACCCGGCGACGTCTTCGTGATCGCGCCCGGCCACGACGCCGAGGTGGTGGGCGACGAGCCCTGCGTCACGCTCGAGTTCGGCGGCGCGCGAGACTACGCGAAGGGTTCATAGCTCCGGGTGGACTCGAACCACCGACCTCACCATTATGAGTGGTGCGCTCTAACCAGCTGAGCTACGGAGCCCTGCTTGTAGAAGAGTATCGGCGGTGAGCGGCCGCCCCCTCCTGCTTTCGGTGCCCAACGTCAGCGAGGGCAGCGACGCCGCCGCCATCGACGCGATCGGGCGCGCGTTCGCCCCCGCGACGCTGCTCGACCTGCACACCGACCCCGACCACGGCCGCAGCGTCTACAGCCTGGCGGGGCGCCAGGGCGAGCTAGCAGAGGCACTGCTGGCGGGCGCGGAGGCGGCCGCCGCACGGATCGATCTGCGCCGCCACCGAGGCGCGCACCCGCATGTCGGCGCGATCGACGTCGCGCCGATCGTCTACCTCGACGAGAGCACCCGCGGCGCGGCCTGCGCCGAGGCGCTCAAGGCCGCCGCGTTGATCGGAGAAGACCTGGAAATCCCGGTGTTCCTGTACGGAGACCTGGCGACGAGCGAGAAGCGCCGCGAGCGCGCTGCGATCCGTCAGGGAGGCCCAACCAGGCTGGCCGAGCGGATGAAAGCGGGCGAGCTGGCGCCCGACTACGGGCCGCCGCAACTGAACGAGACCGCGGGCGCGATGCTCGTCACCGCGCGCCCGCCGCTGATCGCATTCAACCTTGATCTCGACAGCGACGACGTCGAGCTCGCGCGCTCGATCGCGGCCCGGCTGCGCGAGTCGGGCGGCGGCCTGCCGGGCGTCCGCGCAATCGGCCTCTACCTGCCGGCGCGCGGCCGCGCGCAGGTGTCGTTCAACGTGCACGACCACCGGGCGGTGCCGTTGCGCCTACTTGTGGAGGAGGTCGGCAAGGATGCGCCAATTGCAGAGGCGGAGCTGGTGGGTCTGGCACCGAGCGCGGCGTTCGACGGATTCCCCGCGGAGATACCGATCCGCGAGTTCGATCCCCAGCGGAAACTCATCGAGAACGCGTTACGCTCCATCGACTGATGGCACAGACAAAGAAGAAGCGCAGCCGCAAGCACCGCGGCACCGCGGCCGGCACGATCGAGAAGGCCGCCCACAACCGCAACAGCCGCCAGGCGACCGTCAAGGCCAAGCCGACGGGCAAGGAGGCCCGGGCGGCGCGCATGATGCGCCCGCCGAGCTGGCGCAGTGCCGCGAACAAGGCCGCGCTCGCGGCGGTCGTGTTCGGAATCCTGCTGCTCGTGCTGTTCAAGCGGCCGGTCGCCCAGGTGCTGATCTGGACGGTGCTCGTGTTCTTCTTCTACACGCCGCTCGGCTACTGGACCGACCGCGCGGTCTACAACCGCCGCCTGCGGACCAAGGCCAAAAAACCCGATCGATAGATTGAGAGCCCGATGGACGTGCGCATGTTCACCGTGGGGCCGGTTCAGGAGAACAGCTACGTGCTCCGGCGCGAGGGCTCCGACCGCGCGCTGATCGTCGACCCGGGCGACGAGGCCGACCTGCTGCTCGGCGCGATCGACGAGCTCGACGTGACGCTCGACGGCATCCTGCTCACGCACACGCACTTCGACCACGTCGGCGCGGTGGCGCCGGTGGCCAAGGCCACGGGCGCCGAGGTCTGGGTGCCGGCGATCGAGAAGCCGGTGCTCGCGGACATCATGAGCTTCGTGCCCTGGCCCGGCTTCGGACCCTACGAGAGCTGGGACGCCGAGCACACGCTGAGCGGCGGCGAGAAGCTCGAGCTGGCCGACTTCGAGATCGACGTGCTGTTCACGCCGGGCCACAGCCCCGGGCACGTCACCTTCTCGATCCCGGACGAGGAGGTCGTGTTCTCGGGCGACGTGCTCTTCCAGGGCTCGGTCGGCCGCACCGACCTGCCGGGCGGCGACTGGCCGACCCTGCTCGAGTCGATCCGCTCGCTCGTCGACAACCTGCCCGAGGACACGACAGTCCACCCCGGACATATGGGACTCACCACGCTCGGCGCGGAGCGCGCGAGCAATCCCTTCCTCTCCGAGCTCGCACGCTGACGTGGCCAGCGGCGGCAAACTTCAGGCCCCGCGGGGCACCTTCGACGTGCTCCCCGACGAGGGCCGGCGGCGTGCCGCTCTGCGCCGGATCTGCGAGGAGTTGTTCGAGCCGGCCGGGTATGGGCCGATCGAGACGCCCGTCTTCGAGGCCACCGAGCTATTCGCGCGCGGCGTCGGGGAGACCACGGACATCGTGCAGAAGGAGATGTTCACCTTCGAGGATCAGGGCGGGCGCTCGCTCACGCTGCGGCCCGAGGGCACGGCCGGCGTCTGCCGCGCATACCTCGAGCACGGCATGCACAAGCTGCCGCAGCCGGTGAAGCTCTGGTACTGGGGACCGTTCTTCCGCCATGAGGCGCCGCAGGCGGGGCGCTACCGGCAGTTCAACCAGGTCGGCATCGAGGCGATCGGCTCGGACGACCCCTCGCTCGACGCCGAGTCGATCCTCCTGCTCGGCGAGCTGCTCGAGCGCGTGGGGGCGAAGGGGCTGCGGCTGCGGCTCGGCAGCCTCGGCACGCCGGACACGCGGCGCGCCTACTCGGACGAGCTGCGCGACTACCTGCGCGGCCGCGAGTCGGAGCTCTCCGGCGAGGTGCGGGACCGGCTCGAAGCCAACCCGCTGCGCGCGTTCGATTCGGATCACCCCGGCACCCAGGCCGTGATGAGGGACGCGCCGAAGCTGCTCGAGCGGCTCAACCCCGACGACGCCGCGCACTTCGCCGAGGTGCGCGCGCTGCTCGACGAGGCCGGCCGCTCGTACGACGTCGACGACGCGCTCGTGCGCGGCATCGACTACTACACGCGGACGGTGTTCGAGTTCACGAGCGACGCCCTCGGGGCGCAGAGCGGCGTCGGCGGCGGCGGCCGCTACGACGGCCTCGTCGAGCAGCTCGGCGGCGCGCACACGCCGGGGGTCGGCTTCGCGTCCGGGATCGAGCGGATCCTGATGGTGTCGGCTGGTCCGGAGACCGCCGACAAGGCACCGGACGTCTACGTCGTGCGCGACGGCGACGGCGCGGCCACGGACGCATTCGCCGTTCTGCGCGCCCTGCGCGACGCGGGCTTCAGCGCGCAGATGGAGCAGGCCGGCCGCTCGCTCAAGGGCCAGCTCAAGCAGGCCGACCGGGTGGGCGCCCGCGCGGTCGTGATCGTGGGTGGCGTGGGGGTGCCCGTGAAGGACATGAGCTCGGGCGACCAGCAGGACGCGCCCGACCTCCCAGGTGCGATCGAGATGCTGAA
>DASXNY010000155.1:0-75465 GCA_036494715.1 Thermoleophilaceae bacterium
CCGGGCGTCGGCTTCCTCAACGCGTCGGCGGCGCTCGCCTCCGCCTACGGAGCGAGCACGCCGATCCTGTGCCTCACCGGCGAGGTGCCGTCGCCCTTCATCGGCTCGGGCATGGGACACCTGCACGAGCTGCCGGACCAGCTCGCGATGATGCGCGGCATCACCAAGTGGGCCGAGCGCGTCGACCATCCCGCCGACGCCGAGCGCCTGATCAACGAGGCCTTCTTCCAGATGACGAGCGGCCGGCCGCGCCCGGCGGCGCTGGCGATGCCATGGGAGGTGTTCGACCAGCGCGCCGCTGTCGGCCCCGCCCCGGAGCCACGCCGGCCGGAGCGGCCGCCGGTGGACGCCAACGCGGTGGACCGCGTGGCGGAGGCGCTGCGCGAGGCGCGCGCGCCAATGATCATGGTGGGCAGCGGCGCCATCGACGCGGGCGAGGAGGTGCTCGCCCTGGCCGAGCTGCTGCAGGCGCCGCTGGTCTCGTTCCGGGGCGGCCGCGGCGTCGTCTCGAACGAGCACCCGCTGAGCCTGACCTGCGCCGAGGGCTACGAGCTCTGGCCACAGACGGACGTGGTGCTCGGCATCGGCTCGCGCATGGAGCTCGACTGGTTCCGCTGGGACGGTAGGCCCGACCGGCTGCGCCGCCTTTTGATCGACATCGACCCGACCCAGCGCACCCGGCTCGAGCCGGAGGCGGCGATCGTGGCCGACGCTGCCGAGGCCACGCGCGCGCTCACGCTCGCCCTCGACGGCCACCGCGCGCCGGACCGCGCTGCGGCGATGGCCGAGGTCAAGGCGCGTACCGCCGAGCGCGTGGCCGGGATCACGCCTCACGCCCAGTACGTCGCGGCCATCCGCCGCGCGCTTCCCCGCGACGGCATCTTCGTGGAGGAGATCTGCCAGGCGGGCTTCGCCTCCTACTTCGCGTTGCCGGTCTACGGCCCGCGCACGTTCATCACCTGCGGCCACCAGGGGACGCTCGGCTTCGGCTACGCGACGGCGCTCGGCGCGAAGGTCGCCCGGCCAGACCTGCCCGTGGTCGTCGTGGCCGGGGACGGCGGCTTCGCCTTCGGCCTGCAGGAGCTCGTCACCGCCGCCCAGTACGGCATCGGCGTCGTCTGCGTGCTCTTCGACAACGCCGCCTACGGCAACGTCTGGCGCGACCAGATGCGCCTCTTCGACGGCCGCACGGTGGCCTCCGAGCTGCACAATCCGGACTGGGCGCTGCTGGCCCGATCGTGCGGCGTCGCCAGCGCGGCGGCGCGCTCCGCGGACGAGCTCGAACGCGCGGTGGCGACGGCGATCGAGCGCGACGAGCCGACGCTCGTGGTCGTTCCGGTGGACCGCCGCGAAGAGGTCAGCCCCTGGCCGCTGCTGATGCCGCAGCGGGCGCGGCGCTAGGCCACCCGGACCTTTGACTTACTCCCCATCTGGAGTACTTTCACGTCCATGAGGGGAGCGCCGCGCATCGCGCTGGCAACGGTCGTGACAGCGCTGGTCGCCGCCGCGCCGGCGGGCGCCGTGATCCGGCCGCAGAAGGGAATGGCCGGCGTCCGGCTCAACATGACGCAGACCCAGATGCGCGAAGTGCTCGGCGCGCCGACGCGCGTCAAGGAGGGCATGACCGACTTCGGCCCGTTCACGCAGTTCATCTATCCGCACTCGATCACGGTCACGTTCCAGGGCAACCGGCGGGTGACGGGCATCTCCACGCGCGGGCGCACCGAGAAGACCGAGCGCGGCGTCGGCGTGGGCTCGTCCGAGACCGCGGTGCGGCGGAAGGTCGGTCACGTGCGCTGCGAGACGATCTCCGGCTCGCACGCGTGCCACGTCGGCAGCTTCCAGGCCGGGCGCCGGGTCACCGTCTTCCTGATCTCCAAGACCGGCTTCGTGGTCACCGTCACAGTCGGCTTCGTGCTCGACTGAGGTGGCCTCGCCGCTGCGCTACGCCGACGGCACGCTCGAGCTGATCGACCAGACGCGTCTGCCGGACGAAGAGGTCTGGCTCCGCTGCGAGCGACCGGAGCAGGTTGCCGACGCGATCCGCCGCCTGGCGGTGCGTGGGGCGCCGGCGATCGGGGTGGCGGCGGCGTACGGGCTCGTGCTCGGGTTGCGCGAGCCGGGCGCGAACCCCGCTGCGCGCTACGAGACTGTGGCCGAGCTGCTCGCCTCCACGCGGCCGACCGCGATCAACCTCGGCTGGGCGATCGAGCGGGGCCGCGAGGCGCTGGCGCGCGCGCTCGGCGACGGTCGCGACCCGGAGGAAGCCCTGCTCGAATGGGCGCACGGCGTGGCACGCGACCAGGAGGAGGCCGACACCCGCATGGCCGAGCACGCGCTGGCGCTGTTCGTCTCGGGCAGCCGCGTCTACACGCACTGCAACACGGGCGGCCTCGCCACCGCCGGCAGCGGCACCGCGCTCGGCGCGATCGAGGAGGCATGGCGATCCGGCCTGGTGGGCGAGGTCTGGGTGGGCGAGACGCGGCCGCTGCTGCAGGGCGCCCGGCTCAGCGCCTGGGAGCTCGGCCAGGCGGGCGTTCCCTTCCGCGTGGTCACCGACTCGAGCGCCGCCGCGCTGATGGCGCGCGGGCTGGTGGACCTGGTCCTCGTCGGCGCCGACCGCATCGCGCGCAACGGCGACGTCGCCAACAAGATCGGCACCTACAGCCTGGCCGTCCTTGCCGAGCACCACGGCATCCCGCTGCACGTCGTCGCGCCGCTCTCGACGTTCGATACGGATACCGCCACGGGAGCCGAGATCCCGATCGAGGAGCGCGATCCGGACGAGGTGACCGCGCACGCCGAGGCGCTCAATCTCGCCTTCGACGTGACCCCGCACCGCCTCGTGACATCGATCGTGACCGAGGCCGGCGTGCTCGCGCCGCCCTACGAGGAAGCGATCGAGCTGGCGCTCAAGGCACAATCGCCCGCGTGATCGACGCAGACGCGCTGATGTCGGCGGCGCGCCGCCCGCTCGTGATTGGCATGGGCGGCGGCGGCGACGTGGTGGGCGCACTCGGCACCGCCGAGGCCTGCCGGCTCTACCACGGGGCGGAGCCCGTGCTCGGCGGCGTGACCTGGGAGCGGCGCGTGATCGACCCGCGCCCCGGCCCGCGCCGCGTCGACGAGATCGAGGGCGGCGAGCCGCTGTCGGAGTGCGTGCTCTACGCCGGGCCGGACACGCGCTCCGGCGACGTTCTCTTCGCCGAGGCGCATATGGCGCGCTTTCTCGGCGAACGGGTCGCTCTCGTGGACCCGAACCCAGGCAGCGCCGACGTGGCCGCCGGCATCGCCGAGGCAGCCGACACGCTCGGCGCGGACCTGATCATCCTGATCGACGTCGGCGGCGACGCGCTCGCCCACGGCCACGAGGCCGGCCTCGCCTCACCTCTCTGCGACTCCGTGATGCTCGCGGCCGCGGCGCGCCTGCGCGACTCGGGTCGCGACATCCTGGCCGGCGTGTTCGGCGCGGGCTGCGATGGCGAGCTCACGATCGACGAGGTGCTCGAGCGGGTGTCGGAGGTGGCGGCCGCCGGTGGACTGGGCGGGGTGCGCGGCCTCACGGCGCCGATCGCCGAGCGGATGGAGGCGGCCGTGAGGGAGGTGCCCACCGAGGCGAGCGCGATGGCCATCCGCGGCTTCCGCGGCGACACGGGCAGCGCCGAGATCCGCCGCGGGCTGCGCACGGTGACGCTGTCGCCAGTGGCCGCGCTCACCTTCCATCTCGATCCGCGGGCGGCGGTCGACTCGGCGGCGCGGTTGGCAGGCGCGGTGATGGACGCCGGCAGCCTCGAGGAGGCGAACGAGCGGCTCAACGAGCTGGGCGTGCGCAGCGAGCTCGACCTCGAGCGCGAGAGCGCGCGCTAGCTGCCGTCTTCCTCGCAGTCGACGTTCACGTAGCCCGACCGGAACGGCCGCTCCTCGCCGGAGTCCGGGTCGTAGGCGTGCCGCCAGACGCAGCCGGTGTCGTTCGTGAGCAGGTGGATCGACACCGACGTCTCCGCCGACGTCGTCCGCACCCGGTGGATGTCGTCGCGCGGCGGGATCAGCGCGTAGAAGTCCCCGGGCGCGAGGGCGCGCCGCTCGGTACGGCGCAGCTCTGCGCCCTCGCGGGCAAAGATCTCCTCGTCCTGAGTGCCTCGGTAGAGGCCGACGAGCCCCCACGCCAGGTGGTCGTGCACCGGCGTCTCAGACTCCGCCGGCACCACGAGGCTGAAGAGCGACAGCGACCCATCGCCCGCGCGGAAGAGCAGCCACTGCCCGATGCCGCCGCCCATGCCGCTCTCGGGCGCGGCCTCCTGGTAGGTCGCGGGCAGCCAGCGGGGATCCGCCAGCAGCTCGGCGAACTCCGGCCGGATCCGCTCGACGGCGTCGGCGGCCGACTCCGACGCGGCTATCTGCCTCCGCACCGAGCCGACGAAGGCGCGCACCACCGGCGTGTCGAGCACGTATTCGTCGTCGGCCATGGGGCGATCGTACGCTCGCGTGACCGCGGCCGGACCTCCGCGAGCGCGCCGCTCGTACTAAGTCCGATGAGGCGGCGCGCCGCGACGGTTCTGTTGCTGGGGACGCTCGCGCTCCCGGTGGGGGCCTGTGGCGGTGGCGGACCGGCCTCGCAAACCGGCCCCGCGGCGGGAACGCGCATGCGTGGGGACGGGATCCGCTACACGCTTCCCGCCGGCTGGCACGCCGCGGCCCATTCGCTCACGCCTCACCTCGTGAATCCGCGCGAGCTGCTGACAGTGGGGACTGGAGCGTTGCCCGCGGGCGGTCGCTGTGCCCAGTTCCCGAGTGCGGCGCTCGGCGCGATGCGGCCTCGCGACGTGCTGCTGACGGTGCAGGAGCGCTATGGGTCGACTGGCAGCTTTCCGCGGCGACCGTCGCCCTTCGTCCTGCCGCCGGCCGAGCAAACCGAGGCCGAGAGCTGCGCGGGACCGCACCCCGCGTTCGCCTCACACTGGTTCGAGTTCCGCGACGGCGGCCGCGGCTTCCACGTGCTTGTGGCGGTTGGGCGCGCGGCGCCCCGCGAGCGGGTGCGCGAGGCGGTGGCGGTCCTCGACTCACTACGCATAGCCCGTAGGCGTCCGGTGCTGATCAACGGAGATGAGGCCCTTCCGTACGACAAGCCGGGGCGAGGAATCCAGGTCTTCCTGCCGATCGGCTGGCGCGTCTACGGCCAGCCGCTCACCCAGGCAATCTCGGGACGCAACCAGATCGCCCTCGGCACATTCCCGCTCCACCAGCGCAGGCCCGACACCAACTGCACGCCGGCCAGCGCGTTCCGCGCGATGAGACCCGCCGACGGCTTCATCTACATGTTCGAGATCGATGGGCTGAGCCGGCGCACGCTGGACCGAGTCCCGCCGCGCCCGCCGCGGCTGCGGCTGCCGCGCTCCCCTCAGCCGTACGAGTGCATGGGCCCCGCGAACTGGATGGTCCGCTTCCGCGACGGCGGCCGAGCCTTCCAGGCCCACATCTACGGACCGCCGAAACGCCGACGCGATGCGCTCGCGATCCTCGACTCGATGCGTATCCGGCCACTGCGGTAAGGGAGCGGCCCGGCGGCGTGGAGCTAGGTCGCCGGGACGGTCCAGGCGTCGCTGCCGGCCAGGAGGTCGGCCAGCTCCTCGTCGCCGACCGCGGCGCGGGCATCCTCGAGCTCCTCGTGGAGGCCCTGGGCGTAGGCCGGGCGTGCCACCGAGCGGAAGACGCCTACGGGCGTCGGCCCGATCGGGCGCTCGGCCAGGTGAGCGAGGGCGAAGGCGAGGCTCGGGTCGCGGTGCTCGGGGTCGTGGACGACGAGCGCGTCCTCCCCCACGTCCTCGACGTCGACGATGTCGAGCGAGCCGTCGGAGCGCTGCACCACGCCGTGCTCGTTCTCCTCGCCGAAGCGGATCGGCTTGCCCGCCTCGAGCATGATCATGTTGCGCTTGCGCGGCCCCTTCTCGCGCAGCGCGTCGAAGGCGCCGTCGTTGAAGACGTTGCAGTTCTGGTAGATCTCGACAAAGGCCGTGCCCTGGTGCTCGGCGGCCGCGCGTAGCACCTCGGCGACGTGCCCACGGTCGGTGTCGACAGCGCGCGCGACGAACGTGGCCTCAGCCCCGAGCGCGAGCGCGAGCGGGTTGAAGGGATGGTCCTGCGAGCCGAAGGGCGTGGACTTGGTGACCTTGCCCTGCTCGCTCGTCGGCGAGTACTGGCCCTTGGTGAGTCCGTAGATCTGGTTGTTGAAGAGCAGGATCTTGATCGGCACGTTGCGGCGCAGTGCGTGGATCAGGTGGTTGCCGCCGATCGAGAGCGAGTCGCCGTCGCCGGTGACGACCCACACCGAGAGCTCCGGCCGCGACACCGCGAGCCCGGTGGCGAGCGCCGGCGCGCGCCCGTGGATGCCGTGCATCCCGTAGGTGTCCATGTAGTAGACGAAGCGCCCCGCGCAGCCGATGCCCGACACGAACACCGTGCGCTCCGGCGGCACGCCCAGCTCGGGCATGAGCGCCTGGACCGTGGCCAGGATCGCGTAGTCGCCGCAGCCCGGGCACCAGCGCGTCTCCTGGTCGGACGAGAAGTCCTTCTTCGTCATCGGCAGCGGGGTGCCGCCGCCGTTGCCGTGCCCGTTGGTGTGCCCGTTCGTGCTCATCCTCTTGCCTCTGGCCTCTGGCCAACAATCCGCTCGAGAATTTCGGCCTCCAGCTCGTCAGCAAAAAACGGCAGCCCCTCGATCTTCGTGACGCTGTCCGCGTCGACGAGGAACTCGGCGCGCAGGATCTTCACGAGCTGCCCCATGTTCAGCTCCGGCACGATCACCTTGCGGTACGAGCGCAGGACCTCGCCGATGTTGTGCGGCAGCGGGTGCAGGTGGAAGAGGTGCGCGGAGGCGACCTTCTTGTCCTTCAGCCGCACGCGCCGCACGGCCGCGCGGATCGGGCCGTAGGTCGAGCCCCAGCCGAGCACGAGCACCTCGGCGCCGTCCTCGTGGTCCACCTCGAGCGGCGGGATCTCATCCGCCACCTTCATCACCTTCTCCGCGCGCAGGCGCGACATCAGCGCGTGGTTGGTGGCGTCGTAGCTGATGTTGCCGGTCTCATGCTCCTTCTCGAGCCCGCCGATGCGGTGGCGCAGCCCGGGCGTGCCCGGAACGGCCCACGGGCGCGCGAGGTTCTCATCGCGCTTGTAGGGCAGGAACTCGCCGTCCTCGCCGTTCGGCTCGGTGGCGAAGGCCGGGTCGATGGCCGGGATCTGGGAGACGTCAGGCAGCCTCCACGGCTCCGACGAGTTGGCGAGGAAGGTGTCGGTCAAGAGGATCACGGGCGTGCGGTACTTGACCGCGATGCGCACCGCTTCGATGGCCGCGTCGAAGCACTGGCCCGGCGTGTACGCGGCCACGATCGGCAGCGGCGACTCGCCGTGGCGCCCGTACATCGCAAGCATCAGGTCGCCCTGCTCGGTCTTGGTGGGCATGCCCGTCGAGGGCCCGGCGCGCTGCACGTCCACGATCACCATCGGCAGTTCGAGCATCACGCCGAGTCCCACCGTCTCGGCCTTCAGGTCGAGGCCGGGACCGCTGGATGCAGTCACGCCGAGGCTGCCGCCGAACGCCGCGCCCACCACCATGCCCGCGGCCGCGATCTCGTCCTCCGCCTGCATCGTTCGCACGCCGAAGCGCTTGTGCCGCGACAGCTCGTGCAGCAGCTCGGACGCCGGCGTGATCGGGTAGCTCGCGTAGACCATCGGCAGACCGCTCTTCACGCTCGCCGCGATCAGGCCCATGGCCGTCGCGCTCGTGCCGTTGATGTTGCGGTAGGTGCCGGGCTCGGCGGGCGCCGGCTTGACCTCGTAGTGCACGGCCAGCAGCTCGGCCGTCTCGCCGAAGTTGTAGCCCGCGCGGAAGGCGTTCAGGTTGGCGTCGCGGATGCCGGGCTTGCCGGCGAACTTCTTCTCGATCCACTCGGCCGTGACCTCGGTCGGACGCCCGTACATCCACGAGAGCAGGCCGAGCGCGAACACGTTCTTCGTGCGCTGCTGGTCTTTGGCCATGATGCCCTCGATGCCCTCGGTGGCGCGCACCGTCATCGTCGTCATCGGCACGCGGAAGAGCTGGTAGTCATCGAGCGAGGCGTCCTCGAGCGGGTTGGCCGCGTAGCCGGCCTTGCGCAGGTTGTTGTCGGTGAAGGCGTCCTCGTTGGCGACGATCGTGCCGCCCTTCTCGAGTGCGCCGAGGTTGGTCTTCAGCGCCGCCGGGTTCATCGCGACGAGCACGTTCGGATGGTCGCCGGGGGTGAGGATGTCGCGCGAGGCGAAGTGGATCTGGAAGGCGGAGACACCGTGCAGCGTCCCGGCGGGCGCGCGGATCTCGGCGGGGAAGTCAGGCAGGGTCGCGAGGTCGTTGCCGAACATCGCGGTGGCATCCGTGAAGCGGCTGCCCGCCAGCTGCATGCCATCGCCCGAGTCGCCCGCAAACCGGACGACTACCCGTTCCCTCTCTTCGACGGCCTTGTTCACGTAAGAGCCAGCGCGAATCAGTCCTGCTTATGGAGTGTAACCCTGCTATCGGCGGGCCGAGCCAAAGCGCTGTCTACTGCCTACTGCGTACTGCCGACTCCCACGTTACGATCCGCACGAATGGGGCACTCGGTCCACCAGGACTCGGCGCACTTCGGCTGGGATAACTCGATCGCGGCGGCGCTCGAGATCGAGTCGGGCGAGGACGTGGAATTCGAGGTCCGCGACGCGTCCGGCGGGCAGCTCGATCGCAACTCGGGCCCAGAAGCCGTCGCCGCACTCGACTTCGCGCGTGTGAACCCTGTCACCGGGCCGGTGTTCGTAAAGAGCGCGCAGCCCGGCGACGTGCTGGCGGTCGAGATCCTCGAGTTGCGCCCGCGCGACTGGGGCTGGACCGCGATCATCCCCGGCTTCGGCCTGCTGGCCGACGAGTTCAGCGAGCCGTGGCTGCGCATCTCGGAGGTGGACGCCGACGCCGGCCGCGTGCGCTTCGGCGACGACATCTCGCTGCCCTTCGAGCCCTTCCCCGGCACGATCGGAGTCGCCCCGCCCGAGCCAGGCGAGCACTCGATCGTGCCGCCGCGCAAGTGGGGCGGCAACATGGACACGAAGCACCTGCGCGCGGGCTCCACGCTGCTCCTGCCGGTGGGCGTACAGGGTGCGCTCTTCTCGGTCGGCGACACCCACGCCGCGATGGGCGACGGCGAGGTGTGCGGAACCGCCGTCGAGGCGCCGATGGAGATGGCGCTGCGCCTGACCGTGCGCAAGGACCTCTCAATCGACGCGCCACAGTACGTGGTGCCCCACGCGGCCGCGGCGGTGGAGCGCGGCGCGGGCGGCTGGCACGTGTGCACGGGCGTCGGACCGGACCTGTGGGAGGCCGCGCGCGACGCGACCCGCTCGCTCGTCGACCACATGGTGGAGCAGATGGGTCGCGCGCGGGAAGAGGCTTACGCCATCGCTTCCGTGGCGGCGGACTTGCGGATTCACGAAGTGGTCGATGCCCCGAACTGGGTGGTCGGCGCATGCCTGCCGTTGGACATCTTCGGAGGAGAGGGGAACGGATGACGTCGGCATCAGCCGAGCAGCAGCCTGAGCAGAGCGGCGGCGGACTGCGCCGCGAGCTCAACTTCTGGGAGGCGATCGCGCTCTCGATCGCGATCATGGCTCCCACCGCCGCGATGGCGCTGAACGGCGTGGGGATCTCGGGCCTCATCGGCCGGGCCGTCCCGCTCGCGTTCATCTTCGCGACGGTCGGGGTGATCTTCGTCTCCTACGCGTTCGTGCAGCTCAGCCGGCACTTCAGCTCTGCGGGCTCGGTGTACGCGTTCTCGGGCGTCACCCTCGGGCCGCAGGCCGGCTTCTTCGCCGGCTGGGCGTTGTTCGGCACCTACCTCGCTTTCACCGCCGCCTCCACGGCGGAGGCGGGTCTGTTCGGCGTCGACTTCTTCAAGGGCTCCGGCATCTGGGACGGCGCGGAGTGGGTCGTGATCGCGCTCGTAGCCGGCGCGCTGATCGCGTTCTTCGCCTACAACGACGTGCGCAAGGTCACGCGCGCGCTGCTCACGATCGAGGGCATCTCGGTCACGCTGATCGTGATCCTCGTGATCGTGATCTTCGCCAAGCTGCTGTTCGGCTCGGCGCCTCAGAACCAGGGCTTCACGGCCGACATCTTCAAGCTGCCGAGCGGGACGTCGTTCGATACCGTGGCCACGGCGGCGGTGTTCGGCTTCCTGTCGTTCGCGGGCTTCGAGGGCGCGGCCGCGCTTGGCGAGGAGACGAACAACCCCAAGCGCAACATCTCGCGGGCGATCATGTTCGCGGTGCTCGTCTCGGGCGCCTTCTACATCGTCGTGATCATCTCCCAGACGCTCGGCTACGGCACCGACGCCGCGGGCGTGAAAGCGTTCTCGAGCTCGGCCGGGCCGTTCAGCGACCTGTCGAAGGAGTACGTCGGCGGGCTGCTGCGCGACCTGATCAACCTCGGCGCCACGGTGAGCGCGTTCGCGAGTGGCCTTGGAACCGCGCTCGCGGGATCGAGGATCCTGTTCGCGCTCTCGCGCGACGGCTTCGAGACCTCGCCGCTCGGCAAGGCATCCAAACGCACCGGCGCTCCCGCGGGCGCCCTGGCGGTGGTGATGACGGTCGCGCTCACGGCGATGGTGATCCAGCGCATCATCGGCACCTCTGCGGTGAACGCTTTCTTCTACCCGGGCACGATCGGCGTGCTGAGCCTGCTCGTGGCCTACATGGTCACGAACCTCGGCGCGGTCAAGTTCCTCTGGGTCGACGGCAGGCGGGCGCCCTTGTGGCAGATCGTGATCCCGCTGATCGGCATGACCTTCCTCGGCTACACGATCTACAAGCAGGTGAGCGGCCAGGTGTTCCCGTACACCCGCTTCCCGATTGTGGTGGGCGCCTGGCTGGTGGTCGGGTTGATCGTCGTGCTGTTTGCGCCGGGGTTGGCGAGGCGGCTCGGCGAGGGGTTGTCGCGGCGTGAGGGCCTGAGCACGGGGGCGGAGCCCACGACCGAGGTGACCTAGCGGCTACTGGCGGACGAAGCGCAGCGTGAGCGCGGCCGAGCCGTGATCGTCGAACGCGCCGGTGAGCGGCGCCGCGCCGGTGCTGCCGCCCCGCTCCAGCACGTGTGACCTGAAGCCGAGCTCGAAGGTGTGGGTCGTGCCGAAGAGCTTGCGCAGCGGCAGCCGCCTGAAGGGCAGCCGCGCGGGCGCGGGCCAGGCGTAGGAGAGGTTGCCGATCTCGGAGCTGAAGGCCGAGCCCGAGGGCGGGGCTCCGCAGTGGTCGGGGCTGGTGGTGCCGGAGATCGAGTCCGGCCGCGGAGCTATGCGGCCGTCCTCGAGCTTGAGCAGCCAGAACGCGGCGGCGGTCAGCTCGCGGCCGCAGCCCGGCCAGCGGCTGAGATCGTCCGTCTCGGTCGTGCAGGGCGTCTGTGGGTCGGACTGGACGAGCTGGCCCGTCCCGCTCGCCGCGCGGCGGATCTTCGCCCGCGTCTTGACCCAGGAGCCGCCGCTCCGCCCCGCGCGCTGTGCGACGTAGCGCGTGTGGCCGTGCTTCTTGAAGCGGATGAAGTCCATCGTCACGCCCTTGCCGCCCCCGAAGCGCGCGTCCTCGCTGATGTCGGCGTGCAGCGTCGCGCTGCAGCCGCCCGCGGGGCCGGCGATGTCGTACACCCGCTGCGCCCGCGAGCTGCCCTCGAGGATCACCCTGAAGCGCTCCCGTTTCTCACCCGGCAGGTTGGCCGGGAGCTTGGGGGTGGGCGGCGGAGCGACCGAACCGCCGCCCCCTCCCCCGCCCGCGTCTTCGGCCGAGGCGCTCGACGCGGCGAAGGCGAGCAGCAGGCCGATGGCCAGCAGCAGCGCCGCGCACGAGCGCGGCACAGCGCGCGTCCGTCCACTACTCTCCCCCGCCTTCGATGCAGGGCGAGGCGAAATGAAGATCGCCGTCCCGAACGAGTCAGCTGGCGGCGAGCGACGTGTGGCGCTCGTTCCAGACGTGGTCAAGAGGCTCTCCGGGAAGGGTCATGAGGTCGTGGTGGAAGCGGGCGCCGGCGAGGGCGCGCGTATTCCCGATGCCCTGTTCGAGGAGGCGGGGGCGACGATCGGCTCGCTCGAGGGCGCCGACGTGGTGGTGCGCGTGACCGTGCCGAGCGAGGAGGACATCCAGGCGCTCCCGAACGGGAGTGTGCTGGTCGGGTTTCTCGCTCCTCTCACCTCGCCCGATACTACGCGCGCGCTCGCGTCCGCGGGCGTCACCGCGCTGGCGATGGAGGCGATCCCGCGCATCTCGCGCGCGCAGTCGATGGACGCGCTGTCGTCGCAGGCGAGCGTCGCCGGCTACCGCGCGACGCTGATCGGCGCGCAGGAGCTGGGCCGCTTCTTCCCGATGCTAACCACGGCCGCGGGCACGATCCCGCCCGCCAAGGTGCTCGTGCTCGGCGCGGGCGTGGCCGGCCTCCAGGCGATTGCCACGGCGCGCCGCCTCGGCTCACAGGTCACCGCGTTCGACGTGCGCTCGGTGGTGAAGGAGCAGGTGCAGTCGCTCGGCGCGAAGTTCCTGGAGCTCGACATCGGCGCCGACGCGGAGGCCGAGGGCGGTTACGCGCGCGAGCTGACGGCGGAGGAGCAGCAGGCGCAGCAGGAGGCCTTGAACGAGGCGATCGGGGGCTTCGACGTGGTGATCACCACCGCGCTGATCCCGGGGCGCCCGGCGCCCAAGCTCGTGACCGCGGCGGGCGTGCACAACATGCGGCCGGGCAGCGTGATCGTGGACATGGCGGGCGAGGCCGGCGGCAACTGCGAGCTCACGAAGCCCGGCGAGACGATCGTCGAGGACGACGTGGTGATCGCCTCGCCGCTCAACCTGCCGAGCACGATGCCCGAGCACGCGTCGCAGCTCTACGCGCGCAACGTGATGGCGCTGCTCGAGCTGATCACCGGCGAGGAGGGCGAGCTGAACATGAACTTCGACGACGAGGTGGTGGCCGGCGCCTGCATCACCCGCGACGGCGAGATCGTCAACGAGGGCGCGAAGAAGGCGGTCGGGGCGGCCGCCGAGAGCCAGCAAGGAGCGTCATGAGCCTCGTAACCGAGATCGCCATCCTCGTGCTCGCGGCGTTCGTGGGCTTCGCCGTGATCTCGAAGATCCCGAACACGCTGCACACGCCGCTGATGTCGGGCACGAACGCCATCCACGGCATCGTGCTGCTCGGCGGCCTGATCGCCATCGGCGAGGTGAGCGGTACCTTCAACGACTTCATCCTCGTGATCGCGATCGCGTTCGGCACGATCAACGTGGTGGGCGGCTTCCTGGTCACCGATCGCATGCTCGAGATGTTCAAGAAACGGCCGACGCCCGCCGAGACGGCGTCGCAGGACGGCGCAGGGAAGCCCGAGGACGAGTCCTGAGATGACGGTCAGCGGCTTCTTCCTGAGGAACGACACGTTCCTCGATTACGGCTACATCGTCGCGTTCTCGCTGTTCATCGTCGGGCTGATGTTCATGACCTCCCCCGGCACGGCGCGCCGCGGCAACAAGGTCGCGGCGGTGGGCATGGCGATCGCCGTGGCGGACACGCTGCTGCGCCACGGCATCCACAAATGGGGGCTGATCATCCTCGGCCTGGCGATCGGAACGGCCGTCGGCGTCCCCGCGGCGCGCAGCGTGAAGATGACCGCGATGCCGCAGATGGTCGCGCTCTTCAACGGCGTCGGCGGCGGCGCGGTGGCGTTGATCTCGTGGGCGGAGTATCGCCATTTCGGGGGCTCGCTCGGCAACAAGCACCTGATCCCTGTGCTGTTCGCCGCGATCATCGGCTCGATCTCGTTCTGGGGCTCGAACATCGCGTTCGGCAAGCTCCAGGAGCTTTTGCCGGGCAGGCCGATCATGCTGCCCGGGCGCCTGCAGACCGTCCTCAACGCGGCCTTGCTCACGGTCTGCGTCGTGCTCGCCGTGATCCTCGCGGCGGGCACGCACTCGAACCTGTTGTTCTTCCTGATCCTGCTGTCCGCCGCGGTGCTCGGCAACGCGATAGTGCTGCCGATCGGGGGAGCTGACATGCCCGTCGTGATCTCGCTGCTCAACGCCTTCACGGGCCTGTCCGCGGCGGCCGCCGGTATCGCGCTCGACAACATCGCGATGATCGTGGCCGGCATGCTCGTGGGCGCCTCGGGCTCGATCCTCACCAACCTGATGGCCGAGGCGATGAACCGCTCGATTCCGGCGATCGTGGCGGGCGGCTTCGGCGGCGGCGGCGCGGCGATCGTCGCGGCCGAGGGCGCGGAGGAGCGCACCGCACGCTCCACTACCGCGGACGACGTCGCGATCCAGCTCTCCTACGCGAACCGCGTGGTGATCGTGCCGGGCTACGGCATGGCGGTCGCCCAGGCGCAGCACGCGGTGCGCGAGCTGACCAAGCTGCTCGAGACGCGCGGGGTCGACGTCGGCTACGCGATCCACCCGGTCGCGGGCCGCATGCCCGGTCACATGAACGTCCTGCTGGCGGAGGCCGACGTCCCCTACGACCAGCTCAAGGAGATGGACGACATCAACCCGCAGTTCCCGCAGGTGGACGTCGCGCTCGTGATCGGCGCGAACGACGTCACCAACCCCGCCGCCCGCGACGTCCCCGACAGCCCGATCTACGGCATGCCGATCCTCGACGTCGACAAGGCCCACTCCGTGATCGTGCTGAAGCGCAGCATGAACACCGGCTTCGCCGGCATCGACAACCCGCTCTTCTACAAGGAGAACACGTCGATGTTGTTCGGCGACGCCAAGGAATCGATTCAGCACGTGACCGAGGAAGTCAAGGCGCTCTAGCGAGCCGTCAGGGCCGGGCGCCGGCGCGCGGTTTGTATCGTCCAGACGACCATGTTCTCGTTCCCCAATCCGGTGAACGAGGTCTCAGCTCGCTTGGTGGCAGGCGGAGTCGTCCTCATGAGCGTGCTGACGATCGCGCTCGACCAGCCGTGGCTCACGGCGGTGATCGCCTACGGCTTCGTGGCGAGGGTGCTCACCGGCCCGACGCTCAGCCCGCTCGGGCAGTTCGTCACGCGCGTGGTCACGCCACGGCTGCCCGTGGCCGAGCGCCCGGTTCCGGGCCCGCCCAAGCGCTTCGCGCAGGGCATGGGCGCAGTGATGTCGGTCGTCGCCGCCGTGCTCGCGCTCGGCTTCGGCCTGCACACCGAGGCGTACGTCGTGCTCGGCCTGCTGATCGCCGCCGCCACGCTCGAATCGGTGTTCGGGATCTGCCTCGGCTGCCTGATCTTCGCGCGCCTGATGGCCGCCGGCGTGATCCCGCCCGAGGTCTGCGAGCGCTGCAACAACCTGGCGTTCGGGCAGTCTGCTCAGGCCTAGCCCGTAACGGGTAGGCAGTAGGCGTGCCCCGGCTCGTCCTCGGTCCACTGCTGCGCTACGTCAGCGACACGGAGGCGACCGTCTGGGTGGAGACCGACTCGGCCTGCGAGGTCAGCGTGCTCGACCAGGGCGCGCGCACGTTCGAGGTCGAGGATCACCACTATGCGCTCGTCCGCATCGAGGGACTCGCCCCGGCCACGGCTCACGAGTACGAGGTGACGCTCGACGGCGAGCGCGTCTGGCCGCCGCAGGAGCACGACTTCCCGCCGAGCATGATCCGAACGCTCGACCCGGACGCGCCGCTGCGCATCTCGTTCGGCTCCTGCCGCGTCGCCTACCCGCAGAGGCCGCCCTACTCGCTGCCCAAGGACGACAACCCGGAGGGCCGCGAGGTAGACGCCCTCTACGCGCTCGCGCGGCGGATGCGCCGCGAGCCGCCGGAGAGCTGGCCGCACCTGCTGCTTCTGCTCGGCGACCAGGTGTACGCGGACGAGGCCTCGCCGAAGGTGCGCGAGTTCATCGCGAGCCGGCGCGACCCGGACGTGCCGCCGGGCTACGAGGTCGCCGACTTCGAGGAGTACATACACCTCTATTACGAGACCTGGGGCGACACCGACCCGTCGCTGCGCTGGCTGCTCTCGACGGTGTCGACGGCGATGATCTGGGACGACCACGACGTCCACGACGACTGGAACACCTCGGACGTCTGGCTGGCCGAGATGCGCCGCAAGCCATGGTGGAAGAAGCGGATCAGCTCGGCGGTGATGTCCTACTGGCTCTACCAGCACATCGGCAACCTCGAGCCCCGCCACCTCGACGAGGACGAGATGTTCGACCGCGTGCTGCGCTGCGACGGCGACGCCGGGCCGCTGCTGCGCGAGTGGGCGCACAAGGTCGCGCACGAGGTGGAGGGCGCGCGCTGGAGCTACAAGCGCGACCTCTGCGGCTCGCGCCTCGTGATGATGGACTCGCGCGGCGGGCGCGTGCTGGACCCCGCCCGCCGCGCGATGGTCGACAACGACGAGTGGTCCGCGATCGACGGTTGGGCGCGCGAGCGCGAGGTCGACCATCTGCTGCTCGGCACATCGCTGCCGTGGCTGCTCTCGCCCGCTATGCACTGGCTCGAGGCGTGGGACGAGGCGATCTGCGGCGGTGCCTGGGGCGAACCGGCGGCGCGATTCGGCGAAAAGCTCAGGCAGGGACTCGACCTCGAGCACTGGGCGGCCTTCGAGCGCTCGTTCGAGCACCTCGAGCGGCTGGTCAAGGCCGTCGGCTCGGGCGAGCCGGGCACGCCGCCCGCGACGATCGTGGCGCTCTCGGGCGACGTCCACCACGCCTATCTGATGGAGGCGGGCTTCCGCCCGCAGGCGGGCGTCGAGAGCGCCGTTTACCAGGCTGTGTGCTCGCCGTTCCGCAACCCGCTCGACCGTCACGAGCGCGTCGCGATCAAGCTGGCCGCCGCGCGTGGCGCCGCGGCGCTCACTCGCCCGCTCGCGAAAGCTGCCGGCGTGCGCGAGCCGGACATGCGCTGGCGACTCGCCGGGGGGCTCGAGCCGTGGTTCGACAACCAGGTCGCCACGCTCGAGCTCGACGGCCGCCGCGCGCGCCTCCTGGTGGAGAAGACCGTTCGCAGTGAAGACGCCGACCCGAGCCTGGAGATCGTCCTGGATACCTGGCTGGCCAACTAGCCAGTGTGTTACCGTCCCCGCCTCGTGGGGAGGCGCAGTGGGCGCCACCGAAGGGACTCGGAGGAGACCTATGAAGAGACTCGCGCTACTGCTTGCGTGCTTCTGCACGCTCGCACTGCCCGGCGTGGCCGCCGCGAAGGACTTCGCGTCGACCGCGCTCAACATCGTGCCGTCCGGCGAGTGGGGCGACGTGCCGATACCGAACGGGGCGACTTCGCAGGCCCTGATGTACGACGGCCTGACGCCGCTGTTCGACCACGTGACGACGAGCGACCTCTTCAAGTACTTCAAGTCCGAGCGGCTTACGGACAACGGCCAGGGGCACCTGCGCACCGAGAACCCGCGCAAGGGGCTGCGCATCGTGCGCGACAAGTTCAACGTCCCGCACATCTACGCGAAGACCGACGACCTGCTCACGTGGGGCACGGGCTGGGTCTTGGGCGAGGACCGTCACCTGCTGCTCGACGAGGCACGCGGCGACGCGCGCATCGCGGCGCTCGACGTGCCGGGCGTCGACGCCTTCGCGCTCGTCAAGCAGCTCAAGACCTTCACGCCGAGCGCGCAGGCCGAGGCGATCGTCTCGCGGCAGACGGACGCGCTCAAGCACGACGGTCCCAAGGGGCGCGCCGTGCTGCGCAACGTCGACCTCTTCGTCCAGGGCGTGAACGCCTGGTACAGGCACAACGGCACGCCGGCCAACCCGCCGTTCGATCGCGCCGACATCTACGCGACCAACGCGGTCGCGGGCCAGCTGTTCGGCCGCGGCGGCGGCGGCGAGGTGGCGAGCTCGAACCTGCTCGGCTCGCTTCAGCAGCGGCTGGGCGCGTCCCAGGGGACGCTCCTCTGGAATGACCTGCGCGAGCGCAACGACCCCGAGGCCGACACCACGGTCGACGGCCGCTTCCCCTACGACCCGACGCCCAAGGTGCTCGGCGCCGGCAACGTCGTGCTCGATCCGGGCAGCTTCCAGGCCACCCCCGAGCCGGGCGTGACCGCGTCGGAGGCGTTGTCCACCAGGCCGGCGCACGCGAGCAACTTCCTGCTGGTGTCGTCCAAGCGCTCGACCAACCACCACCCACTGTTCGTCGGCGGCCCGCAGATTGGCTACTACTACCCGGGTCTCACGCTCGAGGAGGACCTCCACGCACCGGGAATCCAGGCGCGCGGCGTCGCTTCGCCGGGCAGCCCGGGTGACCTCTTGATCGGCCGCGCACAGGACTACGCCTGGACGCTCACCTCCGCCGGCTCCGACGTGATCGACGACTACGTCGAGACCCTCTGCGGCGGTAGCGACACCAAGTACATGTACAAGGGCAAGTGCCGCGACATGGGCTTTGTCAACGCCGGCACGATCGCGGGCCAGACCCAGCCGCTGACCTACCACACCACCGTCCATGGTCCGGTGCTCGGCTACGCCACGGTCAAGGGGACGCTCGTCGCCGTCTCGCAGAAGCGCTCGAGCTACGGCAAGGACATCCTCTGGCAGGTCCCGTTCACCGACCTGACCAAGGGCCGCGTGCACGGCGTCAAGTCGTTCTTCAAGGTGATGGAGGAGTCGCCGTTCACCTTCAACACGGGCTACGCCGACGACCGCCATATCGCCGACTACAGCACCGGCTTCTACCCGCTGCGCCCGAAGGGCGTCGACGGCGACCTGCCCACCAACGGCAACGGCAACTTCGAGTGGCACGGCTTCGCGCCCCCGCGCCTGCACCCGCAGGGCGTCGACTCGAAGTCGGGCGTGCTCGTCAACTGGAACAACAAGCCGGGTCCGGACTTCCCATCGGCGGACAACCAGTTCGGCTTCGGCCCGCTCTGGCGTTCTCAGATGCTGTCGGCCGGCCTGGCGAAGCACAAGAAGCTCGACCTCGCCCAGGTCGTCAGCGCGATGAACGGAGCCGCCACCACCGACTTCCGCGACGTCTTCCTCATGCCGGTCGTCGCGAAGGTGATGCAGAAGGTCAGCGCTCCGAACGCCCGTGACGCGCAGTTACTCAACATGCTCATGAGCTGGCGCTCGAAGGGCGGCAGCGTGCTCGACCGCAACAAGGACGGGAAGGTGGACGATCCGGGCGCCGCCATCATGGACGCGTTCGGGCCGCTGCTCGCAGATGCCGTCATGGACCCGGTGCTCGGACCGCAGGCGCCGCTGCTTCAGCGGATCATCCCGGACAGCTCCGGCACCGGCGGCGGCTTCGCGAACAGCCAGGCGTCCTACGTCGACAAGGACCTGCGCACGCTGCTCGGCGACAAGGTCAAGGGCAAGTTCCACTTTCACTTCTGTGGCAACGGGAATGTCACGGCGTGCGCCAACTCGCTATGGGCAGCGCTCGACAGCGCCGGCAACCAGGTGGCTGCGGCCCAGGGTCCGGACCCAAGCGCCTGGCACGCCGACGCCGACGCCGAGAAGATCACGTTCCTGCCCGGCATCCTCCCGCTGAAGATCAGCTACACGAATCGGCCGACCGGCATTCAGCAGGTGATCTCGTTCAAGGGGCACAGGAAGTAGTTCTTGGTTCTTAGTTCTTAGTTCTTAGTTCTTAGTTCTTAGTTCTTGGTTCTTGGTTCTTGGTTCTTGGTTCTTGGTTTTCGTGCCGAGCCTGTGCACAACCGACAACTCAGAACTGAGAACCGAGAACTGGCCCGAGGCGTCTGTAGTCTGGTGCCAAGTGGGCGGGGATTCTCGGGTGATCGACTACTTGCGCGAGGCGCGCGCTGATGAGCTGGCGCTCGAGCGGACGCTGCGTTCGCACATCGCGCTTGCGCCCCGCGGGCTCTATCGCTCGGGGCTTCAGCGCTACCTGCGCGAGACGCGTGGCCACGCGCGCAGGGTCGACGCGCGGCTGCATGCCCTCGGCGCGGGCGCCGGTCCGCTGCGCTCCGGCGCGCGGGCGCTACGCCAGGCCGGCGGCGGCGTGGTGGCGCTGGGCCGCGCGCCGCTACGGGCGCGGCCGCGGCGCGCCGACGAGTCGCACCAGCTGCGCGGCGCGCAGTTCGGCTGCGCCACCGAAGGCCTCGTGATCGCCACGTACACCGCGCTCCAGCAGGTGGCCAGGAACTCGGGCGACGGCGAGACCGCCGAGCTGGCCGCGAACATCCTCGTCGAGGAGCAGCAGATGCTCGAGTGGCTGCGGCACGAAATCGTCAAGCTCACGGACCCGTTCATTCGCGATGAGCTCGATGCGGCGGATGGCGAAAGCTGGGACGAGCACGGCGAGGTTGACTTGGACGCCGTTCAGGCGGCGCTCAATCGCTCTCGCGGTTCTTAGTTCTTAGTTGCTTGCTTCGCGCGGGGCTTGCCGTTCTCGTGCTGCTCTTTGAGCTCGCGCTTCAGGACCTTGCCCGTGGCGTTCCTGGGGAGCTCTTTCATGAACTCGATCTCGCGGGGGACCTTGTAGCGGGCCAGGTTGGCCTTGATGTAGTCCTGCAGGTCCTTCTCGCTGACGCTGCCGTTCGTGACGACGTAAGCCTTGAGGCGCTGGCCGAACTGCTCGTCGGGCACGCCGATCACCGCCGCCTCGGCCACGTGCTCGTGCTTGGCGAGCAGGTCCTCCACCTCGGCGGGGAACACGTTCTCGCCGCCTGACACGATCATCTCGTCGCTGCGGCCCTCCACGAACAGGCGCTCGTGGTCGTCGAAGTGACCGGTGTCGCCGGTGCTCATCAGGCCGCCGATCATGTCCTTGTTCCCGCCGCCCGTGTAGCCCTCGAACATCATCTCGTTGCCGACGAAGATGCGGCCCGTCTGGCCCCTGGGCAGCTCGTTGCCCTTGTCGTCGAAGATCTTCACGATCGTGCCGCGCGGCACCTTCCCGGCGGTCCCCGGAGCGGCGCGCAGGTCCTGCGGCGTGGCGATCGTGGCCCAGGCCACCTCGGTCGAGCCGTAGAGGTTGTAGAGGATGTCGCCGAACTCGTCCATGAACTTCACGGCGAGGTCGCCCGGCAGCGCCGAGCCGCTCAGCGGCACGCACTTGACGCTCGCCAGGTCGTACCTGTCGCGCGTGTCCTTGGGCAGCTCCATGATCCGCTGCACCATCACCGGCACCATCGGGATCGACGTGACCTCGTGCTGCGCCGCGGCCGCCAGCGTCTGCTCGGGATCGAACTTGCGCTGGAGCACGTAGGTGGCCGACAGCACCAGCCCGAGCGAGAAGTGCGCGAAGCCCCAGCTATGGAAGAGCGGCGCCGAGATCAGCCACTTCTCGCGGGTCTTCAGCGGAATCTTCGACAGCAGCGCGGCGGCCGGGTCGAGCGTCTCCGGCTGACTGCGCGACGCGCCCTTCGGCGAGCCCGTGGTGCCCGAGGTGAGGATGATCGTGCGGCCGGGATTTGCGGGCGGCACCGGGTCGGACTCGTCGCCCGCCTCGATCAGCTCGTCGAGCGTCGGGTCCGCGGCCTTCTCCTCGTCGTGCCAGGCCACGAAGCGCTTGCGCCGCTGCCCAGCCTCGTCGAGCAGGCCATAGAACTCCTCGTCGAAGATCAGTGCGACGGGCTTCTCGCGCTTCACGACCTCGGTGAGCTGCGGACCCGCGAAGGCGGTGTTGAGATAGAGGCCATGCGCGCCGAGCTTGGAGAGAGCCACCACCGTCTCGATGAAGCCGCGGTGGTTGCGGCACATCACGCCGACCAGGTCGCCCTCGAGCACGCCGTGGTCTGACAGCGAGCTGGCCAGCGCGTTCGAGCGCCGGTGCACCTGCTCGAAGGTGAGCGTGCCGAGCTCGTCGATGATCGCCGTCTCGTGCGGGTAGCGGATCGCCGAGCCCGCGAAGCCGGCGGCCGGCGTCGGGCCCCAACGGTGGAGCGTGGCGAGCGTGCGCAGGATGCGATCGGGCCGCTGTGGCCGCGCGAAGCCGGCGCCGGCCAGCACCCGCGCGGTGTGCAGCTTGTTCGCGGCCACCGTGAGGGGGCCCACCTGGGTCTCGTTCTTGCTCACGCTCTCCCCTTCTATCTCTGCCCGGAGCCGCTCGAGCGACTCCTTGATGTTGGACTGCACGATCCGCGCCGAGATCCGGTCGGTCACGGCGGCGATGAACCCTCCCGGGGAGTGATAGCTGAGCCGTAACGTCACGCGCGTCGATCCGTCGTCCTGCTCGCGCAGACGCCAGCGCCCGCGCTGGTCGATGCCGGTGATGCTCGTCCAAGCGAGGTCGGCCGGCTCGTGGTACTCCACGACCTCGATCAGTCCCCCGACCTGCGCGGAGCCCACCTCCATCAGCATCCGGTAGCGGGTACCGAGGCCGCTCTTGCGGCGGCCCTCGACCTCCCAGCGCGTCACGCCCGCGAGCACGCTGGCGAGCCCCTCCGCCGACGAGATCACGGGCCAGATCTCCTCGGGCGTGGCGCTGATGTCGATCGACTCCTCGAGCCGCATCAGCCGATCACCGGTAGGCGGCGCTCGGCCGCGAGCGTGTCGAGCGTGCGCTGCATGCGGGCCATCACCTCGTCGTAGATCTCGTCGACGTCGGGGTTGCGCCCGAACTCCTTGCGCAGGTGGATCGGCGGCAGCACCTCCACCGAGATCTTCGCGGGCAGCGGTATGTGGCCGAACATGTCGCCCACGTTGAGCCCCCACGGCAGCGCCAGCGAGATCGGCAGCACCTTGAGGCGGAAGAGCTTGTCGACGCGCAGGAGCCGCGCCAGCCACTCGCCGCGCGTCAGGAACAGCGCGGTCTCCTGGCCGCCGATCGACACGACGGGGACGATCGGCACGTCCTTCGCGAGCGCCAGGCGGATGAAGCCCTTGCGGCCGCCGAAGTCGACCTTGGCGGACTCCCACGACGGCCGGTGCACCTCGTAGTCGCCGCCGGGGTAGACGAGCAGGGCCGCGCCGGACGACAGTGCCCTGTCGGCGTTCTCCGGCGACGCCGCCACGGTGCCGTATTTGCGCAGGTAGCCGAGCCCCGGCATCGTCAGCACGAGATTGTGGGCGAGCTGGAAGAAGCGTCGCTCGACCCCGAAGTAGGTGTTGAAGGCGAGGCTGAAGACGAGCGTGTCGGGCGTGAGGTTGCCGCCCGAGTGGTTGCCCACGAGCAGCACCGCGCCCTCCTCGGGGATGTTCTCGAGGCCGCGCACGCGGCCGCGGAACCAGAGCGTCGCCATCAGCCACAGCCGCGGCAGGCTGTCGCGGATGTAGTCGGGGTCGCGCTCGTCGAGATCCGCGCGCGGGATACGGCGCTGGAACTCGCCGCTGATGGCGCCCGCGAGCCGCGCCGCCACGCCGGCCATCTCGCGCGCCGTGCCCACCCCGTTCGCGGACGCGCGCTCGGACACCGCACCCTCCCTCATGGCGGCCATTCTCCACCAAACGATGTAACGGCGCGCTTTAACCGAATCCTCACCACCTGTTTACGCCTGCTTTAGCGCGCGGCGGGAGGCTTCCCGGCAGCCGGCAGCATCTCCCCCCGCGTCCGGGCCTTCGAGACGCCCTCCCCTGCCCAAGGCCCGGGCGCGGAGCCGGTGCCCGTCCATATCCCCGGTATCTCCAGTGGGAGGAGAACCATGGCCCTCATCACCGAGGATCCCCCGACGACCTCCGACGAGCTGACGAGCGCCCACGAGCGCCTGGCCGAGGCGTTCACGGAACGCGACCGCGCACGTGCCCGCTACGAGGCGGCGATCGGCACGAGCTGTGAGCTCGGCGCCTACATCCGCCTGCGCCAGGCCGGCCAGCACGTGTCCGCCTGCGACAAGTGGCTGCGCTGGGCCGAGTCGGAAAACCCCCTGACCGCGCCGCGCGCCGAGCACACCCCGCTCGACGAGCTGGTGACTCTCTGAAACAGGCTTAGAAAACCCTTAGCGCACGGGCGTAGCATCCAGCCCGTGCGCATTCTTGTGGTCGAGGACGAGCCGGCGATCGCTGACTTCCTGCGCCGTGGTCTGCAAGCCGAGGGCTACTCGGTCGACTGCGCGCACGACGGGCTCGAGGGTGAGCGCCGCGCGCTCTCCGGCGAGGTGGACCTCGTGATCCTCGACGTGATGCTGCCCGAGCGCGACGGGATGGACGTGCTCGACACGATCCGCGCGCGCAAGCCCGCGCTGCCGGTGATCATGCTCACCGCGCGCAACGTCGTCGAGGAGAAGGTGAGCGCGCTCGACAGCGGCGCGAACGACTACGTCACGAAGCCCTTCTCCTTCGACGAGCTCGCGGCGCGCGTGCGTGCCCATCTGCGCAGTCCCGAGCAGGGCCGCGCCACCGAGCTGTCGGTGGCGGGCATCAGGCTCGACTTTCTCACGCGACGCGTGGAGCGCGGCGGCATGCCGGTCACGCTCTCCGCGCGCGAGTTCGAGCTGCTCGCATACTTCATGCGTCACCCTGGACAGGTGCTCTCGAAGCAACAGATCCTGAGTGCCGTCTGGGGGTACGACTTCGACCCGGGAACTAACGTGGTCGAGGTCTACGTCGGCTACCTGCGCCGCAAGCTTGCGGCCAACGGTGGTCCGACGCCGATCGAGACGTTGCGCTCGGTCGGGTACCGCCTAGTCGACCGTGAGTAGATTCCGACTGCCGCGCGGACTCCGCGCCCGCCTCACGCTCTGGATCGCCGCGATCCTCATCCTCGCCGTCGCCGCCAGCTTCGCCGCCATCTACCGCGGCACCGGGCAGCAGCTCCGCAACGAGCTCGATCGCGATCTCGTCACCCAGGCGGGCGCGTTCGCCGCCGCGCTGCCGTCCGGCAACGGCGAGCCGACCGAGCTCACCGAGGCGATCAACCGCTACGTCACGCACCAGCCCTTCCGCTCGACCTCGCAGCTGCTGTACGCGCGGCTGCCCGACGGGCGGATCCTGACGAACGAGCCGGAGCTGCTGGGCGTGTCAAACGCGCTCGACACCGAGCCCGAGTCGCGCGACATCCAGCGCCAGGAGGAGCACGCGGTGCAGAAGCTGCGCACCGCGCCGGTGGGCTTCACCACCCTCGACGCAATCGATCTCGGTGGCCTGCGCGTATACGTGCGGCGCGTGGAGCGGGGCGGGCAAGCCGTCGCGCTGGTCGGCGTTGGCGAACCGCTCGCGCCGGTGGACCGGGCGCAGCACGGCGTGGCGCGCACCTTCCTGCTGGCGGGGCTGTTCGCGCTGCTGGCCGCGATCGTGGCCGGCTACCTGCTCGCCACGCGGGTGTCGCGGCCGCTGCGGCAGATGGCAGGCACCGCCGCCGCCGTCAACGCGGGCGACCTCTCGCACCGCATCGGCCGCGCCGACACGAGCGAGGAGATTCGCGTGCTCGCCGAGTCGTTCGACAACATGCTCAACCGGCTCGATGACGCCTTCAACCGCCAGCGCGCGTTCGTCTCCGACGCCTCGCACGAGCTGCGCACGCCGCTGACCGTGGTGCGCGGGCAGCTCGAGGTGCTCGCCCGCCAGCCCGACGTGTCGCGCGAGGACGTGACCCGGGTCACGCGGCTCGTCAGCGCCGAGACCGAACGCATGGAGCGCCTCGTGGACGACCTGCTGCTGCTCGCCAAGACGGAGGAGGGCAGCCCGCTCGAGCGGCGCAGCCTCGATCTGCGCGACTACGTGCACGACGTCTTCAACGCGCTCAGCCTCACCGCCGACCGCGACTTCGAGCTCGGCCCGGTGAGCGACGTGCGCATCGAGGCGGACCCCGACCGCCTCGCGCAGGTGATCCACAACCTGGCCCAGAACGCCGTGGCCCACACGCCGGAGGGCGGCCTCGTGCGGCTGTCGGCGGCGGCCAATGGGAGCTGGGTGAGCTTCGCGGTCGAGGACAACGGGCCGGGCATCCCACCCGACCAACGCGACCGCATCTTCGACCGCTTCCACCGCACCGACCTCTCGCGCGCCCGCACCACCGGCGGCAGCGGCCTCGGGCTCGCCATCGCGCGCGCACTCGTGGAGGCGCACGGCGGCCGCATCCGCGCGGGCGAATCGCCCGAGGGCGGCGCACGGGTCGAGTTCGACCTCCCACGCAGCTAGCCAGGTTCAGCGCAGCCTGCCGACCACCCGAAAGGAGCATCCAGTCGCCCGTTGAAGGTATGCGGCGTGACACGCCTCCTCGAACTGTCCGAGGCGCTTGCACGCGCGCATGTGGGGACCGCCGCGCACGCCCAATCGGTGGCGGAGCTGGCCGAGCGCGTCGGCGAGCGGCTCGGCATGCGCGGCCCCGAGCTACGCACGGTGCGCTGGGGCGCCCTGCTTCACGACGTCGGCAAGATCGAGGTGAGGCGCGAGGTGCTCAACAAGCCCGGCCCGCTCTCCGACTCGGAGTTCGAGGAGATCAAGCAGCACACGGTCGTGGGCGCGCTGATGATCGAGCGCATCGCGCGCTTCGGCACGGTGCACCAGCTCGTGCGCTGGTCGCACGAGCGCTGGGACGGCGACGGCTATCCCGACGGGCTCGCCGGCGTGGCGATCCCGCTCGGCGCGCGGGTGATCTGCGTGTGCGACGCCTACGACGCGATGGTGTCGGACCGCCCCTATCGCTCGGCCATGAGCCTGGACGAGGCCGTCGGCGAGCTGCGCGCGAGCGCGGGCAGCCAGTTCGACCCGGTGGTGGTCGAGGCGCTGGTGCACGAGCTGCAGGGTGCGTCCGTCCGCGACGCTCGCATCGCCTGACCTGTACAAAGCCGGGGTGAGCTCCACCGGCGCAGAGCTGCTGGTCCGCGGCCTCGAGTCCGCCGGCGTGAAGCTGTGCTTCGGCCTGCCGGGTGTGCACAACCTGGCTGCCTGGAAGGCGCTCGCAGGCTCGGACATCCGCCTCGTCGGCGTGCGACACGAGCAGACCGCGGTCTACGCGGCCGACGGCTATGCACGTGCGAGCGGCGCGGTGGGCGTCGCGATCACGACGACGGGCCCCGGCGCGGCCAACACCCTGGGCGCCCTGGGTGAGGCGTGGGCCTCGGGCTCGCCCGTGGTGGTGATCGCCACCGACATCCCGACGTCGATCCGCCGGCCTGGCGTGCACCGCGGTGCCCTCCATGAGGCCTCCGACCAGGAGGCGATGTTCCGGCCGGTGACGAAGGCGACGTTCAAGGTCACCGACCCCGGCCTCCTCGGCGACGAGATCGGGTTGGCGATCCAGGCGGCCATGACCCCGCCGAGCCGGCCGGTGTACGTGGAGATCCCCACCGATGTGCTGTCCGCCCAGGGCGACGCTCCGCCGCCGGAGGAGGCGTCGCTGGCGCTGCCGTTTCCGTCGGACGCCGAGCTCGACCGCGCGGCGGAGATTCTGTCGGCGGCCTCGCGTCCGCTCGTGTGGGCGGGCGGCGGTGCGCTGCGGTCGGGCGCGGGCGCGCAGGTGGGCGCACTCGCCGAGCGCCTCGGGGCGCCGGTGTTCACCACCTACATGGCGCGCGGGCTGCTGGGCGCCTCGCATCCGTGCGCGGTCGGACTGCCCCCGCACCTGCCCGCCGCCGGGGCGCTGTGGGACGACGCCGACGCCGTGCTCGCCATCGGCAGCGACCTCGACGGCATGATGACCCAGAACTGGGCCATGCCGCCGCCGCGGCACCTCGTGGCGATCAACGTGGACGCCGCCGATGCGGCCAAGAACTACGAGCCGGAGCTGGTGCTCCAGGGTGACGCCGCCGCCGTCGGCGCAGCGCTCGCCGAACGGTTGCCCGCGCCCGGCGGCCTGGACGGCCTGAGCGCGCGGCTCGAGGAGCTGCGGGCCGAGGCGCTCGGCGAGCTCGAGCGCGAGCACCCCGCGGAGATGCAGTTCCTGCGGGTGTTTGCCGAGGCGCTGCCCGGCGACGCCGTCGTGGTCGCCGACATGTGCATCGCCGGCTACTGGCTCGGCGCGCTGCACCCCGTGTCCGGCCCGCGCCGGCTCGCCTACCCGATGGGCTGGGGCACGCTCGGCTACGGCTTCCCCCTCTCGATCGGCTCCGCGCTGGCGGCGACCGGGCCGGTGGTGAGCGTGTCCGGAGACGGCGGCTTCCTGTATGCGTGCGGCGAGCTGGCGACGGTGGCGCAGGAGCGGATCCCGATGACCGCCGTGATCGTGGACGACGGCGGCTACGGGATGCTGCGCTTCGACCAGCGCCACCGCGGCGAGCCGACGTTCGGCGTCGACCTCACGACACCCGACTTCGAGGCGCTGGCGCGCTCGTTCGACATCGAGGCCGAGACCGTGGACGGCCTCGGAACGGACTTCGGACGAGCGCTAGCGCGCCACATCGGGGTGGACGCACCCACCGTCCTCGTCGCTCGAGCAGCGCTGGAACCGCCGCCCACGACCTCGCCGCGCTGGTACCGCCGCGCCGTTTAGCGGCGGTTTTCGCTATCACTCGGGTCGTGGAGGGGTCGCCGACAAGACGATTTCCGTCCTCGCTCGTGTCGCACGCCGAGCAGGACCAGATGGTGGAGGAGATCCGCAGCATCTCCTTCCCGACGTCCATGCGGGGCTATGACCGGGACGCCGTGGACGCCTATGTGGAGCGCGTCAACCGCCTGATGGCGGAGCTCGAGATCAGCCGCTCACCCGAGTCCGCGGTGCGGCACGCGGTGGCGCAGGTGACCGAGGAGACGCGCGGCATCCTCGAGCGCGCCCACGAGACCGCGGAGGAAATCACGAGCCGCTCGCGCTCCCAGGCCGACGACCGCGTGCAGGAGGCCGAGCGCGAGGCGGCAGAGATCCGCGAGGGCGCCGAGACGCGCGTCCACGAGCTCGACAACGACGCCGAGGCGATCTGGGCCGAGCGCCTGCGCCTGATCGCCGACGTGCGCGAGATCGCCGACCGCCTGCTCGCGGTGGCCGACGACGCGGCTGCGCGCTTCCCGTCGGCTCACCCGGACGCAGAGACCCAGGCGCTGCCGGCCGGCAGCGAAGAGGACATCACCGAGGTGTTCGACGCCGAGACGGTGTCGGACCCGGAGGTCGAGGAGGTCGAGGAGCTCGAGGACGAGGCCCAAGCGGAAGCCGAGGCCGAGATCGAGCCCGAGGAGTTCGACCCCGACGTCGAGTCAGAGCCCGAGCCTGAACAGCGGCAGTAAGGCCGGGACCTCACCCGCGTCACCTTTACCACCGTATAGGTGGCAAAGGTGGATCGCGTTGGGGCCGAGCCCTTATTGCAATCAGTTAGTCGGGCAGGCGGAAGTCCATGTCGCCGCTGATGTCGGCGACGTCCATCTGCGCCTTCTGCAGCTTGCCGGCGTAGTCCCAGTTCATCGACTGCCAGCGCGTGAACTGGTCGAGCACCCAGATGCCGGACTGGCGCGCGCCGTTGCCGGACTTGCCATTGCCGCCGAACGGCAGGTGCGCCTCTGCGCCGGAGGTGGAGTTGTTCACGCTCACCATCCCGGCCGTCACGCGGCGGCGGAACTCGAATGCGCTCTTCGGGTCGTTCGTGTAGATCGCCGAGGAGAGCCCGTAGCCGTGCCCGTTGGCCAGGTCGATCATCTCGTCGAAGCCCGAGAAGGTCGCCACGCCGACGATCGGGCCGAAGGTCTCGGTCGAGTAGAGCGCGTCCTCGCGGCGCACGCCGTCGACGATCGTGGGGTGGCAGAAGATGCCGGCGTCGGGATCGCCGACGAAGCCGGCGCGCGGCGAGTCCGAGCTGATCCGCCCGGTGGCGCTCGAGCCGTGCACGCTGTGGTGGTCCTCGATCAGGTCGAGCCAGCCGAGGAAGCGCTCGAGGAAGCGCTCGTGGATCATCGGGCCGTAAATCACGTCCTGGGTCGGGTCGCCGACCGGGGCCTCCTCGACCGCGCGGATGAAGCGCGACATGAACTCGTCGTGCACGTCCTCGTGGACGACCACCGTGCCCAGCGAGGTGCAGCGCTGGCCGGCGGTGCCGAAGCCGCTGAAGAGCGCGCCCTCGACGGCGAGGTCGAGGTTGGCATCGGGCATGACGACGAGCGGGTTCTTGCCGCCGAGCTCGAGGCAGGGCTGCTGGATGTGGCGGCCGCAGAGCTCGCCGATGCGGCGGCCCACGTCGGATGAGCCGGTGAAGCCGACCTTGTCGATGAGCCCCTCGGCGAGCGACTGCTCGAGTCCCTCGAAGGCGGTGGGGCCGTCGCACTGGACCAGGTTGAGCACGCCGTCGGGGAGCCCGCCGTGCAGGAACAGCTCCGCGAGCGCCTCGCCGAGGGCGGGCGCGTACTCGGCCGGCTTCCACACGACCGCGTTGCCGCACAGGAGCGCCGGCACGATGTACCAGGACGGCACCGCCACCGGGAAGTTGCCCGCCGTGATGATCGCGGCGACGCCCACCGGGGTCCGGAAGGTGAAGAGCTGCTTGTCGGGCATCTCCGACGGCACGGTCTGGCCGTAGAGGCGCCGCCCCTCGGAGACGAAGAAGTTGCAGGTGTCGATGATCTCCTGCACCTCGCCGAGCGACTCGGCGTAGGGCTTGCCGATCTCGCGCGTGACGAGCCGCGACAGCGCCTCCTTGTTGTCCTCCACGAGCCGGCCGATCTGCTGGATCGCGCGGCCGCGGACGGGAGCCGGCACGTCGGCCCAGGCGGCCTGCGCCTCGCGCGCGGCGCGCGCGGCGGCGACGAAGGTGGACGCGTCGCCGAGCAGCGCCTCGGCCACGACGTCTGAGCTGCGCGCCGGGTTGGTGGAGGTGATGCGCCCGCCGGGCGCGTCGGTCATGGCTCGCCCGCCGATCACGGAGGCGACGGTGCGGGAAGGGGCAAGGGTGTCAGTCATGTCCTGGATCGTAGAACCGGCGCACCACCCAACACTTTCCGGATATGTTGCACGCGCGGAATCGAGGCTTGGGGGATGGTCGTGCAGGGACGAATCGTGCTCTTCGGCGCGCTGTGCGCGCTCGTCGTTGCGGCGCCCGCGGGCGCCGCCACCGGATCGCTCTACAGCGGGGCAGGCCCGCGTCCGGGACCCGATCTGCTGTACGCGCCGGCGGCCGACGCGCCGCAGCTCACCAACAGCGGGATCTGGAAGGCGCCGCCCATCCTCGTCTCGGGCGCGAGCGCCTACCGCGACGGCGAGTTCCTCTACCAGGACTACCTCTACGACGACCACGGCGCGAACGGCGGCGTGCCCGACCCCACCGACCCGCGCATCTCGGGCGACACCTTCTCGCAGCCGAACGGCACCTACACCTACCCCAGCGATCCCGTCTACGCGGGCAACGCGGCCGACCTCGTCGAGCTGCGGGTGAAGCCCACGGCGACCGCCACCGCGTTCCGCATCACCCTGAACACCATGAAGGACCCCTCGCTCGTGGCGACGACGATCGCGATCGGCGACAGCGCCACGCCCCAGCAGTTCCCCCACGGGGCGGGCGCCAGCGCGCCCGCGCAGTGGTTCGTGACCGTGCACGGGCAGACCGCCGACATGCTCGACGCCGCCAGCGGGAAGGCCGCGGCCACGGCGCCCAGCGTGAGCGTCGACTCGACGCGCCGGCAGATCACCGTGCTCGTGCCTCACTCGGACTGGAATCCGGGCAACGGCACCGTCCGCCTGGCGGCCGGGACCGGTCTATGGGACACGGCCGCGGGGGCCTACCTGATCCCGCAGCAGGCCGCGGACGCCACACACCCCGGCGGCGCCGGAACCCTCTCGAAGCCGACGGCCTTCTTCAACGTGGCCTTCCGCTCGGGTGAGCCGATGCCGGACGCGACCGATCCGGTCGGCACCGCCACGAACGCCGCCTGGTGGCGCGACCAGCAGCAGGGACAGTCGCTCAAGAACGGCGACCTCTCCCCCTTCCACGCCTACGTGGACTTCTCGAAGCTGGCGCGCGGCGTCAACGACGACAGCGGCGTGCCGAAGACCGGCGCGCTCGACCGCATCCTCGCAAGCCGCTTCGAGACGGAGCAGGGCACCGACTACTCGACCACCTGCCAGTCGGCCACGTCCTGCAAGGGCGAGCTGCGCGGCCGGCTTCAGCCGTACGCGATCTACGTGCCGAAGCAGGCGCAGCCCGCGAACGGCTACGGCATGACGCTGCTGCTGCACTCGCTCGGCGCGAACTACAACCAGTTCCTCGGCTCGCGCAACCAGTCGCAGTTCGGCGAGCGCGGTCCCGGCTCAATCGAGATCACGCCGGAGGGCCGCGGCCCGGACGGCTGGTACTACGACTACGCGGGCGCCGACACCTTCGAGGTCTGGGCGGATGTCGCCCGCCACTACAAGCTCGACCCGAGCTGGACCGCGATCGCCGGCTACAGCATGGGCGGCTACGGCACCTACAAGTTCGCGAGCCAGTACCCGGACCTGTTCGCCAAGGCGCAGCCCACCGTGGGACCGCCCGGCCTCGGCGTCTGGCTGCCGCCTGCGCCGCCCGAGCCGGGAGGCGACGGCAGCAACACGAACAACATGCTGCCGTCGGTGCGCAACATCCCGTTCCTGATCTGGGACGCGGTCACCGACGAGCTCGTGCCATACCCCGGCCCCGTCGAGCAGGCGCAGACCTTCGACGACCTCGGTTACCGCTACGAGTTCGACTCGTTCGCGCCGGCCGAGCACCTGACGCTGGCGATCAACGACCAGTTCCAGCCGGCGGCCGACTTCCTCGGCACCACGAGGGTGGACCGCAACCCCGCCCACGTCACCTACGTGGTCAATCCGAAGATGGACTTCCCGGAGATGGGCGGCCCGGCCAACCACGCCTACTGGCTGTCGGGGCTGAAGCTGCGCGACGCGAGCGGCGACGCCCCGCGGGGGACGATCGACGTGCGCTCCGAGGGCTTCGGCGCCGGCGACCCGGCGGCGCTGCCCACGCAGCGCAGCGCGGGCGCGCTCACCGGCGGCACGCTGCCCGCGATCGCCTACACGAGCCAGTCGAAGCAGTGGGGCCCGGCGCCGCCGGCGCTCGTACGCAACCAGCTCGACATCGACGCGAAGAACATCGCGGCGCTGACGATCGATCCGGCGCGGGCGCACGTGACCTGCGGGGCCGCCCTCAGCGTCATCACGGACGGCCCCGTTAGCGTCACGCTCGCCGGCTGCGGGCGGACGCAGACGTTCGGCGGCTAGGCGGCCGAGCCGACGAGGGCGGTCTCCTCCTTGAGGGCCCTCCGGATCTCCTCGCGGAACTCCGGCGTGTCCTCGTGCCCGTGCACCGAGACGGCGTGGTCGCCGGCCGCCCTCACCACCTCGTCCTCGGTCCCAGAGATGTAGAGCGAGCAATTGCTCTCGCTGGGCATCTCGCGGCAATCGACGTACATGCGGCCCATGGTGTTTCTCCTGTCGTCGGGGGCCCCGCGGGACAGTTCTACCTCCGCCGGGGTGGGCCGGTCAAGGCGCAGTGGGCATCATGCGTTCGGTGGAAGATCCGATGGTCGTCACGCGGAGCGTGTCTGTTCCGTTGTCTGAGATCGACTTGCGCGTCTCGCGTTCGTCCGGGCCTGGCGGGCAACACGCGAATGTCACGGCGTCGCGGGTGGAGGCCGTGTTCGACGTCGCGGAGTCGCCGTCGCTCAGCGAGGTTCAGCGCAAGCGGGTGATGGCCAAGGTGGGCCCACGCCTCACCGCCGTCGCGCAGGACACCCGCAGCCAGGCGCGCAATCGCGAGCTGGCGCTCGAGCGCCTACGCTCCCGGCTCGCCGCGGCGCTGGCGGTTCCGCGCACGCGCCACGCCACGAAGCCGACCAAGGCCGCACGCACCAAGCGGCTCGAGTCGAAGCGGCGGCGCTCCGACGTCAAGCGCGCGCGCCGTCGCCCGGGGGCGGACGATTAGGCCACCCGCGCCTGGCGGTGGACCGCGCTGTTCACGACCTCGAGCACCCGCGCTGGGTCGTCGGTGACCTCGAACAGGTCCATGTCGTCAGCCGAGATCTTCCCCTCGGCGAGCATCCGCTCGCGCAGCCAGTCCACGAGCCCCTGCCAGTAGGAGCTGACCACCAGCAGCACCGGGAAGTAACGGATCTTGCCGGTCTGGATCAAGGTGAGCGCCTCGAACAGCTCGTCGAGCGTGCCGAAACCGCCCGGGAAGACGACGAACGACGACGCGTAGCGGACGAACATCACCTTGCGTGTGAAGAAGTAGTGGAACTGCAGCGGCAGGTCGACGAACTTGTTGATCCCGACCTCGAACGGCAGGTCGATGTTGAGCCCGATCGAGAGCGCGCCGGCGTCGCGCGCGCCGCGGTTGGCGGCCTCCATGATCCCCGGGCCGCCGCCGGTGATGATCGCGAAGCCGGCGGCGCCGAGGACGCGCGCCGTCTCGCGCGCGAGCGCGTACTCGGGATGCTCGCGTGGCGTCCGCGCCGAGCCGAATATCGACACCGCCGCGCCGACATGGGCGAGCGCCCGGAAGCCCTCGTCGAGCTCGCCCGAGATGCGGCCCACGCGCGCGGCGTCGGACTGCGTCGAGACGATCGACTCGACCTCCGCCCCGAGCAACTCCTCGTCGAGGGTCGCCGGCGGGCGCGGCTCGCGCGGGTCGCGAGGCTCGTCGCTCACGAGCTACTCCTTATGGGCTGAGAGACGCGCCAGCGCCTCGTGGCACTCCACCACCCGTTGCTTCACCGGGTCGTCGTCGGGACGGTCGTGCACCATGTCCCAGGTCCTCTCCGCCACCTCGCTCGCGGTCTCGGACGTGGCCTGCGCGCAGAGCAGGTCGATCAGCCTGATCTCGAACGTCTGGATCTGGATGGCTGGATCGCCCGGATCGAGGCGCGGCAGCGGGTCGTTGGTGGCCTCCCGCCACATGGCCGCCGCGATCACGAGCCGATTCCTGAGAAGAGTCGGGTCCATGAGTCGCAGTGGCGCAGATTACCGGGGCGGGCGGAGCTGCAGATCGTCCGCCGTGAGCTGCCCCGCGAAGGCGCCACGGCCGGTGATCGCCGCCGCCCCGCAGCGCGACGCGAGCTCGAGCGCCTGTTTCACCTCGAGGCCGCTTCCGAGGGCGAAGGTGAGCCCGGCCGCGAAGCTGTCGCCCGCGCCATAGGTGTCCGCCAGGGGACCCGGCAGCGGCGCCGAGTGGAAGCTGCCGGTGCGCCCCTCCGCCGCCGTCCAGGTGCCTCCCTTCGCGCCCTCGGTCGACACGACGAGCTCGGGCTCGGGGTCGATCTGGCCGGCGGCGTAGCGCTCGCCCGCGTCGCTTGCGCTGTGCACCAGCGCGTCGAGCTTCATGCCCGTCTCGGCCAGCACGGGCAGCGAGCGAGCAGTGGCCACGAGCACGCGCGCCTTGCGCGCCGCCTCGAGCGCGCCGGCGTCGCCGCTCACGAAGTAGACGGCGTCGCAGCCGCCCAGCTCGTCCCAGTCGATCTCGTCGTCGCCGCTCGGGCCGTAGCGGTCGTGGATCGTCGTGATCGTGCGCTCGCCGTCGGCGTCGAGGTAGACGAACGCGCGGCGCTGCGGCTTGTGCTTGAACTCGCAGTGCACGCGCACGCCGTGCCCCTCGAGCTCGCGCTTGGCGCGGTGGCCGAGCTCCTCGTCGCCGAGCGCGGTGTAGAAGAGCGACCCGCCGGCGAGCTTGGCGAGCTGCACAGCCGCGACCGAGCCGCCGCCCGCGGCCTCCGACCACGTGGGCTCCGCGTGCACGATCTCGCCGGGCGCGGGCACGTGATCGACGCGCGCGAACTCCCCGTACTCGACATGGCCCACCACCGCCGGCTTCATCTCGACCCGGCACCATAAGAGCTGAATGACCGAGCGTGAGCTGTCACCGGAGACCGTGGCCGAGCTGCTGAGCCGCGGCGACGCCGACCTCGTGGACGTGCGCGAGCCCTACGAGCACGCCGCGGGCCGCATCGCGGGCGCGCGCCACGTCGAGCTCGGCGCGCTGGCCGCCGTCGCGGACTCGATCGAGCGCGAGCGGCCGGTGGTCTTCTACTGCCGCGTGGGGGCGCGCTCGGCGATGGCGACGCAGGCGTTCGCGGCGGCCGGGTACGACGCGTACAACCTTGCTGGGGGGATTGTGGGCTGGGTCGCGGCCGGGTTGGCTATCGATGGGGAGATTGCTGCGCACTAGGCCAGAGGCCAGAGGCCAGAGGGAACTACTCTTGATCTGTGGGGTTGATTGCGTTTGTCATCTGGCTCTTCGTTACCGGGCTTGTGGTCGGGGGGCTTGCCCGGCTTGCGCTGCCGGGGCCTGACCCGATCGGCATCGGGATGACAATTCTCGTCGGGCTCGCCGGCTCGTTCATCGGCGGCATCATCACGTCGCTGATCGCGGGGCGGAATGCCTGGAGCTTCCTGGTGGCGGTGGCCGTCGCCACCGGGATCGTCTACCTGATCCGGCGCTCGCGCGGCGGGTCGCTGTTTGACCCGGGCACCGGCCCGCGGGTCTAGGCGCTGCCGGAGTTGAGGTGCGGGCGGATCGCCCGCGCCGCCGCGAGCACCTCCTGCACGGGCGGGTTGTCGCCCGACTCCTCGGACAGGTACGCGTAGCGCACCGACCCGTCCGGGGCGATCACCAGCACGCCACCGAGCTGCGCCGCGTGGCCGATGATCCTGCCCTGATGCACGGCGATGCTGCCCTGCTTGACGCGTGACATCACCGTCGCGCGCAGGCCGCGCAGTAGCTGGCGCGGCCCGATCAGCTCGCGCAGGGTGGCCACCTTCGTCCCGGCCAGCTCGTAGACCTTGCGGTCGGGGTCCACGAGCAGCCTGAGGTCCACGTTCTGCACCTTGCGGAAGTCGGCGGCGTGGGCCGGTGTGCCGTGCCCGATCACCGCCACCTCGACGTCCGCCTTTTCGAACTTGCGCCGCTTCTTGTGGATCTCGACCGCCAGCTCGCGGCAGAACACGCAACCGAAATGGCGCACGAAGACGAGCACGGCCGGGCGCTCGCTCCAGAGGTCGCCGAGCCTGACCGGGTGCCCCTCGTAATCGTTCAGGACGACGTCCTCGAGCACGCTGGCGTCACTCGGCGGGTGAGTCTCTTGGCGGTCGCGCACCGTGTCGAGCACGGCCGGAACCCTAACCGACGGAGCCGCCCACAACCTCCACTGGCCGTGCCTGGCCGGTGGTACGCTCGCCGGGACGCGGATGGAGAACTCGTCTACGACCCACGGCAACGGCGAGGCAGGGATCTCGGAGTCCATCGCCGGTGAGCTCGATGCACTGCTGGGCGCCGCCGAAGCGCTCAAGGGCCAGGTCAGGGGCGAGATCGAGAGCGCGCTGGCCGACCTCACCACGCTGGTGGCCGAGCTGCGCGACGCGGCCGACCGCCTCGACGAGCGCCTGGCCGGGATCCGCGGCCAAGTGGGCCACGACCAGCTCGTGCCCCAGGAGCAGGACACTCTGCGGCGCGCCCGGCTCGTCGCGCTCAACATGGCTGCCAACGGCGCCTCGCGGGCGGAGACCGCCGGCTATCTGAGCGAGCGGCTCGGGATCCAGGAGCGCGAGGCGCTGCTCGACTCGGTCTACAACTCGCTCGCCAGCGACTAGCCGGATCCCTCCGCCGCCGTCTTTACCCTCGCCCGCGATGTCGGTGATGACGCCGCTGCGCAACCTCGGGCGCGAGGCCCGCAAGGTTGCGATGGGTACGACCGCCACCCACCTGCACCTGCGCCAGCGGCTGGTGGCGGTGTTCTCGGCGACGCTGGTGCTCGACGCGTTCGCGTCCGTCGCGCTCTATTTTCTCGAGCGCGGCCGCACCGCCACCGGCATCCACACCTTCGGCGACGCGTTCTTCTGGACGAGCGCCCAGCTGCTCACCGTCTCCTCGCAGATGCCCAACCCCGTCACCACCGGCGGCAAGATCATCGACATCGGGCTCGAGTTCTGGGCGATCACGGCAGTCACCGCCGCGGCGGGCTCGTTCGGCGCCTTCTTCCACAGGCGCAGCATCGAGCGCGATCCGCTTCCGCCTAGAGCTTGAGCCGCTTGTGCTTGTAGAAGCGGCTCGCGAGCTCGTGGAAGAGCCCGCCGTCGTCGTCTGAGGAGAGCGACAGGCGGTTGTTGCCGTCGATCGCCGGCGGGTTGGTGATGCCGTCGTGCTGGGCGTCGCAGGCGCAGGTGGTGCCCGCCGCGCCGTCGCCGAACAGAAACGCGATCACGCCGGCGTTGCGATAGGCCTTGAGGTGCTTTGCGCGCTGCGACCCGAGCAGCCACTGCACACGGTTGTCCTGGTAGTGGCCCGTCGTGTTGTTCTCGGCGCGCATCTCGGTGTTGCCGAGCGGGATCTGCCACATCACCACGCGCTGCCTCGCCGCGTGCGAGTAGGTGGAGAGGAAGCGCACGTTGCGGGCGAAGTCGGCAGCCTTCCACCAGGAGGCGCCGCCATCGCCATTGACCTTCTCCTTGTAGCCGGCGTCACGGTCCGAGAACTCCGAGAAGGTGAGGTCGAAGTGCGTGTGCAGCGAGCGGTAGAAGGCCGCCGCCTTCCGCCCGAGCGCGCGCACCTGGTCCGGCGGGGGGTCGGAGTACTGGATGTCCACGCCGGTGCCCCAGACGCTGAGCTGGTAGGCAAGCAGCGCGCGCGGGGCGTAGCGGTCGCGCAGGCGCTTGACGGCCTGGGCAAAGCCGGCGAGCGTGTCGGGCAGCCCGCTCAGCTCCGGCATCCCGGCGGCCGACACGAGCGCCTTCACGTTCGAAGCGCCGCCACCGCCCGCGGCCTGCTCGCCGAACCCCCACAGGTCGGGCTCGAGGTGCAGCACCACGGCCCGGTGCGTCGCGCCCGCCCGCTGGAAGAACAGCTTCAGGTCCGCCAGGAGCGACTGCATCGTGGCGGCGTCGTCGAGGTTGCCGAGGTCGGCCTGGCGCTCGTCGCCCACGCCGTTACCGGGCGCGGACTGGCGCAGCATGTAGTAGGTGAACACCGGCGTTATGTGCTGCTTCGCGGACTCCCTGATGTAGCGCGAGACGAAGGTGCCGTTCGGGTTCCAGGTGGACCAGCCGGCGCCGGTGTTGGAGCCGCCCGCGAGGTACTGGTAGCGGAAGCCAAATGGCGCGGCGCGCCGCAGCGAAGCCGCGAAGCCGGGCTGGTTGGCGAGCCCGAGCTCCAGCCGGTGCGAGGGCCAGTGGCGCGGCAGCGGCGGCAGCTTGCGCGGCGCGGCGGCAGCCGGCGCGGCGGCGGCCAGGCCGAGGCAGGCCACGGCTCCGATCAGCGGACGGCGCAGGGGTCCCAAGCTCACAAAGATACGGGCCACGTCAGACCTGCCGGCGCCGTTCCCACATGTCCATGGTGCCAATCTCCTCGTAGCCCAGCCGCTTATAGACGGGCCTGCCGCGCGCGGTCGCCTGCAGCGAGCTCGTGGTGCAGCCGCGCTCGCGCGCCTCGAGCAACGCGTGCGCCATCAGCGCGCTCGCCAGCCCGCCCCCGCGCGCCTCGGGCAGCGTCGCCACGAGGTAGATGCCGCACTCGCCGTCCTCCTCGTAGGTGAGCAACGTGCAGGCGGGCACGCCGCCGGCGCGCGCCATGTACAGGTACGCGGGCTCGGGCGGCAGCCTGCGGAAGGCGCGCTCGAACTCGCCCGCCAAGCCGTAGGCGACGTCGTTCACGCGCGCGGCCTCGACCATGTCCGGCTCGCTCAGGTCGAGCGCGATCCCCGGCGGCTCGATGGCGGACAGCTCGCAGACCATCGCCGCGGGCCGTGCGTCGAGCAGGTGGCCCGCATGGTCAAGCAGTTCGGCGGCGTCCGTGTCGTGGTTCGGCACCCAGACGGTCCAGGCGCGCACACCCGCGCTCTCGTAGAGCGCTGAGAGCGCGTCGAGCGAGCGGCTGAGCGCCGCGGTGTCGGTGTACATCACGCAGTTGACGATCGAGCGGTCCGGGCAGCTCGGCGTGACCGCTGCAGTCACCCCCGGGAGTTCGATGCTGTGGCCGTCGCCGGAGTGGCGAGCGAGGCACGGGAAGACGCCGCCCATGTTGGCGACCATTCGCTTCCAGTCGCCGGGCGGGGTCGACGGCGGGACTCAGCTCACCCCCACACCCAGGGTGGATATCTGGTCACCATGAACGCCGCGTATGCCCAGCCTCGCACGGCCCAGCGCAGCGCCACCTCGACGATGTCGAACATCCCGCGCGGGAAGCGCCGCGTGAAGAGGATCGTGAAGAAGGCGAAGAACACGAGCAGCGCGGCGATGTAGTGGATGATCGAGACGGCGATCATGTACGGGATCGCCAGCAGCCAGGCGACAAACGGGCGCCAGCGCTCGACCTCCTCCGGGTACTCGATCTCGAGCTGCACCGGGCTGTTCGGGTCCTTCTCCAGGGAGAACGGCGGGTAGTGGTCGGTCATCAGGTCACCGTAGGCGTACACGCGCATCGTCCAGCGGATCACGCCCGCCTGGAAGCCGAACAGGCCGGGCGGGTAGCGGCCCGTGAACAGCACGACGAAGGCCGCCCCGATCAGCGCGAACCAGGCCGCGAAGTAGAGGATGAACAGCGCGATGTAGTGCGGGATCAGCAGCAGCCACTTTACGAGCGGCAGCCAGCGGTTGAGCTGCTCCTCGTAGGCGATCGTCAGACGCGCGGGATAGCCGGCGGCTGGATCGGCCGGACTTGAAGCGGCCTCCATAGGGAGACCCTAATCAGCCGGGACACCCAAGAGCAACCCCGCGCCGGCTCAGCCGAAGGTGAACGAGTACGCCGAGATGCCGTCCTGTACGCGCAGCGTCAGGTAGCCGCCGCCGGGACTCTTGAGGTCGACGACGTTGTACAGACGCTGCCGGTTGACGGTGACCACGCCGCCGTGAACGTCGTCCCCGGCGGCGTCCGCCGGGATCGGCTTGCCGTTCAGCTCGACCTGAACGAGCCCGCTGCGGCCACGCGGCGGCCCGAGCACGACATACACCCGCTTGGCCACGAAGTCGAGGTTGAGCGAGGAACCTCCGAGCGCCGTGCCGGACTCGGACGACTCGTCCCAAAGGCCGCCGTAGGCGAACTGGTTGATGCCGAGCCCCGACGGAGGCGGGCCATAGTCGTGCGTGCCCTTCTGCGGCCCGTTGGTCCAGCCGTCGGCGCGCGACGTGCCGACGTAGGTCTCTGGCGTGGCCACACGGCTCGGCTGGATCGCGTGCACCTTCGCCAGCCCGCTCGCCAGATGCGTGGCGCCACGCTCGGCCAGCAGCGTGCGGATCGCCTGCTCGTCCTTGCCGTAGTCGCCCTCGCCGAAGTGCGTGTAGCGCACGCGCCCCTTCGCGTCGATCAGGTACTCGGCCGGCCAGTACTGGTTGCCCCACGCGGTCCAGGTGCCGTAGTTGTTGTCCTGCACCACGGGGTACTTGATGCCGTCGCTGGCGATTGCGTTCTTGACATTGCCCGTGTCGTGCTCGAACGGGAACTCGGGCGTGTGGACGCCGACGATCGTCAGGCCCGCCTTGCCGTAGCGCGCGTCCCAGGCCTTGAGGTAGGGCAGCGTGCGGATGCAGTTGATGCAGGTGTAGGTCCAGAAGTCGATCAGCACGACCCGGCCGCGGAGCTGAGCAAGCGACAGGGCCTTGCCGCCGGTGTTGAGCCAGGGGCCGCTGCTCGCGAAGTCGGGCGCCCTGCCGAGCACCGGCAGGCCGTCGCGCTTCGGCATGTTGGCCTTGGCCGCGGCGGCGCCGAGGTCGAAGCGCGGCTTGCCGCGCAGGCTCGCCAGGCGCTTCTGCGCCGCCTGCGAATTCTCGATACCGCTCGTGGGATTGACGAGCGCGGTGGGCAGATGAGCCGCGAACGAGTTCTCGAGGCGCACGTCGAGCTGCGTGGCCATCGCGACACCGGTGGCGATCATCACCACGCCGAGGGTGCGCTGGAGGGCGAGCCCGCGTCCCGCGCGCCGGATGCGCTCGGCGATCGCGCGGCCGCCCAGTGCGAGCAGGAGCAGCACCACCGCCGACCCCGCCGCATAGGCGAGCGCGATCACCACGATCTGCGCCGAGGTGCCCTGCGTGGCCGACACCGAGATCACGGCCGCCAGGATCGGGCCCGCGCACGGCGTGTATGCGAAGCCGAGCGCCCCGCCGACGCCGACGCCGCTCCAGAAGCCGTTCCCGCGCGTGGTCGGCCCGAAGCGCGCGAGCCGCGACAGCGGCGCCTCGATCCGAGCGGCCACCTCCGGGATCAGCAGGGACAGCCCGAAGCCGATCAGCACCACCTCGGCGACGATCCGCACGCCGTTGCCCGCCACGCCCACGCCCTTGACGAGCGAGGCAAGCGCCACCACCGCGACGGTGAACGTGAGCGCGAGGCCGAGCACGATCCCCACGGGCCTGCGCCGTCCGCCCACCGCGCTCGCCGACAGGAGAGCCGGGAGCACGGGCAGCACGCACGGCGTTACCGCCGTGGCGGCCCCAGCCACGAGCGCGAACAACGTCAGCAGCAGCATCGTTCGTTGTCCACTATTGCGACGACGCGTTACAGCCGCATTAAGAGCTGCACGGCGCGTGATGAGCGGGCGGTTTAGGGTGGATCGCGGACTCGAGCAAGGAGGATCGGATGCCGGCCACGCAGTTCTCCTGGGAAGGCCTCGACAAGTTCAAGCGCGACGGCCGTTTCATCGCGCACTACCCGCCCAACGTCAAGGCGTTCTACTCGCCCGACGACGATATCCACGGGCTGCTCAGCGAGCTGCTCGCAAGCGCCGAGCAGTCGATCGTGATCAACATGTTCGGCTACGACGACACGGACCTCGACGCGATCATCAAGTCGAAGCTCACGAACGAGCACGTGTACGTGCAGATGAGCCTGGACCGCAGCCAGTCGAAGAGCGGCAAGACGGAGCGCCAGATCCTCACCGCCTGGGACAACGACGACTTCGGCAACTCGATCGCAATCGGCACGAGCTCGAAGCACGCGATCTCGCACCTCAAGATGGTGATCGTCGACGGGATCTACACCGTCAAGGGCAGCACCAACTGGTCGCTCGGTGGCGAGCAGAAGCAGGACAACGAGCTGACCGTCTGCAACAGCGCGGTGGTGGCCGCCGAGGCGCGCGCGGTGCTCGACCGCAACCACGACTTCATGCTCAAGCAGATGGCCGCCGACGCCGCGAAGAACGCCAACGCCAAGCCGCCGAAGCGCGCCTCGTCCCGCTTCATGCGTGCCGCCGAGGCCGGCGGCAAGCCGCGCTAGCGACCGCGCCGGGCCCGGAGCGGGCCCAAGGGCTCATACTCCGCGCTCCGAGGGCCGATATTGCTCCAATGGGAGCGGCACTCACCACGGCTCTCGCCGCCGGCTTCGCGGGCCTGGTATGCCTGCTCGCGCTGGTGGCGACGCTCGCCCGCCGCGCGATAGCACGCGAGCGCGGGCTGAGCGACGAGGTAATCCGCCGCAACGAGGAGCTCGAGGCGCTCACCCAGCTCGCCTCGACCATGACGGAGACGCTCGAGGAAGGACCGATCATCGAGCGCGGCCTGGACGTGCTGCGGCTCGCCGCGCGCACCACGAGCTCGGCGCTCTACCTCGAAGCGGGAGACGAGCTGGTGATCGCCGCGAGCACCGGCGACTGGGAGTCGGAGGGCGACCTCGCGTCCTGCCACAGCGACGGCGCGTGCGTCGCGCGCCATCACGAGCGCCAGGTGATCACGCTCATGCTCGCGGGCCGCAACCGCAACCTCGGCGGCGTCGTGCTCGTGCGCTCGGGCCAGGATCCGGTGGACGAAACCGAGCTCAAGCTGCTGCGCCTGCTGGCCGACCAACTCGCCATCGCCGTTCAGAACGCGCGCGACTACCGCGAGCGACTCGAGCAGGCGATCCGCGACCCGCTCACAGGACTGCTCAACCACCGCACCTTCCAGGAGCGCCTGGGCCTGGAGCTCGCGCGCGCACGGCGCGAGGGCACCGAGGTCGCGCTGGTGGCGCTCGACCTCGATCACTTCAAGCCGATCAACGACCGCTGCGGCCACGGCGTCGGCGACCAGGCGCTGATCGCGCTGGCGCGGACGATCTACGGGTCGCTGCGCCCGACCGACGTGGCCGGGCGAGTCGGTGGCGACGAGTTCATGGTGGCCCTGGCGGGCTCCGGCGAGGCGGAGGCTCGTCAGGTGGTGGAGCGGCTGCGCGCCGCACTCGCCGGCGTGGCGATCGGCCCCACACGCGAGACGCTCACGCTCAGCGTCGGCATTGCCATCTACCCGCGCGCGGCCGAGTACCAGGACGACCTGATGCGCTTCGCCGACGGCGCGATGTACTGGTCGAAGTCACGCGGGCGCGACCGCGTGTCCGTCTACTCGGCCGACAGCGGCGAGGCGCTCTCGCCCGAGGAGAAGGCCGAGCACGCCCAACGGGCGAGCCTCATCCGCACCGTCCACGCGCTCGCCCGCGCGGTGGACGCGAAGGACGGCTACACCCACCTGCACTCGCAGCGCGTTGCGTTCTACGCGGCCACCCTCGCGATGAGCGTCGGGCTGCCGCCGGAGCGCGTCGACATGATCCGCACCGCCGGGGTGCTCCACGACGTCGGCAAGATCGGCATCACCGACAGCATCCTGCTCAAGGCCGGCACGCTCACGCACGAGGAGTTCGAGGAGATGCGGCGCCACTCGGAGCTCGGCCGCGACATCATCGCCGGCGCCGGCATGACCGAGATCGCCGACTGGGTGCTCAACCTGCACGAGCGCTACGACGGCGGCGGCTATCCGAGCGGCGTGGCGGGGAACGAAATCCCACTCGAGAGCCGCATCCTGGCGGCCGCGGACGCGCTCGAGGCGATGACCTACCCGCGTGTCTACCGCCCCGCCCTCACCGTCAAAGAGGCGCTCGAAGAGCTCGAACGCTCCGCGGGCACGCAGTTCGACCCCCTGGTGGCAGTCCAACTCATCGCCCTCGTCAGATCAGGCGAGCTCGTCGTAGGCAACAGCGCGATCGACCCGATCGACGCAATAGCCCACGCCGAGGCCTCAGCAGCCTCGTAGCCCTGTCGACCGCCTAGCGCGTACTGCCGCCTACTAAAAGTCGAAAGCCCGCCATTCGGCGGGCCCCCGACAACAGCGGAACAGACAGGCTTAGATCGCCTGTACGTTCACCGCCTTCGGTCCCTTGTCGCCGGCCTCGGCGTCGTAAGAGACCTTCGCGCCCTCGGCGAGCGAGCGATACCCGTCGCCAAGGATGCCTGTGTGGTGGACGAAGAGGTCCTTCCCGCCGTCATCGGGCGTGATGAAGCCGAAGCCCTTCTCGTCGCTGAACCACTTGACTGTGCCGTTTGGCATGCCGTGTCCTCCACGGTGTTGATGTGCTGCGCTTCCGCGGAGGTAATCCAGCGACTACGCCTGCACTGCTTTAGCCGAGTCCAATTCCCGGCCCTGCAAGGCGGACGGTAGCAGTGAATTGCCCTGCGCGCGAGTTCAGGATGTTTTCTGCCGGCGGGGGCTCGGCTGGGCGCGCAGGCCGTCGAGCAGGATCCCCAGATGCCGGCGCCAGTCCTGCTTGCCGGGGAAGGGGCCACTCATCGAAGCGCAGAGCCCGCCCATCAGCATCCCGAGCTCCTCGGCCTTGAAGTCCTTGCGCAGTGCGCCCTCGCGCTGGGCCCGCTTGATCAGCTTGTCCATCACGGCCTCGAGCTCGAGCCGCGCCGGCTCCGCGTACTCGAAGGCGGCGCTTGTGGTGCGCAGCGCATCCTGGAGAGCCGCGTTCTCCGCCATGTGCTCCGCGGTGGCGTAGAGCAGACCCGAGAACGCCTCCCAAGCGTCCTCCTCCTTGAGCGCCTCGCCCGCCGCCTCGGCGAAGCCGGTGAACTTCTGTGTCACAAGCTCGCCCATCAGCACGTCTTTGTTGGGGAAGTGGCGATAGACCGTCCCCACACCCACTCCCGCGCGCCGGGCGACGTCGTCCATCTGGGCGTCGGCGCCCTGCTCACCGAACACCTGCGCGGCGGCCTCGAGTATGCGCTCGCGGTTGCGCCGGGCGTCGGCTCGAAGCTGTCTGACGGCGGTTTGTTCGGTGGCGCTCAAAGTGAGTAAGGGGTGCCCTTAGGTGACTAAGGGGTCCGCTCGCGAAGGTCGCGGCGTATGCCCGATGTGAAAAAGCAGTGCATCCGCGACGATTCTAGTTGACAAACGGAACCACGGTTCCTATTCTTCCGGAAAGTCTAAACGGAACCGGACCTCGACTTCCAAATTAGTGATCAGGAGCACAAAGATGAGTCCCCAAACCCTCTCCCCCAGAAGCAAGGACCTGGCGCTCGTATTGCTGGCGGTCACGCAGTTCGTGATCGTGCTCGACGCCTCCATCGTGAATGTCGCGCTGCCCTCGATCGGGCGCGCGCTCGACTTCTCCCAGGACAACCTCTCGTGGGTTGTCAACGCCTACACACTGACCTTCGGCGGCTTCCTGCTGCTCGGCGGGCGTCTCGCCGACCTGCTCGGCCGGCGCACGATCTTCATCGGCGGCCTGGCGCTCTTCTCGGTGGCCTCGCTGCTCGGCGGCCTGGCGCAGTCCGACACCTGGCTGATCGCCGCGCGGGCGCTTCAGGGGCTCGGCGCGGCGCTGATCTCGCCGGCCGCGCTGTCGCTCATCACCACGATCTTCCGCGAGGGCGCTGAGCGCAACCGCGCGCTCGGCGTCTGGGGCGCCGTGGCCGGTTCGGGCGGCGCCGCCGGCGTGCTGCTGGGGGGCGTGCTGACGCAGTGGGTCGGCTGGCAGGCCGTGCTGTTCGTCAACGTGCCGATCGGCCTGATCGCCGCCGCAGCGGCGCCGCGCCTGCTCCCCGAGAGCCGCGATGCGGAGCACCGCTACTTCGATTTCCAGGGCGCGGTGCTCGTCACCAGCGGCCTGGCGCTGCTCGTGTATGCGCTTGTCGACGCCAACAACGCCGGCTGGGGCACCTTGCACACGATCGGCCTGGGAGCCATCGCGCTCGGGCTGCTCGGCGTGTTCGTGGCCTGGGAGTCGCGCGCGCCGCACCCGCTCATGCCGTTCTCGATTTTCCGCCTGCGCACGCTGCGAGGCGCGAACGTGATCGGCCTCCTGCTCGGGCTCGCGCTATTCGCGATGTTCTTCTTCCTGTCGCTCTACATGCAGCAGGTGCTCGGCTACGACGCGCTGAAGACCGGCGTCTCGTACCTGCCGCTGGCGCTGATGATCGTCGCCTCGGCAGGCGTGGCATCGCAGCTCACCACGCGGATCGGCTTCAAGCCCGTCCTCGTCACGGGCATGCTCATGCTCACCGGCGGCCTCGTCTGGTTCAGCCAGGTGTCGGCCAGCGGCTCGTACCTCGGCGACGTGCTGTTCCCCTCGATCGTCGTCGGGTTCGGGCTCGGGCTCGCGTTCGTGTCGGTGATGATCGCCTCGGTAATGGGCACGAAGCCCTCCGAGGCGGGCCTCGCCTCCGGGCTGATCAACACCTCGCAGCAGGTGGGCGGCGCGCTCGGCCTGGCGATCCTCTCCGCGATCGCCACCGCGCGCACCAACCACTTGATCGCGGGCGGCGGCCACAGCCAGGGCTTCGCGCTCACGGCGGGCTTCCAGACCGCCTTCCTGGTCGGCGCGGGCTTCGCGCTCATCGCCGCCGTACTGGCCTCGGTGATGATCTCGTCGGCCGACAGCCGGGCGCACGCCCTGGCCGCGCAGGCGGGCGACGTGGCGCCGGTGGCCGCCTAGCCCCTCCGTTCGGTACTCCTCGATCACAGGCGCCGGGGCCCCAATTGGGGCCCCGGCGCTGCTGTCTCTAAAAGCAATGTAAGCCAGGTGGAGAATCCCACCGCTGGGGGATCCGGTCCGAAATCTGACTCGCCGATAGGAGGTATGTCCGCCCCCAGTACCTCCCGGGTTTGCCGCACGGATGCGGGTTCCGCTTTGGAGAGCTGCGGCCGTTTCGCAACTCAACTCGCAAGGAGTCCCCGTGCCCATCAAGCAGAAGATCCTGCTCTCGCTCCTGCTCGTCGGAGTGACCGCGAGCATCGCCGCCTTCGGCGTGTTCTCGGCCTTCTCGAGCCAGACCAGCAACCCCGGTAACAACTTCAGCACCGGGACCGTGAACATCGCAGACAACGACGCCGGCACCGCCGCCTACAACGTCACCGGCGGCAAGCCCGGCTCGACCCAGACCTCCTGCGTCCGGGTCGTGTACACCGGCTCGCTCGACGCCGACGTGCGCCTGTACACGCCGGACACGATCGGCAGCCTCGGGCAGTACGTGAACCTGACGGTCCAGCCCGGCACGCAGGCGACACCGAACATGAACTGCTCCGGCTTCACGGCCTCGGGCAGCCCGGCTTACTCCGGCACCCTGTCGGCCTGGTCCACGGCTCACAACAGCTACTCCACCGGTCTGTCCGTGCTACCCGGCGCGAGCGCGACCAAGTGGTCCACAAACGACGCCGTCGTCTACCAGATCACCGCGACTCTGGCGGACAACAACAACGCCAACGGCGTCACCAGCTCCCTCTCCACGGGCACCCACTCCTTCGTGTGGGAAGCCCACAACCAGTAGGGGGCCGACACCCGAGCGATGGCCGTGGTGCGGCCGCTCCCCCAGATGGGGAGCGGCCGTCCCGCCGTGTCTGCGCGTGTATCTATGACCACGAAGCTCTCGATCGATCGCAGCGCGCGCCTCGCCGGCATCCTGCTCGGCGTCGGGCTCGCCGCGGTGGCCCTGGTGGCCTGGCGCGTGCCCCGCGGCGAGCGGACGCTGGGCGCTGACGTCCGCATGGAGGCGCTCCAGACGGGCCCGGTGGGCGTGGCCCCGCTGCAGCCCTTCCTCGCGAAGCCGTCGCTCCTGCCGGGCGCCGCCGTGTCCGGCTCGGTGACCCTGCGCAACCAGACCGGCGTGCCGCTGGCGCTTCGCCTGCGGGCGCTGCCCTCGACGCGCGACCTCAACCGGATGCTCGTCGTGAAGGTGAGCGCGGGCGCACGGGCACTCTACGACGGCAGCCTCGAGGGACTGCGCACGAGCGGCACGGGCCCGCTGCGGCTCCGCTCCGGCCAGGCACAGCGCGTGCAGGTGCGCGCCTCGCTGCCGGCGAGCCTCAAGTCTGGCTACCAGGGCCGGATCGTGGACATCACGCTTCAGATCGACTCGCGGACCGTCCGATGAGCGTCCCGCGCAAGCTGCTCGCCTCGCTCGTAGTGATCGGCCTGGCCGCCGTGTGCCTGGCGGCGGCCACCTGGTCGAGCTTCTCCACCACCACTGCCAACCCCTCGAATGCCTTCAGCGCCGGTACCGTCGCGCTGTCGGACAACGACGCCGGCAGCGCCTTCTCGTCGCCCACGCTGTCCCCCGGCGGCAGCGCAAGCGGCTGCATCAAGGTCAGCTACAGCGGCTCGCTGGCGGCCGCGGTGCACCTGTACGCGAGCACCACGGGCCCGCTCGCGCAGTACCTCAACGTCAGCGTCACGCGCGGCACCCAGACGAGCCCGACCTTCCCCTCCTGCACCGGCTTCAGCGCGGACTCGACCAACTACATCGGCTCCGGCGCTGGCGTCGTCTATTCGGGCACCCTGGCGAACCTCTCCTCGACGTACACGAACTACGCCAATGGCCTCGTGGACGCGCCCGGAGCGGCGCAGACCTGGACCTCGGGCAGCGCGCACGCCTACATGATCACGGTGAGCCTGCCGAGCGGCGTGCCGGCGGCGGCGCAGGGGCTCAGCTCCAGCGCCACGTTCACCTGGGAGGCGCAGAACACATGACCCGCGCGCGCTCGCTCGGACGCTTCGGCGCGCTGATGGCGGGCTGGACGGTGGGCGCCTTCTGCGTCGCGCTGCTGGCCGCCGTGGCGCTGCCAAACGCCTTCGGCATGCGCAGCTTCACGGACCGCTCAGGCAGCATGGAGCCTGCGATCCACGTCGGCGACGTGGTGATCGACAAGAAGATCAGCCCGCTCGACGCCCGCGCCGGCGACGTCGTCACCTTCAGCGATCCGAGCGGCGAGAAGCGGCTCATCACGCACCGGATCCGCAGCCTGAGGGCGACGGGCAACGTCGTGCACGTGGTGACCAAGGGAGACGCCAACAACACGGTGGAGCGCTGGACCGTGCCCGCGAACGGGCGCATCGGCCGCGTGGTGCTGAGGGTCTGGAAGATCGGCTACCCGCTCGTGTACGTGCACTCGCGCTACGGCCTGATCGGGCTCGTCGCGATCCCGGCGCTGCTCCTCTGCCTGCTCGAGCTGAGGCGGATCTGGGCGCCACGCCCGGACGGCGACGGAGGGACGCATGCGGCGGGCGCGTAGGGTCACGCTCGCTGGTCTTGCTCTCGTGGCCGTCGCCGCGCTGCTGGCCGGCCGCGGCACGTGGTCGGCGTTCAGCCAGACGACCTCGGACGGCCCGGCGGCGTTCTCCTCCGCTGTCGACTGGACGGCGCCGAGCGCGAGCGCGTCGGTGATCGCGCACTCGTCCAAGGGCCCGGGCGTGAAGGCAGGCGGCAGCTATGCCGTCTACGCCAACGTCACGGACAGCGGCAACCCGGCGAGCGGCGTGTCGACGGTCAGCGCCAACCTGGGCTCGATCACCAGCGGCCAGACCACCGCGGCGCTCAGCGCCTGCTCCTCGTCGTGCACGGTGGGCGGCGTCACCTACGGCTACAAGAGCAGCACGCTCACGGCCAACGCCGGGCTCGCGGCGGGCAGCGTCAGCTACACGCTCACAAGCAAGGACACGGCGGGCAACACGTCGAGCGCCCAGAGCTTCTCGGTCACGGCCGACAACACCGCTCCGACCGCTCTTGCGGGGGTCGCCGCCCACGCCACCGCCGGCGCCGCGCTCGTCAAGCAGGGCGGCAGCTACTGGGTCTATGCCAACGCGACGGACACGGGCAGCGGCGTCGACACGGTCACGGCCGACGTCGGCAACCTCACCACTGGCCAGACCGCGGTGGCGCTGTCCCCCTGCCCGTCATCGTGCACGGTCAACGGCACCACCTACGCCTACAAGAGCGCGCAGCTCAGCACGAACGGCACGCTCAGCGCGGGCAGCAAGAGCATCACGATCACCGCCACCGATGCGGCGGGCAACGCGGGCAGCTCAAGCGGCCTCACGGCCACGGTGGACAACACGGCTCCGGCGGCGAGCGACGTCCAGACGCGCAACAACGGCTCAACCGCCGGCCGGCCCGAGCAGGGCGACACGATCACCCTCACTCGCAGCGAGCAGATGGACCCGGACTCGATCCTGTCGGGCTGGACCGGCGCCGCGACGAACCTCGTCGTGCGCATCGGCAACTCCGGCAGCGGCGCGCACGACTTCGTCACCTTCTGGAACGCGGCCAATACGACCCAGCTGCCGCTCGGGTCGATCGATCTCGGCGGCTCGGGCTACGTCTCGACAGGCGCAATCGTGACCTTCGGCGCGACCGGCACGGCGTCGTCGATGGTCCAGTCGGGGGCCGGCGTGACGATCACCCTGGGCACCGCGAGCAGCGGCGCCCGGACCGTCTCGGTCAACCACACCATGATCTGGACACCCTCCACCACACCGACAGACCTCGCCGGCAACTCCGCCAGCGGCGCGTCCGCTTCCGAGAGCGGGACGAGCGACGTCGACTTCTGATGCTGCGCTCCAAGGCCACAGCCCTCGCCTGCGCGCTGCTCGCTGCCTTCGCGATTATCGCGGCGGCGCGCTCGCGCGACGCCTCGGCCGAGCCCGCGGCGTTCAACGCCAGCGGCGCCGTGCAGGTGGCGAACACCCACAACGGCAGCGCCATCCTGTCCGGTCCGCTCGGCCCCGGCGACTCGCTCAGCGGCACGGTCGCGATCTCCAACATCGGGACGGCGAGCGGGCCGTTCACGCTCGGGCTCTCCCACCTCACGGACTCGCCCGGGCCGGGCGGCGGCTACCTGTCCCGCCAGCTCGACCTGACCGTGGAGGACATCACCAGCGCGCTGGCGCCGGTCACCGTCTACCAGGGCGCCCTGAGCTCGCTCAACCCCACCTCGCTCGGCACGTTCGCCGAGGGGGCGCTTCACGTCTACCGCTTCGAGGTGAGCTGGCCGAGCGGCGCCGCCGACCAGACCCTGGCCGGCTCGACGATGAGCGTGCAGTTCGACTGGTCCGCGGGCGACGGCAGCTCGACCACCACGAGCCCGCCGTCGCCCACGCCGCCGACCAGCGGTGGGGGAACTTCATCGCCGCCGGCCCAGCGCCCGCCCGTGTCGACCGCCACCCCGCGCTTCAGCCTCAAGCTGAGCGGCAGACAGGCCGTGGTGAAGAGCGGCGGGGTGAAGGGCGTGGCGGCCTGCACCAGCGGCTGTACCCTCGCGGCGACCGGCTACGTGAAGGTGCCGGGCGCCGCCAAGACCTACAGGCTGGTGGCCGTGCGCAAGAGCGCAGCAGCCGGGAAGAAGCTGGCGTTCAAGCTGCGCCTCCCGCGCTCTGCCAGGACGCCGCTGCGCGCCGCGCTGAAGACGCACAGGCACCCGCTCGCGGCGATCACGGTCAGCGGCACCGGCGCGGGCGGCAAGGTCATGAGGATCAAGCGCAAGGTCCGGGTCTCGGGCTAGCCGACGCCGGCGGTCCGCAGGCTGCGGTCGCGCCGCCGCGGCCCGAGCGCGAAGCGCGGCTCGGGCTGCTCGTCACCCGTGAGCCAGGCCGCCATCCGCTCGGCCAGCGCGGGCCCGTGCTTGAAGCCGTGCCCCGAGCCGCCGCCGTAGAGCCACACGCGTTTGCCGTGCTCCGGGTGCGGCGCGGCGATGAAGTGCGTATCCGCGGTGAGGCTGTACTGGCAGGCCGAGTGGGCCTTCACCGGCACGTCGGCCAGCGCCGGGAAGCGCAGGCGTAGGTGCTCGCGCGCACGCCGCTCGTGCTCGGGGCGCGGTGCGCGCGGCCAGCTGTCCGGGTCGAGCGGCGGACCGTCGACGTCGGGGCCGAGCTTGAGGCCGTTGCCGTCGAGGGCGCCGAGGCCGTAAGCCGAGTCGTCGTAGTCCACGAAGCCGGGCAGCGGGGGCGTGGTCCACCCCGGCGGAGCGTCGAAGAAGAAGAGGTCCTGCTGGGTCACGCGCAGCTCCACGAGGCCGGGAAAGAGCGCGGCGAGCCAGGCCCCGCAGGCCCACACCACGCGATCGGCCTCGAGCCGGCGGCCGTCGCCGAGCAGGACGGCGGCGCCGTCGGGGCGGGCTTCGGTGCGTTCGACAGCCGCGCCGCGCTCCGTCGCCCGGCGCACCAGCGCGCGCGTCGCCTCGCGCGCTCGCAGGATCCCCGCGGCCGGCTCGTGCAGGACGTGGACGAGGTCGTCGGTGTGCAGGCTCGGGAAGAGCGCCGCAGCGTCCTCGCAGGCGATGAGCTCGACCGGGATGCCCTCCGCGCGCAGCACACGCTCGCTCTCCGCCTCCCAGCCGTCGTCGCGCCGCGCGAACCACACGAGGCCGGCCTCCACGAAGAGCTCGGCGCCGCAGTCACGCTCGAGCTCGCGCCAGAGCTCGCGCGCCCGCCAGGCGGAGCGCGTGTACCAGGCGTCCGAGCCGTGCGAGTAGCGCAGGAGGCGCGACTCACCGCCGGACTCGGCCCGCTCGCCACCGGGCTCGTCCCGGTCAACGAGCGTCACCTGCCAGCCGTCGCCCGCCAGGCGGTCGGCCAGTGCCGCCCCGAACACTCCCGCTCCGATCACCAGCGCCGACGGCATGCCGGCGTCAGGCAAGCTGCCGCCCGACCAGCGCGGCGTGGGCCGCCACGTGCTCGGCGAACTGCTGGAAGTCGCGCGCGAACAGCTGCTGCGGACCGTCGCAGAGCGCGGCGTCGGGATCCTCGGCCACCTCGACGATGATGCCGTCGGCCCCCACGGCGGCGGCGGCGCGCGACAGCGGCTCCACCAGGCGGCGGTCGCCAGAGGCGTGCGACGGATCCACGATCACCGGAAGGTGCGTGTGGAGCTTCAGATACGGCACGGCGCCGAGGTCGAGCGTGAAGCGCGTGGCGGTCTCGAACGTGCGGATGCCGCGCTCGCACAGCATCACGTTCTCGTTGCCCTCCTTGAGGATGTAATCCGCCGCCATCAGCAGCTCGTCGACCGTCGAGGACAACCCGCGCTTGAGCAACACCGGCTTGCCGAGCTTGCCCACGACCTCGAGCAGGCCGTAGTTCTGCATGTTGCGCGCGCCCACCTGGATCACGTCCACCACGTCGGCCATCGCGTCGGCATTGGCGGGGTCGGTGAGCTCGCTCACCACCGGCAGGCCGGTCTGCTCGCGCGCCTCGCGCAGAATCTCGAGCGCGGGCGCGCCGAGCCCCTGGAAAGAGAACGGCGAGGTGCGCGGCTTGAACGCGCCGCCACGCATCATCGACGCGCCGCCGTTCTTCACCGCGCCGGCCACCGCCAGCGTCTGCTCGCGCGACTCGACCGTGCAGGGTCCAGCGATCAGGCAGAAGGTGTCGCCTCCCCCGACGCTGCGCCCGTCGACGCTCACCACCGTGGCCGCGTGGTGCGACAGCTCGCTCGAGGCGAGCTTGTAGGGACGGCTGATCGGGATCACCTGGTCTACGCCGGCCATGCCCTCGAGCGCGAGAGCGCGGACGCCCTCCGGGTCGCCGAGCGCGCCGATCGCCGTGGTCAGCTCGCCCGGCATCACCTTGGCGTGAACGCCCGCCACCGTCTCGAGCCGCGCCACCACCGCGTCGATCTCGGCCTCGGTAGCCTGGGGTGTCATCACCACCATCACGTCGAGCGGCCCCTGCGCAGCATCGTCGCCGCGGCCTCCGGGCTCCGCTCATCGAGCCACGCCTCGAGCAGCGGGTCGCCCGTCTCCACGGCCTCCTGCACGCGTCGTAGCGTCTCGCCGCGCAGCTCGAGCTTGGTGCGCGCGTACGAGTCGCCGCCGAAGCGGGCCATCTCGAGCGCGACGTCGCAGGCGCGCTCGAGCACCTCGCCGGGGCCGGCCAGCTCGTCCACCAGCCCGAGCCGCAGCGCCTCCTCCGGCTCGACGAGATGCGCGCGCAGGGCGAGCGCCCGGGCCGCGGGCCCCGCCAGCTCGGCGCGCACGAGCGAGATCGCGCCGACCGGGTACGGCACGCCCGCGCGCAGCTCGGTGAGCCCGAGCTTGCCCTCGGTAGCGCCCACGCGGTAGTCCGCGCAGAGCGCGATCACCATGCCGCCCGCGATCGCGTGCCCGGTCACGGCCGCCACCACCGGCCGCGGGAAGCCGTACCAGCCGATCACCAGGCGGTTGATGCCCTCGACCATGGCCCGCTGGTCGTCCGGCCCCATAGTCGGGACGAGCTTCAGGTCGACACCCGCGGAGAAGAAGCGCTCGCGTCCCGTGATCACCACGGCACCGGGCGGCTCGGCCGCCAGCGCGCGTCGCGCCTCCTCGAATTCCTCGAGCACCTGCGGGTTTAGCGCGTTGGCGGGCGGCCTGTCCAGGCGCACCAGAGCCAGCTCGCCGCGCGACTCGACTGTGACGCACGACCCCACGGCCGCGAAGGCTGACAGAAGTCCGGCTAGCGCGAGCTCTTGCGCTTGTCGGCGAGCTCGTGCTCGCGCTTCTCGCGTTGGCGCAGCTCGGCAGAGTCGGGGCCGTGGCTGAAGCGCGAAGGCAGCTCGGTGAACGCCCAGTACGCCGCCAGCAGGACCACGACGCAGAGCGCGAGCGCCAGCGCCAGATAGATCGTCGAGACGATCCAGATCAGGACGAAGAGAATCACGCCCGCGATCGGCCAGAGCGGGAGCTTGCGCCTCGTCAGGGGATCATCTCCGCCGGCAGCCGCTTGCCGTACTCCTGGGCGGCGAGAGCGAGCTCCGACTGCTCGACCACGTCGACGCCCAGGCCGGTGGCGATGAAGCGCACCCGGTGCTCGTGGTCGCGCCCGAGGTCGGCGAGATAGGCGAGCGCGCCGATGCGGGCGTGCTCCGCCCGCATGCCGTCGCGGTGCACCTCGATCTTTCCCCAGAGAGCGACGATGCCGGTGATGCGGTCCAGGTAGGGAATCGGGCCGCGGCTGGGCGGGCGGTGATACGCGTAGATGCCGCACTTGCAGTCGGGGTGCGGGGCGCGGTGCGGCTGGTCGAGCCAGCCCTTGCCGAACAGCAGCGTGCGGTTGGCCGGGAAGCACTCTGCGTGCACCTCCGCCACCTCCCAGCGCAGCGGGATGAACGGCGAGGAGAGGCGGTCGCGAACGAGCCGCCACTTGCGGAAGCCGACCACCGGTTCGATCAGATCGGGTACCGACGCGGTCACGCCGGCACCTTCTCGGGCTCCCTCTCGCGCTCGGGCTGGGGCTGCGGCTCGGGCTCGCGTTCGGGGACCGGATCCGGACGCGGCGTTTCACGCGGGACCACGATCGGCTCCACGGTGATCTCTCGTGCTGGACCCGGCAGGGTTGCCGCCGGGTCGGGGCCCAGCAGTCTCATGTACATAGGGTAAGCCCTAGACCGGCACTTCAAACGCGGTTAACACCGCATCGAGTACCCGGCCCGCGCCATAGCGAACGAGATCGTCCGCCACGAGACCGGCCTCGGCCTCGGCCTCGGCGATGGCGGCGCGCGCCTCGTCGTCGCCGAGCCGGGAGGTGTTGAGCGCGATGGCGATCACGCGCGCGGGGCGCAGCGGGCGCACCACCATCTCGTAGGCGTCGATCAGCTCGGGCAGCGACGGCAGTGCGACGTCGGGATAGCCCTCGAAGTGGGTGGCGCCGGCGCGGTGGGCGAGGATCAGCAGGTCCGGCGAGCAGCCGTGCAGCAGACCCAGGGTGACCGCCGAGTAGGCGGGATGAAAGAGCGAGCCCTGGCCCTCGACGAACAACAGGTCGCCGCGCTCGCCGCCCTCGTCCACGAGCCGTTCGGCCGCGCCGGAGACGTAGTCGGAGAGGACGTGGTCGACGGCGATGCCCCAGCCCGCGATCGCCACTCCGGTCTGGCCGGTGGGCACGTAGACGGAGCTGACGCCGCGGGCACGAGCGGCCGCGTCGAGCTCCACCGTCACCGCCTTCTTGCCGATCGCCACGTCCGAGCCCACGCTGTGCACCACGCGCACGCCCTCCCGGCGCCCATTCGGCCCACGCGGCACGCCCAGGTCGGGCGGCGCCAGCCGCAGGTCGCGCAGGTTCACGCCGTGCCCGGCCGCCGCGGCGCTGAACTCGGGGTCATCCGCCAGGATCGTGTGCAGCCCGGCCTCCACGTTCAGCCCCTGCTCGATCGCCTCGAGCACGCGCGAGCGCAGCGACGGGTCGAGCTTGCCGCCCGTGGGCGCGATGCCGATCAGCATCGTCTCGGCGCCGCGCTCGACGGCCTCGCCGATCGTCGCCACGATCGGCACCGGCTTCGCGCAAAACGGCACCACCTCGGCGGCTGTGCGGCCCGCCTGGCTCGAGTCCACGACGGCCACCACCTCGCGGGTGCCGTAGCGGATCACGCCGTGCGCGGTCTTCGCGTGATAGTCGTCGAACAGGCCCTCGGTGAGGACCGCCAGCCGCTCCGCGCTCACGCGGGCCGCACGCCCAGGCCGGGATCGGCGGACGCGACGACGCCGCCGTCCCGGAAGCCAAGACCGGTGAACGGCGAGTTCGAAATCAGAAGATGGCCGTCGAGATCCACGAAGTCCACGAGCGACGCTATCTGAGCGGCGGCCGCGATGCCAAGCTCGGACTCGATCATGCAACCGAGCATCACCCGCAGGCCGAGCGCGCGGGCGGCGTGGATCATGCGCAGCGCCTCGCGGAGACCGCCCGACTTGGCGAGCTTGATGTTGATGCCGTCGGCGTAGCCGGCGATGCGCGCGACATCGAGCAGGTCCTTGCAGCCCTCGTCGATGATCACCGGGATCCTTGGCGTGAGCTCGCGCAGCGCTCGGAAGCTGTCGATGTCGTCGCGCGGGAACGGCTGCTCCACGAACTCCACGCCCATCTCCACGAGCACCGGCATCAGCTCGCGCGCGGTCTCGAGCGTCCAGCCCTCGTTGCCGTCGATGCGGATCCGGGCGTCGCTGTGGTTGCGCACCGCCTGCAGGCGCTCGAGGTCGTCGGCGCCGCCGACCTTCAGCTTCAACACCTTGTAGCCCTGGGCGCGGCGGGTGCGGTCCACCGTGCCGTCGATGCTGTCGATGCCGATCGTGTACGAGGTCGGCGGGCTCGTAGGCGAGAGGCCGAGCAGGCGCCACACCGGCTCGCCGAGGCGCTTGCCGAGCCAGTCGTACAGGGCGCCGTCGATGGCCTGCTTGGCGCCCTGCTCGCCCGGGCGCATGGCCAGCCGCCGGCCGATGTACTCGTGCGCGTAGGGATCGCCGCCGATCAGCGTCGGCGCCTCGTTCTCGAGGAAGGCGGCGAGCGAGTCCTGCGTCTCGCCCCAGTAGTCCACCGGAGCGCCCTCGCCGTGGCCGACGATGCCGTCCTGCTCGAGCTCGATGTGCACGACCTGCTCGACGTCGCGCGACTGACGCGCGATCGTAAAGCGCTCCGCGAGCACCAGCTCGACTTTGTGGACCCGTAACTCCATATCGCGCCAACGTACCCCAGGTGTCGCCGAACGCGCGAGTCTGCGGCCGCGCGCTATACCCCCTGCGTGGAGCATGAACGAGTGGTGCGTGCCCGGAGCCCGGGCCGAGTGAACCTGATCGGCGAGCACACCGACTACAACGGCGGACTGTCACTGCCGTTCGCCATCGAGCGCGGCGTGACGGCGACGGTCGAGCACGCGCGCGGCGGCCTGATCGAGGTGGAGGCCGAGGATCTGGGCGAGCGCGACGAGTTCGCCGCCTCCGGCGTCCCCGAGAGGGTGGTCGGTTGGCGCGCGTTCGCACGTGGCGTCGTGGCCGAGCTCGCCGCAGCCGGGTTCGACGCCGGCGCGTCCCGGATCACGATCGCGGGCGACCTGCCCCGCGGCTCTGGCCTGTCCTCCTCCGCGGCGCTCTCGACGGCACTCTGTCTCGCGCTGCTAGGTGGCGACGAGCGCTTCGACCGCGTCGCGCTCGCGCGCCTGTGCTCGCGGGTCGAGAACGAGTGGGTGGGCGCGCGCGGCGGGCTGCTCGACCAGCTCGCAGTGCTCTCCTCGCGCGAGGGGCACGCCCTGCGAATCGACTTCGAGAGCCTCGCGCTCGAGCACGTGCCGCTCGAGCTCGGCGACTGGACGCTCGCGGTCCTCGACAGCGGGCAGACGCACGACAACGCTGCGTCCGGCTACAACGAGCGGCGCGCGGAGTGCGAGCGCGCGAGCGAGCTGCTGGGGGTCGCGACGCTGCGTCACGCCTCCGCCGCCGAGGCGGAGCGCCTGCCGCCCCCGCTCGACCGCCGCGTCCGCCACGTGCTCGAGGAGGACGCGCGCGTGGATGCCACCGTCGCCGCGCTCGCGCACGCCGACATGGAGGAGGTCGGCCACCTGCTGGACGCGTCGCACCGCAGCCTGCGCGACCTCTACGAGGTGTCGACGCCGGAGCTCGAGCGGGCGGTGGGTGAGATGAAGGCGACGGGTGCCGCCGGCGCGCGCCTGGTCGGCGGCGGCTTCGGCGGCTCGGTGCTCGGCCTCTTCCCGCCGGGTGCTACGCCGCCCGAGGGCGCGGAGGTGGTGCGCCCCGGTCCGCCCGCCCGGCTCATCTGAAACGAATCGCGCCCCCGCGGGACTTGGGCGCATGAACGACACCGCAGGCAAAATCAGCGAGCTGCTCCACGAGGCTGCCGAGACCCACCACACGGTTTACCGGATTGTCGATGGAGACGATCCGGATTGGGCCTCCTGGTACAGCGACTGGCTCGTCAACCTCTCCGAGCTGCCGCAGCTGCTGGGCGGCGCGCCGGTGCGCAGCGAGCTCGTCTACACGCTCGTCTCACTCGACCGCGAGTACGGCGCCGAGGCTCCGGAGCCGCGCTGGGAGGACTGGTACGCCGAGCGCCTCCTCGAAAGGCTCGGCTCCGCTTGAGAGGTGTAGCCCGTATGGGGGTAACCCCACGTGGGGTTACCCGCACCGCTGGAGTGGCGGCACGCCACACCGCGAGATGCCAGCCAGCCGCATTTGTCGGACTGCCCGCGGCTGACAATCTTCCCCGCATGCACGGCTGCCAGACTCGAGCCAATCAGATGGCCCTTGGATGGGCTGGACCCTCGGTCTTTGTGGACCCTGCTCTGCGCTGCTACCCCTAGCGCTCTTTTTCAGAACGACTCCCCCCTCCCTGCTCCCGCCTACCCCCCGGCGGGAGCAGGTCTTTTCGGGCCCGAATTCCGGCTGCCGGGTAAAGATCCAGTCCGATGTCGTACCTGATCCTGCATGGCTTTCAGGGCTCGGGACCCGATCACTGGCAGACCTGGCTGGCGCGGCGGCTGCGTGAGCGCGGCGAGCGCGTGAGCTATCCCGGCCTGCCGGAGCCGGATACGCCGTCGCTGCGCCCCTGGCTCGACGCGCTCGACGCCGAGCTGCGCGAGCCGGACGGTCTCGTCGTCCTCTGCCACTCGCTCGCCTGCGTCCTCTGGCTCCAGCATGCGCGCCGCAGCGAGGGTCCGGCGGTCGAGCGCGTGCTGCTCGTCGCGCCGCCAAGTCCGGCCGCCGAGCTGCCGGGCGTGAGCGGCTTCTTCCCGCTCTCGGTCGAGTCCGCCGACGTGGCGCGGGCCGCGGTGTCGACGCGCGTCGTGTGGGCGAGCGGCGACCCCTACTGCCCGGAGGGCGCGGGGCGGCTCTACGCCGAGCCGCTCGGGCTGCCCGCCTGCGCCGTCGAGGACGGCGGGCATATCAACCCGGACGCGGGCTACGGCCCCTGGCCCGCGGTCGAGCGCTGGTGCCTCGGCTCAGCCGAGTACGGCGCCGAGCACTGAGTCGAGGTCCGAGAGGTCAGAGAGCACGACATCGGCGCCGGAGTGGCGCAGCTGGTCGGTGTCGTAGGGACCGGTGGCCACACCGACGGCGCGGGCGCCGCCCTCGAGCGCGGCCGCCACGTCCAGCGGCGTGTCGCCGATCAGAACGATTTCGGCGGGGTCGAAGGCGGCGCCGCGCAGGTCGAGCGCCTTGCGCCGCGCCACCGCCACGAGCTCCCCACGGCGCTGATGGTCGGAGCCGTACGCGCCGATCTCCATGTCCACGAGGCGGTGGAGGTCGAACGCGGCGAGCTTGACCTCGGCGTTCGGCGCAATGTTCCCCGTGAGCAGCGACTGGGTTACGCCCGGCTCGCGCCCGAGCCGCTCGAGCGCCTCGCGCACGCCGGGGAACGGGCGTCCGCGCTCGCGCACAAGCTCGGCGCGCTCCGCCATCGCCAGCGTGAGCTCGCGCTCAAATTCGTCGAGCAGCTGGTCGCTGTGCTCGATGCCCGCGGTTTGGAGCAGGTCGAGCGCGATCTCGAGGTCGGTGCGGCCCGCGAACGGCACGAGCCGCGCCACCGGCGTGCCGGTCACGCGCTCGAACGCCTCGAGGAAGGCCTCGCCGCCGAGGCCCGCCGAGTCGACGAGGGTGCCGTCGATGTCCCAGAGCACCAGTCGCGCCACGCCCGGTAGGTTGCCGGTTCGTGGCCGAGAGGGTGATCGCGGTGCACGGGGGCTGCGGGAACCCGGCGGCCGGAGTCGTGCGCGACGAAGCCGGCTATCACCGCGCGCTCGAGGAGGCGCTGGCGGCGGGCTCGGAGGTGCTCGAGGGGAGCGGCGCGGCGCTCGACGCGGTCCAGCTGGCGGTGGAGTCGCTCGAGGATTGCCCGCTGTTCAACGCCGGCCGCGGCTCCGTGCTGACGAGCGACGGCGTCGTGGAGATGGACGCCGCACTGATGTCCGGCGCGGATCTCAGCGCCGGCGCCGCGGCCGCGGTGACGCGCGTGCGCCACCCGATCGCCCTGGCGCGCGCCGTGCTCGAGTCGACGCCTCACGTGCTGCTCGCCGGCGTCGGCGCCGAGCTGCTGGCGGAGGAGCGCGGGCTCGAGCTCTGCGAGCCGGACTGGTTCGTCACCGAGCGCCAGCGCGAGCGCTGGATGGCGGCAAAGGGAACGGTCGGCGCCGTGGCCCTCGACGCCGACGGTCACCTCGCCGCCGCGACCTCCACCGGCGGCGTGCGCGGCCAGCTGCCCGGCCGGGTGGGCGACTCTCCCCTGATCGGCTCCGGCACGTATGCCGAGGACGGCGTCTGCGCGATCTCCGCCACCGGCGACGGCGAGCTGATCATCCGGACGACACTCGCCGCGGAGGTGGCCGGGCTGATCCGCCACGGCGGGCTGTCGCTCGAGCAGGCGTGCGAGCGCGCGTTGCGCGAGCGGATAGCGCCGCTGGGTGGAGACGCAGGGCTGATCGCGCTCGACCCGGCCGGCAAAGTGGCGATGCCCGCCAATACGTCCGTTATGCACCGGGGAGTGGTGCGAAACGGCGGCGCGGCCTCCACGGCCGTGTTCGTCTGACGAAGAAGAGCGGCGCCCCGAAGGGCGCCGCTCTGCCAACTGCCAACTGCCTACTGGGAACTGCCTACCGCGACTAGGCCCCGCCAACGAACGCGGAGACATCCGGCGTCCCACGGCCAGTCGCGTAATCCCACCCCGGCGTCGCGACGTAGAAGCCGATGGCTCCGACCGTGATGTCGTGGAAGGCCGCGGCGGGCTCGGTGTTGTAGATCACCGGCCCGGCGAAGCCGAGCGTGCCCCCGTGGGCGCCCTGGGCGCGCGCCCAGATGCCCTGCCACGACGGAGCGCTCGCGCTCGTGCCGCCGATGGTCTCCTCGCTGCCGGCGACGATCACCCGGTAGCCCGAGTTCGGGTCGGCGTCGAGCGACACGTCCGGCACCCCGCGGTTCAGCGGCAGGAAGCTGCCGCCGGCGTTCGACTGGTAGGCGGGCACGGCCTCGAAGAAGGTCGAGCCGCCGCCACCGGCGTACCACGCGATCTCGTTCGGTCCCGGGCCGAGCACCGTGGTGCCGCCGGCGCCCATCGCGTACGGCGACGCCGCCGGGAAGTTCGTCCCTGGCAGGCCAGCCGGCACGCCGTTCACGCCCACCACTGCCGGGCAGAACGAGCCGGTGTCGCCGCTCGAGGTGAACAGCGTCTGGCCCTGCGCCGCTGCCTGCTCGAGCGCGTTGTCGAGCGGAGCCTGGAAGCCCGACACCTGAGCCAGCAGCTCGCACTCCCCGGCCGAGAAGCTGGCCTGCTCGTTCGTGTTGTCGGTGACCCAGCGGTTGACCGTCGCCAGGATGTCGTCGTTCGACAGCGAGGGACCCACGTACAGGTGGAGACCCGTCACGTCCGGCGCGAAGCCCGTTGAGTACTGCGTGTCGAGGTCCCACTCGTCGTTGCCCGAGGTGTCGCTGGACGGCGTGCCGACGTCGGTCTCGGTCACAGGCACCTGCGGCAGCCCGAACTGCTGCTCGAACTTGACGAGGTCCTGCCTCGGGATCGTGAGGTCGCCCTCCGCGATCACCGCGACCTGCTGGCCGGCACCGGTGGCCGAGCTGGGCGCGTTGTAGAGGGACCAGAAGTCCTGCGGGCCGTAGTCCGCCGGGTAGTTCACGCCGCCGGTCGCCTGCGTCGAGTTCTGCGGCGTGCGCTTCGGCGGGAGGCTGAGCTTGCCGATGCTCGAGAGCCCGAGCACGCCCGCCACCTGGCCGGAGAAGGTGCTCGGCAGCTTGGCCGTGCCCTTGGGCGTGAAGTAGGTCGAGCCGTTCTGCTGCTGGTAGCGCTCGAAGCTGATGCCGAGCGCCTTGCCGAACGCGGTGGAGCTGCCGCTCAGCCGCACGAGCGTGCGGTTGGCGGACACCGAGCTCACGGTCAGGCCGTTGGCGCTCGCCCACGAGCGGACGGCGTCGACCGTGGACTGCGCCGGCGCGTAGGTGGAGTTGTAGGTCGCGCTCGAGATCGTCTGGTGGTTGGCCACCACGCGGTCGAGCCCGGCCTTGTTGCGCGGTGAGAGCGCCATGGTCACCTGCAGGCTGCGCGCGGGCAGCGCACCCAAGTCCGTGCCGCTCTGGACGAGGATCGGCGCGAGGCCGGTCTTCTGTGCGGTGGTTACCGCGCCCGCCGTCGCCGGCAGCGCCAGCGCGGCGATTGCGGTCGCAGCCAGGGCAGCAAGCCGCCAGGGCGCGCGAAGAGATCTGGACATGAACCCTCCCAAGTTCAGGACTTCTGAGGTATTGCGGCCCCTGCCGCGTGTTGGACGGAGCGGCAGTATTCCAGTCCCTGCGCGGGAATGCGCTACTTCCCCCGACCGGTACCGCGGGCGGTGCGTAAGCCCTTTCTAAGACGCGCGGGAAGGATCCGGGCGCCGGTCGCGTTTCCCCTTCTGATCCATGTTCGAAGCGAAAGGAAACGCACGATGAAGCGCTTGTTTCTACCGCTGCTCGCCATCGGTGCGACCGCGGCCGCGATCGGCGGCGCCACCGTCGCCGGCGCGCACTCGACCTCGGGTGCGCACGCCTCGAAGGCGGCCACGATTCAGCTCAAGAAGGTCGGCGATCTGGGCAAGGTCCTGGTCAACGGCCACGGCCAGACGCTCTACCTGTTCGAGAAGGACAAGCACGGCAAGAGCGCCTGCAACGGCAAGTGTGCCGGCGCCTGGCCGCCCGTCTTCACCACCGGCAAGCCGAACGCCGGCAGTGGCGTGAGCGCCTCAAAGCTCGGCACGACGAAGCGCAAGGACGGCAAGATGCAGGTGACCTACAACGGGCACCCGCTGTACGCGTTCGTCGAGGACACGAAGGCCGGTCAGGCGAAGGGCGAGGGCTCGAAGGCCTTCGGCGCCGAGTGGTACGTCGTGAACGCGAAGGGCAACAAGGTCGACAAGGACTAGAGCAGTCGCGCCCGCATCGAGTCGGCACTCACGTCCGCCGGCTCGGTGGAGGCGATGAAGTCCGCGACGGTGCGCGCGAAGCGCACCGGCTGGTCCAGCTGTGGGAAGTGCCCGGCGTCGTCGAAGACCTCTAGACGGCTGCCGGGCATTCCGCGGTTGGCGTTGCCCGCGTGCTGCACCGGAATGATCGGGTCGCGCCGCCCCCACACGATCAGGGTCGGCACGTCCGCCGCGAGATAGAGGCGGTCGGTCGCATCCACGCGCTGGCCGCTGTGGTCGATCACGGAGCGCAGCGTGTGCAGGAAGGCCTGGCGCGAGTCGCCGTCCGCGAGCGAGCCGTAGCCGCGCGCGAACTCGGCGATGTCCGGCCCCGCGCGGAAGCCGAGCCGGCCGACGAGGCCGGAGACGGTGGTGCCCGCGTTGCGGATCGTGTCGTTCGAGATCAACGGCAGCACGAGCTCCGAGCCGGGCAGCGTGGCCGCCCGCAGCAGCGGGTGCACCTCGCGGCCGAGCCCGCCGCTCGACACCAGCACGAGCCGGTCCGTGCGCTCGGGGAACTGGTAGGCGTACTGGAGCGCGATCCCGCCGCCCAGCGAGTGCCCCACCACCGTGGCCCGCGACAGGCCGAGCGCGATCAAGAGGTCGCGCAGGCCGCTGGCGTAGGCGCCGAGCGAGTAGTCGCCGCGCGGCTTGGCGGAACGGCCGTGGCCGAGCAGGTCGGGCGCCACCACGGTGTTCGTCTCCGCGAGCAGCGGCATCGCGTCGAGCCACTGCTGCGAGCGGCCGGCAATCCCGTGCACAAGCAGGATCGCCGGGCCCTCGCCCGCGATCCGGTAGCTCACGCGGTGACCGTGGAGCTCGACCTCCTCGCAGCGGATCTCTCTCTTCTTGGTTCGTTTGGTCGGCATCGATCGGTCCTTACACTTGTCACTTGCCAGTGTTACACCATTTCATGTAACTTCAAACTTCCTACCATGGCGGTGATGGCGGAGACATCGAATGGCGACAGCCGGCTGACGATCGATCAGCTCGCGCAGCGCACCGGCATGACCGTGCGCAACATACGCGCGCACCAGTCGCGCGGCCTGCTGCAGCCGCCGGTGGTGGAGGCGCGCACGGGCTACTACGACGACGAGCACCTGGCCCGCATCAAGCTGATCCAGGAGATGCAGGCCGAGGGCTTCAACCTCAAGGCGATCGAGCGGCTGATCGAGGGCTCGAGCGGCGCGGTCGAGGAGGCGCTCGGCTTCAAGCGCGCGGCGCTCACCCCGTTCGGCGACGAGGAGCCCGAGTACATCACGCAGGAGGAGCTCGACGAGCGGCTGCGGGGTCCGTACGACGAGAAGGTCGCGCGCAAGGCCGTCAAGCTCGGGCTGATCAAGCCGCTCGACGAGCACCGCTACGAGATCCCGAGCCCGACGCTCTTCGCGGCCGGCGAGGAGCTGATTCGCGAGGGCGTGCCGATCGAGCACGTGCTCGCCGTCGCCGAGCGGGTGATGAAGCATTCCGCGGCCGTGGCCGACGCCTTCGTGCGGGTGTTCGTGGACGACGTGCTCGGATCGCTGCCCGCGGACGGAGTGCACGACCCGGCCGAGTGGGCGCGCAAGCGCGACGCGCTCGAGCGCCTGCGCCCGCTCGCGACCGACGCCCTGCTGGCCGCCTTCAAGCAGAAGATGACGAGCGCGGCCGAGCGCCGCTTCAGCAAGGTCCTCGACAACTGACACTCAGCGGGCCCGCGCGCGGGCCGGCCGCTTCGAATCGTGCAGCAGCACCAGCACTATCAGCGCGCCCAGCACCGTCCAGCCGAGCGACACCACGTTGGCGATCGCGTTGCCGAGCGAGAACGGCCCGAGGTGGAACATGTGCCAGACCATGTGCGGCACGGCGAAGGTGAGCCAGGCCGCGACCGCCGTGTAGGCGAGGCTGCGGCGGCCGCGTATGGCGGCGGCGATCATCACCACCGCGAGCGCGCAAAAGAGAGCGCCGACGTCGCGCACGAGGTGCTCGTCGTAGGCGCCCAGCGTGGACACCCAACCGCCGCTGCCGATGCCGAAGTTCTTGTAGAAGTTGCGCGGGGCGAACAGCGCCCAGAGGCCGATCAGCCCCTGCGGCGCCCCGAGCACGAAGAGGATCCCCGCGATCCATTGCCGGTGGCGCTCGATGCGATCCGAGTCCCCCATCTAGCGCTGGGCGGTCGCGATCACGTAGCGGCTCGTCACGCGGAAGGCGTCCGGGTCCTCGTTGCCCGCCTCGAGCACCTCGATCATGCGCTCGCGCACCGCCTCGTGCTCACCGCGCGGCTCGAGCACGGCGTTCCCCGCGATCGCCATCGGATGGTTGGCGGCGTCGCGGTCGATGTAGTCGGCGGCGGAGGTCGAGGTGAACGCGATCGTCGCCTCCTCGAGCGAGACATCGAACCCGTGCGGCCCGAACAGCCCCGCCAGCGCGTCACGCTCCTGCCAGGCGAACGGCGGCGGCCCGGGCGGCAGCACGAGCGCGCGGCCAATGGCCTCGCGCGCCACGCGCACGCTCTCGGAGATCGCGCCCTCGGGAATCCAGGCGCTCAGCACGATGCGCCCGGCTGGGCCGGTGACGCGCGCCAGCTCGGCCGCGGCCGCCACGGGATCGGGGGCGAAGATCACGCCGAACACGGAGATCACGAGCGCCGCCTCGCCGTCGGGCAGCGGGATCGAGGCAGCGTCGCCCTTTAGGAACTCGGCGTCGAGCTTCTGCGTCGCGGCCCGCTCGCGCGCCACCTCGAGCAGGCGCTGCGCCGGGTCCACCCCGGTCACGCGCGCGCCACGCGCGGCCGCGAGCAGGGCTGCATTGCCGGTGCCGCAGCCGAGGTCGACCACGCGCTCGCCGGCCGAGGGCGCGGCGCGCTCCACCAGCAACCGCGCCGCCGGCACCAGCTGCTCGGCCGTCGACTCGTAGCTTCCGATGCCCCAGTCGAGCGCGGGTCCCCCGGTCATGAGCCGCCACTGAAGTCGAACAGGTCCAGAAACCGCACCCTAACCGAGCTGGCGACGGCTCCGCGCGAGCCCGGCTAGGCTCGGGCGCGCGTGACCTGGCGCGAGATCATCCGCGAGTTCATCCCGCAGTCCCCGCTCGTGCGCCACCTCGGCATCGAGCTGCGCACGCTCGAACCCGACCACGCCGAGCTGCTTCTTCCCTATCGCGCCGAGCTCGCCACGATGGGCGACGTTGTGCACGGTGGCGCCATCGCCACCCTGATCGACACGGCCGGGATGGCGGCGGCCTGGGCCCACGACGAGGAGGCGCCGGAGGGCGCCACCGGCTCAACCGTGTCGATGACCGTCGAGTACCTGGAGGCAGCCCGCGGCGGCGACCTGCTCGCCACCGGAACGCCCGCGCGCCGCGGCCGCAGCCTCTGTTTCTGCGACGTGAGCGTGACGGAGCCGCCCGGCGAGCGGCTCGTGGCCAAGGGGATGGTGGTCTACCGCTTCGCCGGCTAGGCGGTGAGCAGGACCGCGTCGCGCCACGGGTCGAGCGCGATCGTCGCGCCCTCGCCGGCTTGCACCTCGGCGCCCGCCGCACGCGCCTGATCGGCGACACGCCGCGCGTCCTCGGCGCTCGGCAGCACGACCTCGAACGAGCGCAGCCCGGTCGAGCCCGGCGGCGGCGGGGAGGCGCCGGCGCTCTCCCAGATGTTGAGGCCGATGTGATGGTGGTAGCCGCCGGCGGACACGAACAGCGCGCCGGGGTAGCTCCGCACCGTCACGTCGAAGCCGAGCCCGCCGGCGTAGAACGCCTCGGCGTCGTGGATATTCGCGACCTGCAGGTGGACGTGCCCGATCTGGGTGCCGAAGGACATCAGCCGCGGCGCGGGCTGCGCGGGGTCGACCTCGCCGAGCACGCCGTCGAGGTCGAGCGGCAGTGTGGCCATCTGGATCACGCCCTCGTCGTTGCGCGCCCACTCGTCACGCGGCCGGTCGCGGTAGATCTCGATGCCGTTGCCCTCGGGGTCGCGCAGGTAGAGGGCTTCGCTCACGAGGTGGTCGGAGGCGCCGGTGAAGCGCCAGCCCGCCTCGATCACACGCCGCAGCGCGTGCCCAAGGTCGACGCGGCTCGGGACGAGCACCGCGAGGTGGTAGAGCCCGGTCGTGCCGTGCGGGCGCCGGGGGGCGTCCGGATCGCCGGTCAGCTCGAGGATGGCCGGGCCGCCGTCGGGGCCGAGGCTCACGGTCTGCCCGTCGCGGCCGAGCTCGCGGAGGCCGAGCGTCCGCTCGTAGAACTGCTGCTGGGCGCCCAGATCCGCGACGGTCAGGTTGACCGAGCCGATTCGGGTCTCAGGAGGAAGCATTCGAGCGTTAACCCTACGCGGCGACGGCCAGCGGCTCAGCCCCAGCCGCCAGGTCGGCGAGGACCTGCGTAAGGCACTCGTGAGTCTCGACGTCCACGATCTCGCCGTCGGCGTAGAGGTGCTCGCCCGCCTTGCCGATCGCGAGCTCGGCGTCGACTACGCGCGCGCCCGCGATGCCGAGCGACTTGCGCAACTCGGCCTGCGCCCAGATTCCCCCGTATGCGCCCGTGGTGGCGCCGATCACGGCGACGGTCTTGCCGTGGATGGCGGCCTCGCCGCGCGGGCGAGAGAGCCAGTCGAGCGCGTTCTTGAGCTGACCCGGGGTCGAGCCGTTGTACTCCGGCGTCGCGAACAGCACGGCGTCCGCGCCGGCCACCAGCTCACGCAGTCGCGTGGCGGCGGCCGGAGCGGCGTCGCCGTCGCGGTCCTCGTTGTACGGCGGGATCAGCTCGAGCTCTTCGTAGAGCTCGAGCTGCGTGCCCTGGGGAGCCAGCCGCTGCGCGGCGCGCAGCAGCGCTGTGTTGTGGGAGCCGCTGCGAAGGCTGCCCGAGATCCCGAGGACCTTCACCGTTACTCCCCCTTGACGGCGGACGCCGACAAGAGCAGCGTCACGTCGTTGCTGACGAGGAGGCCACCGCCCGGGAGCGGCTGGTTCCAGTTGAGGCCGAAGTCGCGGCGGTCGATCGTGGCTGACACCTCGAGGCCGAAGCGCTCGTTGCCCCACGGATCGGTGCCGGCGCCCTGGTACGAGCCCGTGAGCTCGATCGGCTTGGTCACGCCCTTGAGCGTGATCTCACCGGGGATGCGGACAGAGCCGTCCTCGGCGACCTCGATCGAGTCCGAGCGGAAGGCGATCTGCGGGTAGCGCTCGACGTCGAAGAAGTCGGGCGCGCCGAGGTGCTCGTCACGCTGCTCGTCGTGGGTGGTGATGCTTGCGACGTCGACCGAGCCGTTGAGGCCCGCCTGGTCGTCGCTCGACTGAATCGTGCCCTCGAACTTCGTGGCCTGGCCGCGCACGGTGGCGATGCCCATGTGCTTGACGGTGAACTCGACGCTCGAGTGCGACGGGTCGATCGCCCAGTTGCCCTGCGGGATCGACGCAATGGTGGTAGTTGCGGTGCTCATTTCAGAAGACTCCTTGGGAAGAACGACAGTTGACTCATCAACTACTTTAGCCGATAGTAGTTGCGGTGTCAACTATTGCGCGATCAAGTACCCCGTCCACAGTCCACGGTCCACAGTCGACAGGACCGTGACTGTGGACTGTGGACTAGCTACTCAACCGGGCACGCCGGGGCGTCACCGTCGACGCCCGGAAGCCGGCCGAGCAGTTCGGCGAGCTCTGCGACCTCTTCCTCGCTGAAGTGGCGGAGGAAGATCATGCGGATGCCCTCGACGTGCGTGCGAGTCGCCTCGCGAAGCCGCTGGTAGCCGGTGTCGGTGAGCTGCGCATATGAGACACGCGCATCTCTGGGACATGCGACACGCTCGACGAGTCCGATCCGGGTGAGCCCGTCGACGAGCCGGGTAACCCCCGACCTGGTGAGCATCGTGCGCTCTGCCAGCTCGGACATAGGGAGGTTGCGATCCGGCTCGTTGGCGAGGAAAAGCAGTGCCTCATAGTCCCGCGAGGTGAGGCTGTGGCGGGCGATCAGGTCCGCATCAAGCTGGCGCGTGATCGCGGCGTGACTCAGCAAAAAGCCGCGCCAGGCGTCAAGTGAGACGCCCTCGAGTCCGCTCTTCAATCTGGTGGCCACAATGAGAGTTTAGTTGATGAATCAACGGTTCGCCCAATCTTGATTTGAGACACCGGGGTCTCTATTATTCGAGACTATGGCGTCTCAGATAGTCAGGCGCGCCGACGCCGCTCGCAACATTGATCGGATCCTCGAATCCGCCATCCACGTCTTCGCGCTCGATCCGGCTGCGGGCATGAACGAGGTCGCCGAGCACGCGAACGTGGGGCGCGCGACGCTGTACCGGCACTTCCCCTGCCGCGACGACCTGCTCGCGGCGATCAAGGCACAGGCGCGCCAGGAGGCCGTGGCCGCAGTGGAGAGCTGCCCGATCGACGAGGGCTCCTCGCTCGAGTCGATCGAGCAAATCGTGAACGCCGTGATGGAGCTCGGCGACCGCTACCGCTTCATCACGCGCTGGCACGTGGACCCCGAGGAGGACCAGGAGCCGCGCGAGCGCATCGCCGCCGCGCTGCGCGCCGCCGTGGAACGCGGCCAGCGCCGCGGCGAGATCACCCGCAGCATCCCCGCCGACTGGGCAGTGATCGTGATCCGCAGCCTGATGCTGGCGGCGATCGAGGAGCTGACCGCGGGCGACATGACCGACCGCGACGCCGAGCGACTCGTAAAGCGGATCGTCTCCCAGGGTTTCGCGCCCGCGCGCAGGGAGAAGGCGCGATGAGCCCCGAGCTCGCGCGCCGTCAGCACTACGGCCTGACCTTTACGGTGCTCGCGATTTCGGGCATCTCCTACGCGCTGCTGCAGTCACTCGTGGCGCCCGCGCTGCCCGCCATTCAGCGCGACCTCAACACCAGCACCGAGGCCGTCACCTGGGTGTTTACCTCGTTCCTCCTCAGCGCGTCGATCGCCACCCCGATCGCCGGGCGCCTCGGCGACATGTTCGGCAAGGAGCGCACGCTGCTGTTCGTGCTCCTCGTGCTCGCGGCCGGCACGCTCGTGTCCGCGCTCGCAAAGTCGGTGGACCTCCTGATCCTCGGGCGCGTGATCCAGGGCACCGGCGGCGCGATCTTCCCGCTCGCCTTCGGGATCATCCGCGACGAGTTCCCGCCCGAGCGCGTGGCCAGCGGCATCGGCTTCATTTCCGCGCTGCTCGGCGTGGGCGGCGGCGCCGGCATCGTCCTTGCAGGCCCGATCCTCGACGGGCTCTCCTACCACTTCCTCTTCTGGCTGCCGTTGATACCGACCGTGATCGCCGCTGTGGCCACACACTTCTTCGTGCCCGAGTCGCCGTTGAAGCCCGGGGGCCGCGTGAACTGGCTTGGCGCCGGGCTGCTGTCCGCCTGGCTCGTGGCGCTGCTGCTCGCCGCCAGCGAGGGGCCCGAGTGGGGCTGGGGCTCACCTGGCGTGATCGCGCTGTTCGCGCTGGCCGGGATCCTGCTCGTGGCCTGGGTGATCGTCGAGTCGCGCGCGGCCGAGCCGCTCGTGGACATGACCATGATGCGCCTGCGCGGCGTCTGGACCACCAACCTCGCGGCCACGCTGCTCGGCTTCGGGATGTATGGCTCGTTCATCCTCATCCCACAGTTCGTCGAGACGCCCGCGCGCGCGGGCTACGGCTTCCACGCCTCGGTCACGCAGGCCGGCCTGTTCCTCGTGCCCTCCACCCTGGGGATGCTCGCGGTAAGCCCGCTGGCGGGCCGGATCGCCCACACCGTGGGCTCGCGCGTGGCGCTCGCCTCCGGCGCGCTCCTGACGATGGTCTGCTTCATCCTGCTCGCCGCGGCGCACAACCACAGCTGGGAGATCTACCTGGCGAGCCTCTTCCTCGGCGCCGGCATCGGGCTCGCGTTCGCGGCGCTGGCCAACCTGATCGTCGATGCCGTGCCCGCCAGCCAGACCGGCGTGGCCACCGGCATGAACACGATCATGCGCACGATCGGCGGCGCGATCGGCGGCCAGGTGGCGGCCAGCATCATCGCCGGCACGCTCGTGGCCACCACCGACCTGCCCGCGGAGAGCGGCTTCACCGTCGCGTTCGCGATCTCGGCCGGCGCACTCTTCGTCAGCTTCCTCTCGGCCCTGGCCGTGCCGCGCATGGCGCGCGCGCCGGTCGTGCTCGCCACGGAGTCGGGCTAGCCATGTACCGCAACATCCTCGTAGCGATCGACGGCTCGAAGGAGTCGAAGCTCGCGCTCGCCGACGCGATCGACCTCGCCCTCGAGTCGAACGCCAAGCTCACCATCGCCCACGTGTGCACCGCGCCGCCCAGCGTGATCCGCACGTCCGCGGCCGGCGCGCTCGCGGCCGCCGAGCTGCCCGCCTACCACGAGAAGGTGCTGCGCGAGGCCGTCGAATCCGTGCCCAGGGAGCTGCCCGTCACCACGCTGCTGCTCGACGGCCGCGGGGCGCCCGCCCACGAGATCGTCAAGGCGGCACGCGAGTACGAGCACGACCTGATCGTGATCGGCTCCCGCGGCCGCAGCCGCGCGACAGCCGCCTTGCTGGGCAGCGTGTCGCACGAAGTACTGCACGAGAGCCCGGTGCCGGTGCTGGTGGTGCATGCGTCGGGGAGGTACAGAAGTTCAGAAGTGCAGAGGACAGAGACGGCTTAGTCCGGATCTGTACCTCTGTCCTCTGTACCTCTGTACTCCCCACCGGCGCAGAACCTGTAATCAGCCATTACCTTTCTGCCGGTGGGACGGCGTCTCTGGCAGGGGGCGGTTGTCGCGGGCCTTGTGCTCGCCGTGTTGGCCGTGCCCGGGGAAGCCGCCGCTAAGCCGACCGGCTACCACGCGCTGATCCGCCGCACTGCGCACGGCATCCCACATATCACGGCGTCGAGCTTCGGCGGCCTTGGCTACGGCTACGGCTACGCGTTCGCGCAGGACAACCTCTGCGTGATGGCCGAGGACTACGTGACCGTCGAGGGCGAGCGCTCGAAGTACTTCGGGCCCGACGGCAGCTACTACCAGGGCGGCAACGGGGTGACGGTGTCGAATCTCGACTCCGACTTCTTCTTCCAGCAGATCAAGGACTCCCGCGTGGTGGACGGTCTGCTGGCAAAGCCGGCGCCGCTCGGGCCCAAGCCCGAGGTGAAGCAGGCCGTGGCCGGCTACGTGGCGGGCTACAACAAGTACCTGGCGGACGTCGGCGGCAGCAAGGGCGTGCCGGATCCGAGCTGCCGGGGCAAGGCCTCGGTGCGGCCGATCACGCTGCAGGACGCGTACCTGCGCTTCTACCAGCTCGTCGAGCTGGCGAGCGGGGACGTGGTGATCCCAGGCATCGCCGAAGCGCAGCCGCCCGGCGCGTCGCTGCCGGTCGGTGGCGGCGGCCTTCCGTCGCTAAGCGTGCGGCAGACCGCGAGCGCGCTCACACAGAAGCTGCCGGTGATGGGCGGCATCGGGTCGAACGCCGTGGCGATTGGCAAGGGCGGCGCGCGCGACCACAAGCACGGCGTGCTGCTGGGCAACCCGCACTTCCCGTGGACCGGTCCCGAGCGCTTCTACCAGGCACAGATGACCATCCCCGGCAAGATCGATGTGGAGGGCGCGTCGCTGTTCGGGGTGCCGGTGATCCTGATCGGCAACAACAAATGGATCGCCTGGAGCCACACGGTGTCGACCGCCTTCCGCTTCACGCCGTTCCAGCTCACGCTCGTGCCCGGCTCGCCCACGACGTACCTCTACGACGGCCAGCCGCAGCAGATGACGAGCCGCGACGTGACCGTGCAGGTGCGCCAGCCCGACGGCTCGCTCGAGCCCGAGACGCGCACGCTCTACTCGAGCCGCTTCGGCCCGATCTTCAACTCGCTCGAGGGCGTGCCGCTGCCGTGGTCGCCGCTCACAGCCTTCGCCCTGGCGGACGCGAACGCCGACAACTTCCGCGTCTTCAACCACTTCCTCGACACGGACATGGCGCATTCGGCCAGCCAAGTGCTTGGGATCCTGAAGAAGTACGAGGGCATCCCGTGGGTGAACACGATCGTGGCCGACCGCACCGGTCACGCGCTCTACGCCGACATCGGCGCGATCCCCAACGTGACGAACGACAAGGCGCAGCAGTGCGACACGGCGCTCGGCGCGGCCACATTCACCGCGCTCGGGCTGCCGATCCTCGATGGCTCGCGCTCGGCCTGCAACTGGGGCACGGACTCGGACGCGATCGAGCCGGGGCTGTTCGGCCCGTCGCACCTCCCCCAGCTCTTCCGCGACGACTACGTGACGAACTCGAACGACAGCTACTGGCTGGCCAACCCGCACCAGCCGCTCGAGGGCTTCCCGCGCATCGTCGGTGACGAGCGCACCGCGCGCAGCCTGCGCACGCGCATCGGCCTGATCATGACCCAGGACCAGGTGGATCACGGCGGCTTCACGCGCCAGTCGATGCAGAAGATGGTGTTCAGCGACCGCCAGTACGCCGGCGAGCTCGCGCGCGACGCGCTCGTGTCGATGTGCCGCTCGATGCCTGGCGGCATGGCGCTCACCTCGTCCGGCCCGCCGGTGCAGGTGGGCAGCGCCTGCGACGTGCTCGCGAACTGGGACCTGCACGAGAACCTCGATTCCCGCGGCGCCGTCCTCTTCCGCCGCTTCTGGGATCACGCCTCGAGCGCCGAGCCGTCGCCCTGGTCGACGCCGTTCGACGCCTCGGATCCGGTGCATACGCCGAACACGCTCGACACGAACAACCCGCAGGTACGGCTCGCGCTCGGCGACGCGATCAACGACCTCGAGGGCGCGCACATCCCGCTCGACGCGGCGCCCGGCGACGTTCAGAAGGGGCCGGCCGAAGTGCCGATCCACGGCGGCCCGGGTGACCCCAACGGCGACTTCGACGCGATCTACACGACCTTCGACCCGGGCAAGGGCTTCGAGCCGGTGAGCGAGGGCTCGTCCTACGTGCAGGCTGTCACCTGGCACGACGGTCCCTGCCCCGATGCGCGCACGATCCTCACCTACTCGCTCTCCACCAACCCGCGCTCGCCGTTCTTCTCGGACCAGACCAAGATGTTCAGCCGCAAGCAGTGGGTCACGCAGCGCTTCTGTGCGAGCGACGTGC